>CAILYI010000080.1 GCA_903838415.1 uncultured Anaerolineae bacterium | reverse complement strand
CTCCCAAGGTACGACAAGAGTATCCTCAAACCTGATATTCCCGTTGTATTTTCGATTACTGACAGGAATGGGTTTATCCCGTGATTATATATAACGGGTACCCACCAAATTGAAGTAATTAACCCAATACCCAAGGATAAAATTGGTAAGGATTGGAACATCTTTTTCTTATCTGGTAAAAATAAAAAAAATATAATGGCAGCCAATACCATGTTACTGGCTGCTTCCGGGTGGGACAAGATTGTCAATGAACCCCAAATCACCGCCCCTGCCCTTCTCCCTTCATTTTTGAACAAGGAAAACAACGCACTCAGGTACAGAAGCAAAAACAAGAATCCGAAACTACGGGTGATGCCACCGCCAAAAATCCGCCAGATAAAGGCCAAAGGTGTGGATGCAAAAACCGCAGCGGACAAAAGCGCCTGAAAGCGTGAATTCAACATTTTGAAGCCCAATCGATAGACAGCCCAAATGGTCACCGTGCTAACCAAAGCAGGTACAAATTGTAAAGTCTTTGTTATAGGAATTCCGATTTTCAGAAAAAGAGCGGAAAGATACAGACCAAAGGGTGGATAAGCAAAAGGGATGGATACCTGGTTATAGGTTGTATAAACCGGGAGCAAGAACCGGTTATTCAACAAATCCATACTCATGGAATAAAAAAAGCCCCCATCATTAAGCGGAAAATCTCCCAGCATAACCGCAGCAATCCGAACAACCAAGCCAAGCACGAGAATGTAAATTAACAAAAGGGAATGTTGTCGGTTTTCTTGCAAAGTCTCATCGGTTTTCATGGCTTATT
The DNA here is from genome assembly GCA_903838415.1 of uncultured Anaerolineae bacterium. GTDB lineage: Bacteria > Chloroflexota > Anaerolineae > Anaerolineales > Villigracilaceae > UBA5195. Next base: position 4,953 of record CAILYI010000080.1, on the reverse strand, counting down.
CCACGGCAAATGTTATGGATTGCATCGAAATACTTCATAATAATCATTCTGATACAAGGACGGTCTTTGGATTTTCAAAGCAGGCAGGTTTTTCCAGACGCCATCTGTGTCATTGATGATTAACACATCAATAAAGTAGCGCTTACAGGCAGTATCGACAGCCTGCCAGGTGAATGTCGTTTCGGTATCAAAAAGTGCGCCAATCTCTTGGCGCCGCTTTTGAAAAGAATCAGGAGAAACCCCGTATGAAGTGAAGTCTGCCAAAGCCATCTGGTGAGAGCCATACAAACCAGCCGGTCGATCCAGCGTCCGCATTGGATTGTATTGAACGACCCAGTTCGCCGGAATATTTTCCTGAATATATTCATAAGCCAGCCGGGCGGCAAAGGTTCGCTCTCCCAAGTGCGCATCGGGAGAAATCTCAACCGGGAAAGCTGTGACATTCTGATCAACCAATATCGGCCAAAAGCGCAGAAGAATGAAGTCAAAAACGGTAGTCATGACCCCCAGCATCAAAAGAGGTATTAAGATCCTTTTCGCAGTCCGCAAGTCGATCTCGAACCCCCAAACCCGCTTTGGGGAAAGCATATCTTTTTGTTGCAGTGAGAACAAAACCTCAGCGCCCCACAGCAATAATATAAATTGACCAAACAGCCAGCCTCGCCAGCCAAAATCATTGTTGCCGATGACAGTGGACCGGAGGAAAGTCACAATTGGAACCGTCGTCAGCAAAATAAATATTTCAAGTTGGTAGAAGCGGTTTTCCTTCCAACTATTGCGTCCAAGCATGAGCCACCATATCCAGCCTGCCGCCAGGAAAAAGCCCAATTCCATGAAATAATTGAATGGTAAAAATAACAAATTTAGCCAGGGAATGGCATTACTCGGGATGGTGTTTTCAAGAAAAAGCGTAACAATAAACTGACGTATTTCAATTTTCAACGGAAACCCACCCGAGCCTCCGCCCGCCATCCCATGAAATAAATCCCAGAGGAAGGGAGAAATCGCCAATCCAGCAACCAGCCCGCTGCCGACCATCCAGAACGCCATGCGGTAATTCTTTTGGATAAGTTGCGCCAGCATCAACACCCCCCAGAGAACGGCAAAAACCAGGGTCACCCAAACTGACAATCCCAGCGCGGATGCGAATCCAAACCCTGCAAGCACCAGTCCGGCCAGACGGGTACGCAAAGATGTCATCCGCACGCCTTCCAGGAGTAACAGGGCAGTCACACAGGCAATAAAAGCGGCAGTGTGATGGGGCACCCAGAACAGGCATCCCAGCCAGGCGGTGATTTGTTCATTCCAATGCTCAATATCTCCGCCAAGCCAAACGGTACCAGTGGCACTGCGTGAAATATACATAATAAAAGATGCGGGCAAAAAGTCGAGCCCGCTGACGGCAAGCAAGCCGATTCCAGTCAGCGCCAGTTTCCATATTTGGGGCGCACTCCGATTGCTGCGTAAACGGGTATAAACTGCGATCAACGCCATCAGCGCAAATCCACACCAGATAACGCTAGCAATCATCGCCTGGCGAGCGGTGACCAGCACTCCCCCGGCCTGATCCACCAGGCTGGCGAGTACATACCAAAAATAATAGAGAAATGTCAATGGAACGGGCTGGCCCGGATAATAACCTGGGTTTGTCGGCGGCACACCAGTGCGCGAGATGGCATCAATGATCGAGGCGCGCGTTGTGGTGTCCTGGGCGGACACGGTTTCGTACAAGCGGCTGCCCAGTTGTAAATCCACCAGTGAAAACAAAGCCAGTATCCCCCAACCCAGTCCAATCCACAGGGCGGCATGAACGTAACGGGCAATCTCGGGTTGAAAAGCAAAAAAGCGTGGCCGGGTACGAAACAAAATCAGAACAAAGATCAAGCCAAGCAAGCCAAAAAAAGACAATGCTATCGCGCCGGAACCCAACCTATAGAGCAAAAATCCTAACACCGGGCTGACCGCCACCGATAAAATTAACGCCATCGCCAGGCGAACCAGCGGCAGTCGACAGCGGAAGATCCAAAAATCAAAAACCCAGCCAACCACATAGCCGGGTGCGATAAAAACAAACGGGAACAGGCTCAATGCCAGGCCAGAACCAAAAAGATCACGCAGCGTAAAATTCATCATCCATCCGCGTTGCGCGAAAGCCGCACCAGCGCCGCCAAACCCCATCCGCCTACTACCAGCCAACCGCAAATCTGCATAAATAATATCAGCGCCAAAGCAGAAGCAGATTTAACCCCAAATGGTCCAAGTACAGCTACCGCCACAAACTGGTAAACGCCCACATAACCAGGTGTGGAAGGAATAGCGCTCGAAAGGCCTAATCCCGCCAGCAGGACAAAGGCCTGCGCCAACGTCAGCGGAATGTGCAACAGAAAACCAGTCAACATTATGCCAAGACCATCCATCAGCCAGATCAGAACAGTATACAAACCAAAAGCAGCGGCCCGCCGGGGATGAAGCAGCGCCCGCAACCCTAGCAGAAATTTCTCCATAAAAGAGAGTGAATTTTCTTTGATGTCTTGATTAAGGAAAGGAATCCAGCCGATGATTTTCGCCAACAAGGGACTGAAGCCTGGCAAAAGCAAGAAAACCACCGCCCCGAGACCTGCCACCACTGCCATAGTCTGGATTGCCCGTTGAAGCATTCCCGTCGTGATGCCCGAAGCCGAAAGCGAGATCGCGCCAAGCAGGACAAGTGCGAACACATCCGTCAATCGCTCGGAAAGACCACTGGCCAACGCAAACGACAGGCTGAGACTGGCGGCGCGATTTGCATAAGCCGCCCGAACCAATTCCCCGATACGCGCCGGGAGGATGTTATTACCAAGATAACCACTCATATTGGCCCAAAAAGCATCCAACCTCGAGATGGGCATTTCAGCAGTGAGTAGAACCCTCCAGCGCAAAGCGCGGATGAGGTAAGAAAAACTGCTCCATGCCAGGACTACCGGCAAAAATACATATTGCGCACCGCGCAAAGTGGCCCAAAAGGAGATCCAATCCAAATTTTTCAGCGCCAGGTACAGGAAGAAAACCGCCAGGGCAACCGATAACCAGATCATCCAGCGGTTGCGTGATTTCGTCTGTTCGTTGGCTTTCGCGCCCAACAAAGTATCAAACAAGCGCGGACGTTTCAAAAGTTAATCCGCTCTTTCTCAATCACCAGCGGACGATGCATGACCTGGGTATAAATCGCCCCGATGTATTCGCCAACAATTCCCAGAAAAATCAATTGAATGGATCCGAGAAAAAACAATCCAATAACCACCGGAGCGAGTCCAAGGGAGAAATTCTGCCAATCCACCAATTTATAAATTAGGTAAGCCAGTCCAACCAAAAAGCTGATCGCTGCTGAAAGGAATCCAAGCATCGTAGCCAGTCGCAACGGAATTTTGGTATAGCCAGTCAGCCCCAGCATTGCCATATCGTAAAGAGTATAAAAATTATTCTTACTGATTCCACGTTTGCGGCGCGGCTGGGTAAACTCAATGCGCGCAATTGGGAAACCCAACTCAGCAATTAACCCACGAAAGTAAGGATAAGGATCGTTTAGCTGGCGCAAGGTTTCAATTACTTGTTGATCGTAAAGGCCAAACCCTGTGAAGTGCTCAATCAATTCCACTTCAGAAAGACTTCGAAGGGTCTTGTAATAAAGGGTACGAAACAAATAAAACAAGCCCGCTTCCTGACTCTTGGTCTTAACGCCGATCACCGCCTTGTAACCGGACTCCCATTGCCTGATGAACTCCGGAATACGCTCAGGTGGATCTTGTAGGTCAGAGGCCATCACAATCACCGCATCGCCTTTCGCCTGAAGCAATCCGTAATAAGGTGAACGAATATGTCCAAAATTACGTGTGTTAATAATCGCCTTAACGCGCCCATCCTTTGCCGCCAGCACCCGTATTTTTTCTACAGTGCGATCGGTGGATGCGTTGTCAATAAAGATATGTTCATATTCATAACCCTGCCCTTGCATTGCATTTTGGATGCGCTCGTAGAGTTCATCAACATTTTCTGCTTCGTTATAACAGGGGGTAACGATACTGATTGATAGCATGCTTAAATTCTCATGATCTCATAGGAGAATATTACTTTCAAATAAACGTGGTTCGGATTTTCATTTGATTAAGTTTACTTGACCACGTATTCATTTCTTCAAGCAATTCAGGGTCTATATAGATACCATTTATTTTGCGTTGAACTTCACATAAATACTCAGGTTCACCCGGAAAATAAATCTCGCCGGGTTGTTGCTTAATAGATTCGGTGATTTGCTGGATAGTTTCGGGTAATGATATTCCTCCCGCAAAGCGAGAAGGGTCAATCGCTAACATCAAAGAGCCTAAATGTCGACGTTGACTAAGATCGCCATACATTGTTGGTATAGCAGGGCCAAAAGGCATCCCATTCAAAGGCCCGCATAATATATCGATCATCAACGCCAAGCCATATCCCTTGTAACCATACACCTCGCCTCCTAAAGGAAATAGCGCGGCTGTTTCTTGTGGATCTGTTGTGAATTCCCCTGTCTTATTAATTGCAACACCCGACGGTAGTTCAGCGTTTTGGCGCCGAGCATTCATGACTCGATTCCATGGTATTGCACTTGTTGCCATATCAAGGCAAAGAGGCAGACTTCCATAACGAGGAAATGCAATAGAAATCGGATTAGTTCCCAAGAATCGTTCCTTTCCACCAAACGCCACAACAAGCGAATCTGAATGCGTAAAAGCGATTCCAATCATTCCTTCCTTAGCAGCTTTGCGAGTATAAAGCCCGATAGCTCCGCAATGGGAAGATTCTGAAATGCCTACTACTCCAACTCCATTTTGCTTTGCAAAACGTATTGCTACTTCCATAGCGGTATCACATATCACAATGCCTAATCCGTGTCCACCATCCAGCCTTGCAGTACAAGGTCCTGTTTCTGTAATTTTG
>CAILYI010000079.1 GCA_903838415.1 uncultured Anaerolineae bacterium | reverse complement strand
GACACAATGTTATGAATGTTATAAGCATAGCTATTCTTCATGGAACGTCTCCAAAAACGGAATTTAGATTTACTGGCAGTTTCAACGGCAGGTTGGCCCCAAATAATGTTATCGGCCAACATGAAACGCAGAACAGTTAATGCGACCAGGGATGCGGCATTTGACAAAATGTGATACACGCCCAAGCCTGTGGTCAAAACATAGATCACCGGAGCGCGCAGCGCCAGCGCGCCCAGATTCATCAGAAAGAACATGATCAGCCGCTTTGGGCGACCTTTGGACTGAGCAGCGACAGAACTGGCACTTTTTGATCCAACCTGCGCGCCGGAGCCGTAGACCCAGGCTTCAGTCAGACTGAAATTCCACAACGTGGATACAACCGTAGCGATACCCGCCGAAATGAGATAATAAATGTGTAATAAATCGGTCGCCAGATATAAAGCCAGGGCATTGACGGCTATCCCGCTGGCACCTACCAGGGCAAACCCAGTAAAACGCAGCGAATCTTCACCGAAGCGCATGGCCCACAGCAGGTTGAGATATTTCCAGGCTTCGGCGGCCGAGGCCTTGCTCTCGCCTGCGAAACGCTCCCCAAAACAGAAGGGGACTTCCGCCTTGCCCAGTTTAGGGTTACGGACCAGGATCTCCATCAGGATCTTAAATCCGCGCGGATGCAGATTGTCGAGATTGAGAGCCTTGACCCGCACCAGGAAGAACCCTGTCAGCGGATCACTAACGCCTTTCAACTGGCGAGGAAAGAAGACGCGCGCGATCAGGTCCAGTCCTTTGGAAATCAGGTTGCGGGCGGTGTTTAACCCTTTCACCTGGCTGTCTTCACTGCGACGGGTGGCTACCACTAAATCAGCCTGCTGATCGACGGCTGTCTTCAAAAGCACCGGAACCAGTTCCGGCGGGTGCTGAAGGTCACCATCCATAACGCAGGCATATTCGGAGCGGGCAGCCCGCAAGCCAGCCACCACTGCCCCACCCAATCCGCCGGTGCGTTCTTCAGGCTGACGATGAATCAGCCGCACGTTCAGCGATGGGAATTTTCCGACTGCAGCAGTCACCACAAGGGGAGTCTCGTCGGTGGAATCGTCCACAAAAATGACTTCCAGGGTTGTGCCAGCAAAAGCCTTGTGAATGCTGGCTAACAGCTGCTCAACGTTCCCGGCTTCATTTCTGGTTGGGACGATCACTGAAAGCGCCAGGCCGGTACTCAGGTCAATTGGCCCTACTTTCCATTCTTGGCCCGTAACCGCATCCCTTAGCGCGGAGCTGTTACGGTTCTTTTGAGAAAAGATATTCTCCACACGTTGTCGATCTGTGATCATATGTACTCCTTCAGATAAAGATCAAAACTTTTAAACAACGGTCTCAATCAAAATTGATGATGTCGAGCAAATCACTCTGTCGGGTTAACAATAAATCCTTCTTATGGAAGACATGCAACCAATTGGTATCTTCACTGACCACAATAACTTTCAGCTCAGTGTAGGCCATCAGCAGTGGAGCCAGAGTATCCCGGGCCGCCAGTGGCATAGATTCGCCCAAAACAATCACATTTGGCATCAGGTCAGCAATTTCAGCCATCAACTCTTCCAGGTTGTGAGCCACGCTGGTGATTATCTTGTGATCAAAGCTTGAACTACGCAGCATGGAAGACAGCGCCTGGTCCAATAATTCACTTTGTTGCATGATGAGAACGCAGGTTGCAGTCATATGCTCCTAAAAATGTCCGGTTTATCTTGTAAGGATAATACTTGAACCGTAAACGAATTACATCGCCCGCCCGCCTCGTCCAGGTATTAATAAAAAGCCATCTTGAGATGGCTTTTTTGAAATTGTGTTAACACCTTGTTCATCAGTTGTTAATCATTTGGCTGATTCCAACGCTATTGAGCCTTCCCAACAATGACGCGTCGCCTCGTTCTTCGAACTTATCCCCCGCCTGCCACCAACCGATCAACCTTTCTCTGTCAGGTAGCGGAAATAGAAATTGACATGGAAATCAAATTCGAATTAGCACTTGTATTCCCCTTTATTTTGATGTACAATGCGCTTAGTTTCAAATTAGATAATATTTGTCTAGATACAAACAAAACGACAATTCAATACTAATCTGTTGTGGAAGCCAAGATCCAGGGATTTATTCGGTCGCCATCCTTTTTGAAATTCAAAAAGGAAGACCCTGGGGAGCTAATAGCGAAACCGGCCACTGGCCGGTTTCGCTATTAATTTTTAATGGTTGCTGATGCGAAACTTCCTGTCAGGCTCGCAACCTCCCTGCCAGCGATATCGTGCCTGCCCCTTTAATCCTTCGGAGAAATCAACATGACCAGTAGAATTCAAGTATTGGCTGACCGCAATAATATATCCTATGATGAGTTTATTGGTGAAATGCGCAAACGGGGTTGCAGCGAACCAACCGCAGAAAAATTATGGACTGGCGGTTACGAAACCTTCAGCGCGTTTAACGAAAACGATGTTTATCTGAGCAATCTGCGCAAGGCGGCGGATGTGTTTAAAGTCGGGACCGGCGCCCTGTTGAGTGACTGAGTCTCTTCCTGGCAGATAGCAGCCGGAGCCGGGTAACCCCGGCACGGAACAGGTTGCCCAAGCAGTTTTTCACTTTTCCCTGAGATGAGCGAGATGCGTAAAGAACAAAGTTGGATCCCAAATCGACACTGGTGGTTGATTTTCTTCATAGCTGTGCTGCTGGCGGCTTTGGAGGGATTCGATTTCTCCCGCTTGAAGAACGATCCTGTTCACCTGGCTGAATTGCTGATTTATCTGGCGATGCTGGCGATTATTGGGGTTTTGTATGATTCCACCCTGCGCGGCATGAATGCCCGGGAAAAGATGAGAAAGATCATCGACCAGAAACACAAATTGAGCCTGGAATTTTCAAGCTTCAACGATTGGGATGTACTTGCAACCCAGCTGGTCAGGTTCCCGGGCACCGTCACTGAAATTGAACAATCCTGTTTATATGTGAGCGAGCCAATTTCAAATCGGCTTGAACTGGTGGCGCAGTGGCCGCCTGCCGATCAGAAGACGGCTAAACTGGTGGCGCTCTCGACGCTGGAAAAGTATATGAAGGAAAAACCTACCGCCTTCCTGGAATTCATCCAGTGTGGGACGGATGGTTTGCCGGGCTCCCTACCGATAGGTGCGCAATCCTTTTGTCTGCCAGTGCGCTATGGCCAGGCAATGATCGGGATGATTCTCTTTACACTATCCGCTGGACAAACGCTCACGCATGACCAACAGACCATTTTCGAAAACATCGGGGATGAGATCGGGTTTGCGCTCAAGGTTGGCCAGGACCGCAAAAAGTATCTTGAAATGAACACATCAGAAACCACCCTGGCGGAACGGCGCCGGGTCTCGCACTATTTACATGACCATCTCGGCCACAACCTGGGTTATCTGCACTTCAAATTGGATCAACTGATCACCATGAAAGACCAGCTTACGCTTGAAAACGTTCTGCCTGACCTTGAGCACCTGCGAAAAGCTGCCAGGGATGCGTACGAGGTCGTGCGCGGCACCCTCGAAACCATGCAGCCCGAAACCACGCCCATGCTCACAAATTTATTGGCGGAGCATGCCCGGAAGGTTTCCAAACGGTCCCAGCTTGAGATCGATTTTCAAACAATAGGAAAACAACTGCCCCTGGCAATGGATGTCAAGCGCGCCATCTTCTATGTCTTTGAGGAAGCCCTCAGCAACGTGGAAAAACATGCCCAGGCAAGCAAATTAATCGTAATTACCGAATGGGGCGAAGATACCGTTTCCCTGACCATTTCAGATAACGGGGTAGGCTTCAAACCTGATGAAGTTAACACAGATCAGCATTTTGGTTTGGAAATTTTACGTGAGCGGCTGGAGCAGGTTGGCGGCCAGGTATCTCTGGTCACCACCGAAAAACTGGGCACCACGGTTTCCGTGCGCGTCCCACTCCCTGTTCTCCATCTGTCTGGAGCGAAACTATGAATACTCTCAACGACCAACCCGAACGTCCACAAAAAGTATTGGTAATCGATGATCAAATCCTTTTTCGTGAAGGACTGATCAGCCTGGTGCGTTCCACCACGGACTTCGAAGCGGTTGGATACGCGGGAAGCGTGCATGAAGGCATTGAACAGGCGCTTCTCCATAAACCGGATATCATTTTGATGGATTTTTCCCTGCCGGATGGAACCGGGCTGGATGCGACCAGCGCCATCCGATCCCATTTGCCGGACTGCAAGATTATCTTCCTGACTGTTTATGAGACCGAGGAGAACCTTTTCGCGGCGCTGCGGATTGGCGCGAAGGGCTACATGCTCAAAAATGTGACCAGCTCGGACCTGCTGGCCGGGTTGCGCGCCCTCAGCCGAGGCGAGAAAGCGATTTCGCGCCAGATGATGAGCAGCGTGTTGGACGAATTCTCGCGGACCTTGCCTGTTTCCAGCGCTGGCAGGGAAAAACTGCTGAGCCGCCTCAGCCCACGCGAACTGGACGTGTTACACGAGCTGGAACAGGATGCCAGCAACCTGCAAATTGCGCAGCGCCTGTTTTTATCTGAAAACACGGTCAAACATCATATTCGCAACATTCTGGATAAGCTGGAAGTCGAAAACCGGCGCGAGGCGATTTCTTTTGTGCGCCAAAATTCCGTTGGAATCTCGCTGTAATCGCGGCAGGTTAAATCCCCCAGGTTCAGCCAACTTTCCATACAACAACCCCAAGATAGCGAAGAGTCCCGACCGGCAGTTGATGTTCTGCCCGGTCGGGACTCTTCGTTTTCGTCAGCGGTAGGCCGTCATGAGGCAATTTCGTCCCTCTTGCTTGGCCCGATAGAGGGCGGAATATGCCAGATTCAGGAGAGTCTCGATATCCATACCGTGATCGGGAAAAGCGGCGATCCCCACCGAAATGGTAACCGGCCCCAGCAGTTGTCCCCGAAATGGCACTCGCAGCGCGGCAACTCCCTCACGCAGTTCCTCGGCCAATTCCACACTCAGCCCCAGCGAGGTCTCCGGCAAAAGCAAGACAAATTCCTCGCCGCCAAAACGACTGGCGACATCCGTCGCTCGGATATGCGTTCTTAAGAATGTCCCTAATTCGTGCAAAAGAACGTCGCCCGCCTGGTGCCCAAGCGAATCATTGAAGCGCTTGAAGAAATCAATGTCGATCATGATGACACCCAAAGCGCTTTGATTACGCACGGCGCGCTGCAGTTCACGATCAAAGGTTTCTTCAAAATAACGTCGATTGAACAGCCCGGTCAACGGATCACGGATGGATTGATGCCGCAGAGTCTCGCGCAGCTTCAAATTGGCGAGTGCCAGCGAAAGATCTTCGGAGACGGACTGCGCCAGGAGCTGCTGGCTCTCCGTTAATGAAACCGAGACCTGTTCACTTTCCAGATGTAACAAGCCCAAGGCCTCGCCCTGGGCCATCAAAGGCACACACAGGCTGGGGAAAGCCGCTCGAGCATTGGTTTCCACATGCTGACAGGCAAGATCGGAGGCTTGGTCTTGCACCAGGTGCGCGCGCCCACGGCGCAAAGCCCAACACTCATTCGGGCCAAAAATACGCTCGCTCAAAGGCGCGGAGGCCTCACCCCAGGCGGCAATCGATTCAATGTAGGTGCGTGAGGCGTTAATCAGATAGACTGCGCCGGTTGTGGCAGGGAACAATTGCGGGGCGAATTGACCAATCACAGCCTTCGCCTCGGCGTCATTTTGGCAGGCCTGCAGCATCTGGCTCATCTTGCTCAACAGGGAAACTTCAGCGCTCAATTGTTTGAGTTCATTGACGCGGCTCGACAGTTCTCGATTCGCATCCTGGGCCTTCTGAACCGCCTCCTGCAAGCTGGCTTCCCTTTCCAACAACGCGCCCGACTGGGCTTCAATTTGCTCCAGGTCCAGGCTGTTCAAAGTCGTCCCCAACACGACGACAGCGCTCACGATCAGGACAAAAAAACCTGCAACGAACAGATCGGAAACAGGATAACCGGGGATGGCGAGGGGCAAAGCGCTGATGATGGTGACCGTAATTACAAAAATCAGTATTGTCGTGCGCGGCGGAAGAAACATGCCACCCATCAGAACTCCCAGGGTTATGTACGGAAGTACCATCCCAACGCCCGGATTAGCGAAAACGGCCATGAAAACGGCGAGCAGGATGACAACAACCGTGATGATGGCAGCCGCCCCTGAAAAACGCGTGCGACTCAACCCATAAGAACCCAGCAGGCCCAGCATTGCGAGCAAGTCGATCAAAACAAGATTTTCATTCACCTGCTTGGGGATCGGGTTGACATCCAGAATGGTCAAAAAGAGGGAAATGACAGCAAGCAGAAGCGTGATGATCAGCAGGGCAGAAAGCATGCGGGCGCGGCGGCGGCGTGGCAGCTCAATAATTGCAGGCGAGGGCTCGATGAGAACGCTCAAAAACCGGGCTAATTGCCAGCGCCGGGAAATAACCTGTGAAGAGAAGATTTGATCGGTCATTTTCTTACCTTTATCCCACTTCAAAAAAACTATCTGTAACTTGTGCCCTTGTCCAATGGCTATCACCACAACATACGCATCATTTTACCCCAAAAGGATCTTCTTTGGCTCAACCTAACCGATTCGAAATATGGCGCCCTTACTGATAATCTCTTCCCAAGAGACTCACGGTCTCTTCCCAAGAGACTCATGGTCTCTTACCAAGAGACTCACCAGTTCTTACCAAGAACCGGATAAGTTCTTCCCAAGAACTTGATAACTTCTTACTGAGAACTTGTCCGGTACGCAGCAGGGGCGACCCGGCGGGCCGCCCCTGCTTTCAAACAAGGTTAATCAAGCGCTGAAAGAGCCTGCCTGGCCTGACTAATGAGCGCCAAAGAGCTGGGCTAACTCTTTCAACCAGGCCGCCACCAACGAATAGAAGTCGCTGCTGCCGGTAACAGGTTGGGGATCGGTCTGCGCGGTGACCTTTTTATTTACGACCACGAAGGTGCCAGGCGCCTCGATATTGAAGGCCACCAGCTTGCCATCTTCAACGGTGGCGCTCTTCTCCACCCAGGCGCCTGCGGCTGAATCCCAGTACAGGAGCGCGAGACTTTCGCCACTCATGCCGGCGGGGATCTCAAACGACAGGATGATGATGGCGCCATCCGGCAATACGTTGACGGGATTGCCATCCTGCAAGATGGTCAGGTTGATGCCGCCCACAAAGGAATTGCTGTCGGGCAGATTGCCGGGCATGCTGACTTCCACGGTCTGATCCACGATGGTGGAGTAACCGCACAGCGAGGCAAAAGCAACCTGGAAACCAGACTGCATCAGGGTGGTGGGGGTGTCGGTGCAGCTCAGGGTGGTCAGTTGGCCGCCGGTGACCGGGATGATACCCAGGGCGGCGGGAGGAACCACAAGCGGAAGCGCCGCAGGCGTACCGGGGGTATTGTCATCGGTCGCGCCGCCAATCCCAAAGGTTGTGGAGGGAAGGGTAGGCAGTACCGGGCAACCATTGTTGGAAGCCAGGCCAGCCACAGTCAAACAGGCATCAGCGGTATCCAGGACACCATCATTGTCATCGTCGGTGTCGGCGTTGTTACCCAGGCCGTCTTGATCGGTATCGAGTGATTCGTTCTTGTCGAGCGGGAAAGCGTCAACCGCATCCAGCGCGCCGTCACCATCATCATCGGTATCGGCGGTGTTGCCCAGGCCATCCTGATCGGTATCGACCGATTCTGTGGCATCGAGCGGGAAGATGTCGTTCGCGTCAGCCACGCCATCGCCGTCATCGTCGAGATCAGCGTTGTTGCCAACGCCATCCTTGTCGGTATCGAGCGATTCGGTGGCGTCGAGCGGGAAGGCGTCGTTTGCGTCAGCTACACCATCACCGTCATCGTCGCTGTCGGCGTTGTCGCCAATACCGTCTTTATCGGTATCGACCGTTTCCGTGGCGTCAAGCGGGAAAGCGTCATTCGCGTCAGAAATTCCATCGCCGTCATCGTCGGTATCGGCGTTGTCGCCAATGCCGTCTTTATCGGTATCAACCGTTTCAGTGGCGTCGAGCGGGAAGGCGTCGTTCGCGTCAGAAATTCCATCGCCGTCATCGTCGGTATCAGCGTTGTCGCCAATGCCGTCTTTGTCCGTATCGACCGTTTCAGCGGCGTCAAGCGGGAAGGCGTCGTTTACATCCAGCACACCATCGCCATCATCGTCGCTGTCGGTATTGTCGCCAATGCCGTCCTTGTCGGTATCGACCGTTTCAGCAGCGTCGAGCGGGAAGGCGTCGTTCGCATCAGAAAGTCCATCGCCTTCATCGTCGCTGTCGGAGTTGTTGCCAACACCATCATGGTCGGTATCGACCGTTTCATTGGCATCGAGCGGGAAAGCGTCGACCGTGTCAGCCACACCATCACCGTCATCATCGAGATCAGCGTTGTTGCCAATGCCGTCTTTGTCGGTATCAAGCGTTTCGGCGGCGTCAAGCGGGAAGGCGTCGTTTGCATCGACAATTCCATCGCCGTCATCGTCGCTGTCAGTATTGTTGCCAATGCCATCGCCATCGGTATCGACCGTTTCAGTGGCATCGAGCGGGAAGGCGTCGTTCGCGTCGACAATTCCATCGCCATCATCGTCGCTGTCAGTATTGTTGCCAATGCCATCGCCATCGGTATCAATTGATTCAGTTGCATCCAACGGGAAGGCGTCATTGGCATTCAAAGCGCCGTCGTTGTCATCATCGATATCTTCAGTGGTGTCCTTACAACCATCACCATCGGTATCCGTTCCAAGGCTGGCGCCGAGAGCGCATGCGTCAACCGCATCCAGGACGCCATCACCGTCATCATCCAGATCAGCGGTGTTGCCAACGCCGTCCTTGTCGGTGTCGAGCGACTCGGTTGCGTCGAGCGGGAAAGCGTCGTTCGCGTCCAGCACGCCATCGTTATCGTCATCGGGATCGGCGTTGTTGCCGATGCCGTCCTTGTCGGTGTCGACCGATTCGGCTGCGTTGAGCGGGAAAGCGTCGTTCGCATCCAGCACGCCATCGTTGTCATCGTCAGGATCGGCGTTGTTGCCAGTGCTGTCGCCATCGGTATCGAGCGACTCGCCCGGGTTGAGCGGGAAGGCGTCGTTCACATCCAACACGCCATCGTTATCATCATCGGTATCGGCAGTGTTGCCAATTCCATCGCCATCGGTGTCGACGGATTCGTTCTTGTCGAGCGGGAAGGCGTCGTTCACGTCCAGCACGCCATCGCCGTCGTCGTCGGTGTCGGCGTTGTTACCAATGCCATCCTTATCGGTGTCGACGGATTCGTTCTTGTCGAGCGGGAAGGCGTCGACCGTATCCAAGACGCCATCACCGTCATCATCGAGATCAGCGTTGTTGCCAATGCCGTCCTTGTCAGTATCGACAGATTCGGCCGCGTTAAGCGGGAAGGCGTCGTTGGCATTCAGCACGCCATCGTTATCATTGTCAGTATCTTCGGTGGTGTCCTTACAGCCGTCACCGTCGGTATCCGTGCCAAGTTTGGCGCCGAGAGCACAGGCATCGCTTGTGTCAGCCACGCCGTCACCGTCATCATCGGTATCGGCGTTGTTGCCAATGCCATCTTTATCGGTATCGACAGATTCGTTCTTGTCAAACGGGAAGGCGTCGTTCACGTCCAGCACGCCGTCGTTATCATCATCGGTGTCGGTTGAATCCCGGACCCCATCGAGGTCATTATCAAATACCGCAGTAACATTGAAACAGCCGGATGGATTATTACCAGTGCAGGCCGGGTAGGCTGAAGTCGACACAAAAAGTGTGCCGGTGCCATTAAGCTGAAGTCCATATCCCGCATTATTACTAAATGAGCCGCCGGAAACCTTAACTGTCGTTGCCGGTGTTCCACTTACAATAATGCCATTCCCATCATTATTTTGGGAAGTTACATTGGTCAGCAAAATGTTTGGAGCGCTGAGTGTGGCGCCGTTGTAATTCGTACTGCCAAATTTAAAAGCCTGTTGGAAAATCGTATCTGAAATGGAAATTGTGCCACTGTTGGTCGTGGCAGAGAAGCCTCTACTGGTTTTATTTGATCCATTATTGGTGCCGGTGTTATCGCCATCAAAGCTGCTGCCGTTCTGAACGGTGATGTTGCCGGAGGTGCTGTTGAGCAAAGCGGTATTTAATTCTCCAGCCTGATCTGTTACATCCACATTGTCCAGGGTAATAGCCCCTGTGGAAGTATAGATAGTCACAGCGCTGGCGGTGGTGCCCCCAGTAAATGTAAAGTTATTCAGGGTAATATTGCCCCCCCAGCGATTGGAGGAAGTGCCGATCGTGATGGAATTGGAGCCGAAGTTGGTCTGACCTGCTTTAAAAGTAGTCGTCCCAGGGCCATCCCAGCCACCTTGAAGGATCAGACTATATTGCTTAAGAGCATCGTAGTCTACTGTCTCGATAGCATTACCACCTCCCGGAATTAGCGCAAATGAACTATTGCCGGGATTGGCAGTAAAGTAAATGATGCCGTTGCGTTCGTAAGGCGAAACAGTTGAGGCTGGGTTGCTGGAATCAATGGCATCGATCAGGTCCTGCGAAATGGGGAAATTGGTAGTACAACCTGTACCGCCCGGGGCTGTTCCTGCCGGGCACCACATCGGATCGACTACTTCGATGATTTGCGCCGCCTCGGTAGTACCCAGCGGCAATGACACTCCGCTGGCACCCAGTACCACCAGGGATACATCTTCCGGCAGAGCGGCCAGCGTTTCGGCCACTGACGAGGGGCCGGTCGCTGCCGCACCATCAATTGGAGGGATCTCATCACTCACAACAGGCGGAGCGACAGGTTCCTCGGTGGGCACGTCGACGTTGGTCGCCGGTTCAGCGGCCTGCGCGGGCGGCTCAACCGCAGGCGCATCAGCACTGCCACCAGCGGGAGCCTGGTCAGCAGCGGGGACATCCGTCACATCGGCGGCTGGCGCCGGGTCAGTTGGCGCGCTTTCGTCAGCCATGGCTGGCTGCACGTGCATCAAGTTAAAACACAAAATGAATATCGCAAAAATTGATGTGAGGGTAAATCGATTACTTTTTTTCATTTCATTCTCCTTGTTGCAAACGCTGACGAGGTGCTGCCTCTGTCAGCTAATGGATCAAAAAATTCCAATCTTATTACGCGTGCAATTCCTTTACTTTGGGATCAAGGTCCCGGTCCCAACCTTCAGCACATACGCCGCTTTGCGTAAATTGCTGAGGTTGATGTCGTTATCTTTGTAGTCTTCAAACGTCTCGTACTCCCCGCGCCAGATTTTTAGCGCAGTTGGCTCGCTGCAACCCAGCTTTCGCATTTCACCGACAAACTCATCGCAAGTGATATTCATATCCGCGGCCAAATGTTGAATAATATTTGTCATAAGCGCTCCTCTTTGATTCATTCGATAATTTAGCATCAGCAACATCTAACAGACCTGCATCTCCGCTGGAGATCAGGATCGACCAGATTTGTTATGAGGTTCCCGAAGATAAAATTGAGGCCGATTACAATAAAAAAATCTGGGAAACCTGAGAATTGCTCTGCCTGGTAATTGTTCGGTTTTCGGTCTTTACCTGCCAGGATGTCGAGAACCGGAAACGGGGTCTGTCAACTCCCGGACGGACCTACAGCGTCTGCGACAAGAATAAAATAAGCACCTCCAAAACTTCCACTCAATCTATCGGCTCTGCGCCTTAAATAACAGAAACCGGCCTGCGAGAGGGCCGGTTTCGCCATTAGCTCCCCAGGGACACCATCTTCCGATTTTCACAGAGAAGAAGGAGCGACCAAATAAATCCCTGGATCAATGCTTCCTTTGTTACCTGACTACAGGTTGTATTCGTACCTGTCAAGCCGTTCCACACAATGCGCCGATTCTGCACGATTAAACAAAAAAACCAGCCTGTGACAGGGCCGGTTTCGCTATTAGCTCCCCAGGGACACCATCTTCCGGTTGTTCACCGAGAAGAAGGAGCGACCAAATAAATCCCTGGATCAATGCTTCCTTTGTTGCCATTACTCAAGTTGTGAAAGTACTTTTCCAAACCATTTCACCAGAGGTTGAAAACTGACAAACTCAAGCGAAATGTAATCTCATTATACAAGAAAGTTGCAATTAATTCAAGTAGGAATTTTATTTATATTTTTATTTATATTTACGGATTGTTTTCCCAATCCGCCCTGACGACGCCGGATCCCAAAAAGGAAACTGTCTCAACACTATGAGCGGACTGCCAGACAATACGCCCATTAATAATGAAGAGGCAGGCTCGAGACAGCTAGAATCGCAACAGCCTGGGATGGATTTCATCCAATCGCTTGCAAACAATTAAAAGTTACACAAAATAACCGATTATTTGGTAAAATGCGATGCTTAATAATTCAAGCACATTTTTCCGACCCTGACAAAGCTTTAAATGGAAGTCTCAGCAAAACCAGGAACACTGCCACCTATCCTCCTCGCTTCTCCTGGCAATTTCAGCCATTGTTGACATTTTTGACACCCCAAACCCAAGAAAGGAATTATCCTAATGACCACCAACCGCATCAGCAAAATCCCCGACATCCTATCCAGTTTAGAAAAGCCCCTGCTCGATGATTGGATCAAGGCGCAACTGGACTCATTCACCCTACGCAAGGACTTGATATCATCCACCGACCTACGCCGCGATTCAGCCGAGTTTTTGACGCTGCTCAAAAGGGCAACCGCTACAGGCAACCTGTTAGATTTAAATACCCCAGAGTGGATTCCGGTCAAGGATTTCCTGTCTGGAATTTCACGCTCGCGCGCCAGCCAGGGCTTTACCCCCACTGAAACCGCCACCTTCATCTTCTCGTTGAAACAACCGCTCTTTGCCCGCCTGCAAGAAGAGTGCGGTCAGGATACTTCAGCCCTCGCGGAAGAATTTTGGATTGGCACCACCCTGCTCGACAGACTGGGCTTATTCACTGCCGAAACCTTCCTGAGCAGCCGCGAAGAAGTCATCAAACAGCAGCAATTTGAAATGCTGGAGTTATCAACCCCGGTCGTAACCCTGTGGAGTGGAATTCTGGCCCTGCCGCTGATCGGCACGCTGGATAGTTCCCGCACCCAGGTGGTGATGGAAAACCTGCTCCAAACCATTGTCGACACCAGCAGCGAATACGCCATCATCGACATCACCGGCGTCCCAACCGTGGACACCCTGGTGGCCCAGCATCTGCTCAAAACCGTAGCTGCGGCGCGGCTGATGGGCGCGCAGTGCATCATCAGCGGCATTCGTCCGCAGATCGCCCAGACCATGGTGCATCTGGGTGTCGCCTTTGGCGATGTGGTCACCAAAGCCTCCCTGGCGGATGCGCTGTCCTATACTTTCAAACAAATGGGCATCACCGTCAACCGCAAGCAAAACTAGACAGACGTGGTCCAATGGATAAAATTCCGATTATCAAAATGGGTGATTTCTTGCTGGTCTCCATCCAGGTGGATATGCACGACCGCCTGGCCATGGCCTTGCAGGATGATTTGACCATTCGCGTGGCGAAGGAACGCTCCAAAGGCGTGTTGATTGACATCTCATCCCTGGATGTGGTCGACTCCTTCATCGGGCGCATGCTGGATAATATCGCTGCCATGACGCGCGCCCTGGGAACCGAAACCGTGGTCGTTGGAATGCAGCCAGCGGTAGCGATCACGATCGTGGAGTTGGGACTGTCGCTGGAAAACATTTACACAGCACTCAATGTGGATAAGGGCATGGCTCTGCTCGAAGCCCGCATGCAGGCATCTGTGGATGCCAATGACGATTAACATCCTGCGCAGTGAAACCATCCCTTTGCGCACGGATGAGGACGTTGTCCGCGCGCGAAGAATCGTGCGCGACTGGACAATCAGCATGAAATTCAGCCTGGTGGACCAGACCAAGCTGGTGACAGCCGTCAGCGAGTTGGCCCGTAACACGGTCGATCACGGCGGGGGAGGCAGCGCCTTGCTGGAGATGCTGGATGACACCATTCGGCGCGGCATCCGGCTGACCTTTGAAGACCAAGGGCCGGGCATCCCCGATATTGTGTTGGCAATGACAGATGGCTACAGCAGCCGTGGCAGCCTGGGATTGGGGTTGGGCGGAACCAAACGGCTGGTCAATGAATTCAACCTTTTCTCTGAGCCCGGCAAGGGCACCCGCGTCACGATTGCGAGATGGAAATGAAAGAGATCAATCGCCTGCAGGTGGTGGAACAAAGCCAGGTGGGTGAAGCCCGGCGGCTGGCAGCTTCGATCAGCCAGTCGGCGGGCTTTGATGAAACCCGCGTTGGGCACGTCTCCATTGTTGTAACCGAATTGGCCACCAACCTGTTGAAACATGCCGGGGGCGGCGAGCTGATTTTTCGTACCATCCAGGCTGACGATCAGCCCGGGATAGAAATCCTTTCGCTGGATAAAGGCCCGGGCATCCGCAATATCAACGACAGTCTGCGAGACGGCTTTTCAACGGCGGGCAGCCCGGGGACCGGTTTGGGCGCCATCCAAAGACTTTCCTCCCAGTTTGACATTTATTCCATCCCCGGACAGGGCGTGGTGGCGTTCAGCCAAATTTGGCGGCAACCGACACCGCTCTTGCCGCCCGTGCGCGGCAGCGCGTCAGAGCTGGGAGTGGTCTGCCTGCCCATTCATGGCGAGGAACAATCCGGCGACGCCTGGGCCATCCACCAAACCCCCGGGCGGGTGCTGA
This sequence comes from uncultured Anaerolineae bacterium, assembly GCA_903838415.1. GTDB lineage: Bacteria > Chloroflexota > Anaerolineae > Anaerolineales > Villigracilaceae > UBA5195. Next base: position 7,909 of record CAILYI010000079.1, on the reverse strand, counting down.
TACTGCTGGCCGATGGACTCGGGCACGGACATTTTGCCGCTGAAGCCTCCGGGGAAGCCAAGGTTATTTTCAAAAAATACGCTCATCACAACCCCGCGCAAATCATCACACATATGCACGCGGCCCTGCGGCACACGCGCGGCGCGGCGGTAGCAATCGCCGAGGTGATTTTGAGTCAGCGCATTCTGCGTTTCGCCGGGGTGGGCAATATTGCCGGGCGCATCATCTCCAGTGACGAGATCCACAGCCTGGTCTCTTACAACGGCACCGTGGGACTCGAAGCGCGCAAGATTCAAGAGTTCACTTATCTCTGGCCGGAAGGCGGGATGTTAATCATGAATTCGGATGGATTGGACACGCGTTGGAATTTGGAGAGCTTCCCGGGCTTACGCTGGCGCCATCCGATGCTGATTGCCGGGATGTTATTTCGCAATCACCAACGACAGAACGACGACTCGACAGTGCTGGTGTTCAAGGAAGCAAGGAGTACGGCATGGGCGTAAGAATCACCCGCATTGAAATACGTTATGAGCAGGATATTGTCTATGCCCGCCAGCGCACACGCCTGATTTCCGAGTTATTAGGCTTTGACCGGAATGCTCAAACGCGCCTGTGTACCGCCGTTTCGGAAATTGCCCGCAATGCCTACCAATACGGCGGAGGCGGCGAAGTTGAGTTCCTGATGGATGTAGCCGCCACGCCCCAGCTTTTTTCGGTGATTGTGCGCGACGAGGGCCAGGGTATCAAAGAACTGGAAACCATCCTGGAAGGCCATTATGCCTCGCAAACCGGGATGGGCATTGGGATTACCGGCACCCAGCGCCTGATGGATACGTTCCAGATCGAAACCAGCCCCAACAAAGGCACCACCATCTCGTTCGGGAAGAAGCTGCCGCCTAACGCCCCACCCGTCACAGCGGCGGTGATGCGTCGAATTGGGGATACGCTGGCCGCCACCCGCGCCGAATCATCGCCGCTGGATGAAATCCGCACCCAGAACGCGGAATTGTTAGGTGCGCTCAGCCAGCTCCGCCAACGCGAAGAGGAATTGACCCGTCTCAACCAGGAACTGACCGAGACCAATGCCAGCATGGTGACGCTGAATGCTAACCTGAAGAAAAACACCGAACAACTGCAACAATCTGAAAAAATGCTGCGGGCGCGCAACGCGGAACTGAAGGATTTTGCGCACACCATCTCGCACGACCTGAAAGCGCCTTTGCGCGGCATCGCCGGTTACGCCAGCGAACTGACCCGCAAGCATCGCGATGGACTCGACGAGCGCGCCCTGTTTTGCGTCGGCCAGATTCTGTCCGTCACGCACAACCTGGATGGCCTGATTGAAGACCTGCTGCGTTACTCGCGCCTGGATGCCGATCTGCCAGTGCCGACGGTTGTGAACCTGCGCAGCCTGGTCGAGACCATCCTGCAAGACCGCAACCTGGTGATCAACGAATTGCACGTGCATGTCTCGCTGGACGTGCCATCCGCCACACTCGAAATTTGGGAACGCGGATTGATCCAGGTCATGACCAACCTGATCGACAACGCCATCAAATACAGCAGCAAGTCCGCCACGCCGCGGCTCGTCATCCGGGCCGAACAGACCGGCGAGGCCTGGCAGCTGAGCGTCAGCGACAACGGCATCGGCTTTGACATGCGCTACCACGACCGCATTTTCGGCCTGTTCAACCGGCTGGTGCGCGTTGATGAGTACGAGGGAACCGGCGCCGGGCTGGCTATCGTCAAAAAAGTTCTTGACAAGCAGGGCGGCCGAATTTGGGCCGAATCAGCCCCGGGCCAGGGGGCTACCTTCTTTGTTGAATTGCCCGATTTAGTCCAATAAACCAACCGACAGCGAGGCATTCAGCATGGCAGTCATCAATCCGGAGCTTCTCCGCTCCAAACCCCAGGCGCGCCCCATCCTGATCGTGGAAGATAATGCCATGGACCTGGACTTTTTGCTCCAGGCGCTGGAAGAAAACAACGTGCTCAATCCGCTGCATATCTGCCAGGATGGCGAACAGGCCTTGCAGTTCATTGACAAGCATCCCACAACACACGACCCGGATCTGCCGGTGCTGGTTTTGATGGATCTTAACCTGCCCAGGCTGGACGGCGCCGAGGTTGTGCGCCTGGCCCGGCAGAATTCGATCTGGAAACAAATCCCCTTCATCCTGTTGAGCACTTCACATCAGGACCACGATATCAGCCGCGCTTACGAGCTGGGAGTCAATTCCTACGTCGTCAAACCGTTGGATTTTGGCGCCTTCGTCACCGTGATCAAACACATCAAACTTTATTGGTTGCAGACCAGCGAGCCGCCCTTCCCCGAACTCGACGGCAGGAGATAGCCGAGATGACAACGACACAACCCAAAATCCGCGTGCTGTACGCTGAGGACAATCCCACCGACGCGGATCAAACCCAATATCATTTCGCCGAGAACACAACCGATTTCGAAATCGAGATCGTGATCACCGGGCAGGAATGTCTCACGCGCCTGCAACACAACAACGTTGACCTGCTGCTGCTCGACCAGCGCTTGCCGGATATGGACGGCCTGGAGCTGCTAAAAAACCTGGTTCATCGCGGGCTGAATGTGCCGGTGGTGTTCGTGACCGGCATGGGCGACGATGAACTGGTGGTGCGGGCGCTGCGCTTGGGCGCCGCCAACTACGTCCCCAAAACAATCGATTACCTCGAAACTCTGCCCGACCTGCTGCGGGATGTCCTGAACGACCACAGCCGGAACAAAAACCTGAAACTGCTCAGCAGTTCCTCGCAGCGCAATGTGCTGTATGTCGAACATCATCCGATGGACATTGAGATGACCCGGCAGTATTTTGCCGAAAACGCGCCGCATTTCAGGCTGGATGTGGTTCACAGCAGCGCCGATGCTCTCGCGCGCCTTGAAAAAAACCATGAGTATGACCTGATCCTGGTTGACCTGCACCTGCCCGGCGACAGCGGCCTGGTCTTCGCCCGTGAGATTAAACGCCGCCGCATCGCCGCCCCACCTTATATCATCATCTCTGGCGATGGCGATGACGCCGTCGCCATCGCCACATTAAAGCTGGGCGCCGCCGATTACATCACCAAAAACGACGGTTATCTCAATAAACTCGTTTTTGCCATTGAGCAGGCTATCGTCCACAACCAGCTCAAACATACCAACGAACAATTACAGACGGAACTGGCCGAGCGCAAACGCGCCGAGGACACCCTGAGACGCCGCGCCGACGAGTTCGCGGCCTTATATGAGACCACCGGCGACCTGGCCATCCGCCACGATTTGCCCACGCTGCTCGACATCATCATTGAGCGTGCCCGCAAGCTGCTGGCTGCGCCGTATGGATCCATTGATCTTTACGACCCGGCGCAAAATGAACTGGCGTTGGCAATCTCCCATGGCCGCGAAATCAAAACGAGCGGACGCATCAAAATGGGCGAAGGCATGACGGGACGCGTCGCGCAAACACGCGAACCAATGGTGATCGATGACTACCAAAACTGGGAACACCGCCTGCCAGATTATGCCAGCCATCCCTTCAGCGCGCTTTGCCAGGTGCCGATGCTGTTTGGCGGCGAGCTGATCGGCACCCTGACCCTGGCTGAAATCAAGCCCAGCACGCGCAAATTCAACGAAGCGGATGTCCACTTCTTGAGCCTGCTGGCCGGGCAGGCCGCCAGCGCAGTTTACGATGCGCGCCTGTTGGAAGAAACCCGCCGCCGCCTGAGCGAACTGGAAGCTGTCAACAAAATCTCCACCGCGCTGCGGGTGGCGCATTCCATCGACGAAATTCTGCCGCTGCTGATCGACGAAACCCTGGATGTGCTCGGCACCGATTCCGGCATGCTCTGGCTGTACGATAGCGCCAATGATGAAGTGCGACAGGTGGTGGCGCGCGGCTGGTTTGAACAAGTCGCCGCAGAAAGCCCAATCCAGATGGAAGGCCTGCCCAAGCACGTTTTCACCAGCGGCGAAGCGTACGTCTCCCACGAGTTCAAGCACGATCCGCGCGCCAGCGAGGCCTTTGGGGAGCAATTTCCGGCGGGCTGGGGAGGCGCATGCCTCCCGATTCAAAGCGCGGAAGAAAGCATCGGCGTGTTTTTTGTGGCGGTGCCCAACCCGCGCGAACTTTCATCCGGAGATGTCCGGCTGCTGGAAACGCTGGCGGAAATTGCCGGGAACGCCATCCAGCGCATGCGCCTGCACGCGCAAACCGAACAGCACCTCCAGCGCCTGACCGCGCTGCATGTGGTTGACCTGGCCCTCAGCGCCAGCCTGGATGTGCGCGTGATTCTTGGCGCCCTGCTCGATCAACTGATCGCCCAGCAGCATGTCGATGCGGCCGATATCCTGATCTACAAGCCGCAAACGCACACACTCGAATACACCCTCGGGCGCGGCTTCCGCTCCCGCGCGATTGAACAATCGCACCTGCACATGGATGATGCGCACGCCGGGCGCGCCGCCATCGAACGCCGCACTGTCAATGTTCCCAACCTGCGCGAAACCGGCAAGGATTTCTCGCGCGCCCGGCTGCTGACAGGCGAGGCCTTTGTTACCTATTTTGCCGTACCGCTGACCGCCAAGGGACAGCTCAAGGGAGTTTTGGAAATTTACCACCGCGCGACGCTGAGCGCCGATCGGGAGTGGTTGGATTTTCTGGAGACTCTCGGCAACCAGGCCGCGGTTGCCATCGACAATGCAGAATTATTTCAGCGGCTGGAACGCTCAAACATCGAGCTCGGCCTGGCCTACGATGCAACGATTGCGGGTTGGTCACATGCGCTCGATCTACGCGACAAAGAAACCGAGGGCCACACCCGGCGCGTGACCGCGATGACGGAGCGGATGGCGCTCGCGATGGGCATTCATTCAGAGCAACTGGTGAACATCCGGCGCGGCGCACTTTTGCATGATATGGGGAAGCTGGGCGTGCCCGATAGCATCCTGCTCAAACCGGGCAAATTGACCGATGAAGAATGGTTGATTATGCGTCAGCACCCGCAATTTGCCTATGATATGCTCTCAAAGATTACCTACCTGAAAGGTGCGCTGGACATCCCCTATTCGCACCATGAAAAATGGGACGGCTCCGGCTACCCACAGGGACTGAAAGGCGAACAGATTCCGCTGGCAGCGCGCCTGTTTGCCGTGGTGGATATTTGGGATGCCCTGCGCTTTGACCGTCCCTACCGCCAGGCCTGGCCCGAAGAAAAAGTGCAGGAACACATCCGCAGCCTATCCGGGACGCATCTCGATCCGCAGGTGGTGGAATTGTTTTTGCAACTGGCCAATGAGATCGCGCCAGAAGACCAGCCCTGACGAAATATAAGCCCCCAATAAAGGTGGTCAAGTTCTCAGTAAGAAGTTACCAGGAGGGGCCGACCCGGCGGGTCGCCCCTCCTGCGCACTTATCAACTTCCTGGCAAGAACTTACCCAACCCAAGCCCCGAAGAACTTGCAAAACCGTTCATCTAAAAAGACAATAATAGTATAAAATACTCTTTTCCCCTACCATCTCCCTGGCGTTGGCGAGAGCCAGGCCCAAGTCAGCCGTTTTTCCAGATCGAACAGACAGGCAGGGTGCCAACTCCCTGAAGTGTGGCACAAAGGAATCTTTTTTTATGAAAAACTTGCTCCAAGGCTGGCTGGCACCTCCGGTTTTCCCGGGCGATGAAGAAAAAACGCGCATCGCCAACCTGCTTAACACCCTTATCATTACACTCTTCATATCTTTATCGTTGCTTGTCCCGTCAATTTTGATTGACGGGAATATTCCATTGACCACGCTGCTGATCGACATTGCCATGATTGGCATTACTGTACAGTTCTATTACTGGCTGCGACGCGGCCATATCTATGCTACGGGGAGCGGGCTGGCGCTAACAGGATTTATATTTATCACCGGATTAAACATCAGCCTGGGCACCATTCGCACCCCCTCAGCTTCGGCTTATGTGTTTTTTATCATCCTGGCAGGCATGCTATATGATTATAAGGGCCTCCTATCTGCCACGGCAGCCAGCTCATTGGCCATCCTGGGATTGATCGTGGCAGAAAATGCCGGGCTGCTGCCCACACCGAATTACACCGTCACAATTTCCCAGTGGATCACCTATACCGCCGTGTTTGCGTTGACAGCCGGTCTGGCGTTTCAAACAAACCGGGTCACACGCAAGGCACTCCAACGCGCCGAACGCGAAATCGCCGAACGTGATCGCTCCGACCAGGAAATGCGCAAACTCTCGCAGGCCGTGGAACAAAGCCCGGCTTCGGTCATGATTACAGACCTGGCTGGCAACATTGAATATATCAATGCGCGCTTTACCCAGGTCACAGGCTACAGCCGTGAGGAAGTGCTCGGGAAAAACCCACGGCTCCTACAGAGCGGTCTGACGCCCCCCGAGATTCACCGGGATTTATGGAATACTATCACTGCCGGGAAAGAATGGCGCGGCGAATTTGTAAACCAAACCAAAGACGGCGCCATCTTTTACGAATCCGCCAGCATTATCCCCATCGCCGATTCGAAAGGAGTCGCCACCCATTACCTGGCGATCAAAGAAGATATCACCGAGCGCAATCGCACCGAGACGGCCCTGCAGGAAAGCAACGAACTGCTGCTCTCGTTCATGAAGCACTCACCCGTTTACACTTTCATCAAGTCCGTCACCCCCACCGAGAGCCGCGTTGTGATGGCCAGTCAGAATTTTCAAGAGCTGGTTGGCATCCCCAGTGCAGAAATGATCGGCAAGAACATGGAAGCGCTTTTCCCGGCGGAATTCGCGGCCCAAATTACGGCTGACGACTGGAACGTCTTTGTCACTGGTGATGTGCTGAAATTCGAAGAGGTGTTGAACGGCCGTAGCTACGAGAGTTTCAAATTCCCCTTCTTCGGCGCCGGGAAAAGCCTGCTGGCGGGTTACTCGCTCGACATTACCGAACGCAAACAGGCCGAGGCCGCCCGGCGTGAGAGCGAAGAACGCTATCGCCTGCTCTTTGAAACCAGCCTGGATGCCATCTTCCTGGTGCAGGAGGGCGTCACCTACTCCGCCAACCCGGCCGCGCAGCGCATGTTTGGATACACTGCGGAAGAGTTTCGCCAAATAGGCCGGGATGATCTATTTGACCCGCGGGATACGCGCCTGCAAACCGCGCTGCAGGAACGGGCGCAAAATAACAATTTCATCGGAGAACTGACCGCTTTGCGCAAGGACGGTTCGAAATTCCCGGCGGAAGTGACTTCCAGTTTTTTCAAAGATCATGAAGGCAACTTTCGCGCCGGTTTTTTCGTACGTGACATCAGCGCGCGCAAACAGGCCGAGCTGGCCCTGCAAGAGAGCGAATCGCGCTACCGCCTGCTGGTGGAGCACTCCTCCGACCTGATCTGGAGTGTCACTGCGCAGGGCATCTTCACTTATGCCTCCATCTCGTGGGAACGCGTAACGGGCTACATCCCCGAAACCCTGCTTGGGCTTTCGATCAAACACCTGATCCATCCCGATGACATCGCCCCCCTCCTGAAAACCTTTCAGCAAATGCTCCAGGCCGGAACAAGTTTGCCGGTTCCGGAATTTCGCTTCCTGCACGCCGATGGCACCTGGCATTGGCATTCCGCCTCCGTCTCGCTGGTGACAAACCCGGAAGGTCTCATCTCCATGGTAGGCACTTCGCGAGATATCAGCGAGCGGAAACTCGCCGAAGAAGAACTGCGCCAGAATGAAGCCCAACTCAGGCAGGCCCAGAGAATCGCGCGGCTTGGCAGTTGGGAAATTGATCTGCTGCAGCAAAAAGTCAGCTGGTCCGACGAGGTTTTCCGCATCTTTGGCGTTGACCCACACGAATATGTTGTCACGCTAGAGTCCTACCAGGAATTCATCCACCCGGATGACCGGG
>CAILYI010000078.1 GCA_903838415.1 uncultured Anaerolineae bacterium | reverse complement strand
CAGCCATTTCCCGGCCATGCCGTTTAACTTTTTATCCATACCATCACGCTCACCAATTTCAGGAAGGTTTTTATCATGGAAAATTACGCGCGCATCCTAAGTTTTGACGAATTCGACGCAATCCGAAGCCAGCTGGGGCGGATTGTCTGCACCTCCGGTGGTTTTGATCCCATTCATCCCGGTCACGCCAGCTGCCTGATCGAGTCCAGGCAGTATGGCGATACCCTGGTGGTGGTGGTCAATGGCGATAGTTTTCTGAAGCGCAAGAAGGGCAAGGCCTTCATGGATATCGAAACGCGCTGCCATGTGGTTTCCTGCATCCGCGGCGTGGATTATGTGATTCCCTTTGAGATTGAAAATGACCAGACGGTTTGTGAGGCCCTGCGCCGCATCCGCCCGCAGGTCTTTACCAAGGGCGGCGACCGGGTCGATTTTTCCAACATTCCGGAATGGACGGTTTGCCAGGAACTGGGCATTGAGTTGATTTCACAGGTGGGCCGCCCCAAACTGTGGAGCAGCTCCGATTTTCTCAAGGAGTGGGGCGAGTTTGCAGTCGCCGGAGCCAGTACAAACCTCTCCCAACCCGCCCATCCTTTTGCGCATGAGCCGATTTCCAGGCCGGGCCGCAACCCGGGTGTGTCCAATCGCAACACCGGCAGGCTGCCGTCGCTCTCCAGCTAAAGGAAAAACCCAACATCCCGCAGATGTAAGTCTGCGGGATGTTTATTTATGGCACTTGTGAAGTTGGATGATTGCAAAAAAGGCAAATAGGGGCGAGCCGTCGGCTCGCCCCTATTTGGGAAGAACTTATCAAGTTCTTGGGAAGAAGTTAGTGTGGTCAATAAAAAAGCGCTTTTCCAGTGAGCTAGTGCCCGAACTTTCTAAAGATGTAGGGTCAGACAGGCTAAAATCCGGCAGATTGACCCTACATCTTAATGTAGGCCGGGTACTAGATGGCCTGCCCCTTAAACTGGCTGACGTATAAGTTGTGATAAAACCCGCGCAAATCCAGCAGCTGTTGATGCGTGCCTTTTTCGACGATTTCGCCATTGTTGATGACCAGCACCTGGTCGGCGTCGCGGATGGTGCTCAGGCGGTGGGCAATGACGAAGCTGGTGCGGCCTTGCATCAGTCGCAGCAGCGCCTTTTGGATGCGCGCCTCGGTGCGGGTATCGACGCTGCTGGTGGCTTCATCTAGAATCAGGATTGCCGGATCTGCCAGGATGGCGCGCGCGATCGAGAGCAGCTGGCGCTGTCCCTGGCTGAGATTGCTGGCGCGTTCTGACAGATTGGTCTGGTAGCCGTGCGCCAGTTGGCGGATAAAATGATCGGCGTCGGCCATTTTCGCAGCCTGGATGCACTCTTCATCGCTGGCCTCCAGCCGTCCGTAGCGGATATTATCCAACACGCTGCCAGAAAACAGGAAGGTATCCTGCAAGACCAATCCAAGCTGGCGGCGCAGATCCGCTTTTTGCACATCGCGGATGTCGCAGCCGTCGATTTTGATGCTGCCTGCGTTGATTTCGTAAAAACGCGTCAACAGGTTGATGATGGTGGTCTTGCCTGCGCCGGTCGGGCCGACCAGGGCGAAGGTTTCCCCGGCTTTGGCTTCCAGGGTCATATCCTTGATGATCAGGTTGCCGGGCCGGTAGCCGAAATTGACGTGACTAAACTCAACGTGACCCTGAAAAGCTGTCAGTTTTTCCGCATGAGCAGCGGGCGCCTCATCCACTTCCGACGAAGTATCGATAATCTCAAAGACACGTTCCGCGCCAGCCAGCGCCGCCTGGATGGAGTTATACATGTTCGCCAGCATACGCAAAGGCTGGATGAAATTTTGTCCGTAGCTGATGAAGGTCGCAATGATCCCGACCGTGACCAGCCCGCGCAGGGCCAGCCAGCCGCCCAACCCGGCCAGCACAATCACAAAGAAATTCCCCAGCACGTTGGTGAGTGGCATCAGCAGCAGGGCGTAGCTGTTGGCCGAAACTCCGGCGCGGAAAACGGCCTCGTTGCGTTCGCGGAATAGATCGATGGCTGATTCGTTGCGCCGAAAGGCCTTGACCACTTTCTGCCCGCTGATGGCTTCATCCATTACACCGTTCAGCCCGCCCAACTGCTTCTGCAAATCGCGGAAACCGCGCCGGGTGTAGCGGGCCACAAATTCCGTGAACCAGAACATGATCGGGACCACCAGCACCGAGGCCAGCGCCAGCCACTTATCCAGCGCGAACATGGCGATCAGGATGCCGACCAGCGAAAGCACGCTCGCCAGCAGGGAGGTCACATTTTGCGAAACGGCCTGGTTGATGGCGTCGATGTCGTTCGTCAGGCGGCTCATCAAGTCACCGGCCGGATTGCTGTCGAAAAAGCCGATTGGCAGGGTTTGCAGGTGACTGAAAAGATCCTTGCGCAGCTGTTTCAGGGCGCGCTGCGAAACATCCGACATCAGCCAGGCCGCGACGATCTGAAACAGGTTGTTCAGCAGGTAAACGGCCAGCATCCAGAGCGCAATTTTTACCAACCCGGCGGCATCCTTGGTGGCGATAAACCTGTCAATTGCCACGCCCATCAGGTACGGGCCAATCAATCCCAGCACGGTATAGATCAGCACAAAGGCCAGCACTAGAATCAACACCACTTTGAAAGGGCTGAGATAGGGCAGCAGGCGGATCAGCGCATTGCGCGCATCCCGCGCTTTTTCAATTTTTCCCACTTCTGCCGGTCTTCTTTGCATGCTGGCGCGCGCGCCGCCTTGATTCGACAGGTTGCTCATGCTTGCTCTCCTTCCATCCGGAAGCCGTTCCCCAACTGCGATTCGTAAATTTCCTGATAAATTGCGCTGGACTGCATCAATTCTTGGTGCGTGCCCTCGGCGGCGATGCGGCCATTATCGATCACCACGATCTTATCCGCTTTCAAAACGGTGCTGATGCGCTGCGCAACCACCAGGCTGGTGTGTTGGCGCGTTTGCGTTGCCAGGGCATCCTGGATTTTGGTCTCGGTTTCCACATCCACGGAACTGGTGCTGTCGTCGAAAATCAGGATTTTCGGCCTGGTCACGAGCGCCCGGGCGATGGCGATGCGCTGTTTCTGTCCACCCGAGAGATTTGTGCCGCGTTCCTCGACATGCGTCTCGTAGCCTTTCGATAGTTCCTGGATGAAATCATGAGCCTGGGCCGCTTTCGCTGCCGCGATGACTTCCTCGTCGCTGGCGGTTGGCAGGCCGTAGCGGATATTGTCACGCACCGTCCCGGAGAATAGGATCGTTTCCTGGGGCACGATTCCAATCTGCGAGAGCAGCGCATCCTGCTGGATATGGCGGATATCCTGTCCATCGAGCAAAATCCGCCCGGAGGAGACGTCATAAAAGCGCGGCACCAGGTTGACCAGTGTGGATTTTCCGGCGCCGGTGGAACCTAAAATGGCGACAGTTTTTCCCGCTTCGACGGTCAGGTTGATATCCTCCAGCACTGATTCCGCTTCGCGAGATGAATCGGCATCTGAATCGTGGCTGCTGTTATAGTGGAAAGAAACATGCTCAAAAATAAGTTGCCCGCGCGTTGTTTCCGGTAGGGAGCGTGCCTCGGGTGCATCCTGCACCTCGGGCACCGTCTCCAGCACTTCGTTGACGCGTTTGGCCGAAGCGATGCCGCTGGCCCAGGTATTGGAGAGCATCGTCATCATGGTCAGCGGGCCCATCGTGGTGAGCAGGTAGTTGGTAAAAGCCACAATCTGCCCGAGCGTCAAATTTCCGCGGATGGATTGCATGCCGCCGGACCAGATCACAATCACCATGCCGATATTGACGCACATCGTCAGAATCGGCGACATGCTCGCCATGATCTGCATCACCCGCACGGAATGATCGGTGTAGGCTTCGTTGGTGCTCTCAAAGCGCTGACCTTCAAAATCGGCGCGCACAAACGCTTTGACCAGTCGCGCCCCGGCGGTGTTTTCCTGCAAAACGGTGTTGAGCCGGTCGAGTTTTTGCTGCACCGATTGGAAGAGCGGCTCCATTTTGAGCACGAAAAATACCACAATGATCGAGGTGATCAGCAGCAGCGGCAGCATGCTGAGCGCCAGGTCCCGGCTGGTACTGACCATTAGAATGAAGGAACCAATCATCAACAGTGGCGCGCGCGTTCCAATCCGCAAGGAAATCTGGGCCACGCGTTGGACGGCGGTCGTATCGCTCGTCAGGCGCACCATCAGCTGCCCCGTTTTTTGCTCGTCGAGATTGCCGTAGGAAAAAGCCTGGATGTGGGTAAAAAGCGCATCGCGCAGATCACGGGCCAGGCTTTCGCCCACCTGCACCGACAGGATATTATTGCCGATGGCGATGAACGTGCTGACCAGGCTGATGCCAACCATCAGCAGCGCAGTCTGGGTGACCACTTGCTGGTTGTGGGCCATGATGCCTTGATCGATGATGCGTTGGATCAGGCGCGGGATGGAAAGGTCGAGGAACACCAGCGATGTCAGCAAAATCAACGCGGCGACGGAGCGTTTCCAGTAAGGTTGAATAAAGTGGAATAGTTTGAAAATGTTGTTCATGCGGTCAGTCCAATTTGCTTAATAGAGTTTCTGAATTTCAGGGGTTTTGATCAGAACCAGTCGCGAAAGAATCAACGAGCAGACTGCAAAAAGTGTCATGGAAATCCCCAGCCCCAGATTTTCGCCCAGAAAACCGATCAGCAGGTTTCCGAAAGGCGCAAAACCGAAGAAAGTGAGCGTGTAAAGTCCCATCACCCGGCCGCGGAAACTATCTTCCACACGGGTTTGCAGCAGCGTGTTGATGGTGGTGAACTGCACCATGAATCCGACTCCCAGCCCATAGGCCAGCACGAGCGAAAGCGGGAAAAACGATGTGAACGAAAAGGCGATCAAAATCAGTGGAAAGGCGATATTGGTCAGCACCAGCAGTTGACCACGCCTGCCGTTGCTGATGCGATGTGCCAGCAAAAACGCTCCGCTGACCGCTCCCAGCCCGGTAGCGGCATTCAACCAGCCGTAGGCCATCGCTCCCTGCAGCAGGACTTTCTCCACGAAAGCGGGCAGCAGGGTGGAGTAAGAAATTCCAAACAGGCTGAAAACCAGCGAGAGCGAGATCAGGGCCGAAATTTCGCGGTTGCGGGCGGTATATTGCACCCCGTTGACCAGTTGACGCCAGGGCGAAGCCGGGTTGTGCGACACTTTGTGCGGCGGCAGTTTCATCAGCCAAAGTCCCAGGATGACCGCCAGGAAGGAAATGCCGTTAACCGTAAAACACCAGCCAGCGCCGATGATTGCCAGCAACAGACCGGCCAACGCCGGTCCGAGCACGCGCGCGCTGTTGAACATGATCGAATTCAAGGCGATGGCGTTTGGCAGGTCTTCCTTGCCAACCATTTCAGGGACAAAGGCCTGGCGGGCGGGCGCGTCGAAGGCGTTGACCACGCCCAGTAACGCCGCCAGCACGATCACATGCCATTCCTTGACGGCGCCGCTAAAGGTCAGGGCCGCCAGGATAAAAGCCAGCAGCATGGAACCGGCCTGAGTCCAGATCAACAAGCTGCGGCGCGAGACGCGATCCACGATCACGCCGCCCCATGGGGAAATTGCCAGGGTGGGGATGGCTGACGCAAAAGCGACCAGTCCCAGGGTCAGTTCCGAGTGTCCCAGTTGGTAAACCACCCAGCCCTGCGCGATAATCTGCATCCAGGTGCCGATATTCGAGATCAACTGTCCGCCAAAATATAGCTGAAAGTTGCGATGGCGCATGGCCGCGAAGGTCTGGCTGGTGGATGGCCGCCGTGACGCGATTGGTTCGATAGGCTGTTCTGCTGAGATGGGTTCTTCCATTGATAAACTCCGAAATTATTCTTTCGCGGGTGACGGCTTGCCTTGTGAAACGAAGAGCGGATGCAGCAATTCCATGGCGCGCTGGATGGTCTTCAGGTCTTCATCTGAGAGACTGCCCAGGGTGTTGGCCAGGTTGGTCTGCGCATTGGCGCGCGCTGAATTGACGATCGATTCGCCGCTGGGCGTCAACATCAAGGTAATGCGGCGCCGGTCGGTGATGGCGCCCTGACGGTTGATCAATTCCTGCCGGACCAACCCGTCAATCAGTTTTGAAACCGAAGGAAGCGTCAGACCGAGATGGTCTGCCAGGTGGGATAGCGACGAGTCGGGGTTCTGTTGGATGAATCTCAACGACCTGAACTGGGGAATTGACAAATCGGCGCCGCGCGCACGGCGCATTTCCACCCGAATGGCCTGCACAATTTTCGGGGCGGTTTCCATCAATTCGCGCGCGCAGAGCTCGAGCAAATTTTCCATAATTACTTAGCCTTTCTAATTATTCGAAGGTGACATTATATCCCCAATATCCGCAGATTGCGACGGCCCTTCACATTCGCTTTCCAATATGGGTGTGATAAGCTGATTGGAAAGCGAATGTAAAACGATACGTTTCTCCCAAATTTTCGTTCGACAAGCGTACTATCTTCTTGATGCGTTTCCCCGAAATCGATTTTTACGCACCCAGTATGACCAAATTTCTTGTATCGGCAATAGTGAGCTTGGCTTTATGTTATTACGATCCAAAGGAATTGCGATTAAATCCATAATTTAATTAAAAAACAAAATGAAAATAAAATTCCTACTTGAATTTTTCTAAATTTCCCGTACAATATAAATAGGTTAATCTTTACTTGGCATTTGTGTCTTGCGAGATTAATTTTTACTGTAAGGGAACAACTTAGCTTTTGGAATAAAAAGGAAGCGATGATCCTGGGATATTTCTGGTCGCTCCTTCTTCTTGGCGAATTGATAGGAAGAAGGCGTCCCTGGGGAGCAAGTAGCGAAACCGGTCCAATTACTGGCCGGTTTTATTGTTTAATAGCGAAAAATTGACTTACTGTGCGGATTTTTAGAAGTATCTGAAACAACTTAAGCATTGGAATAAAATGGAAGCGATGATCCTGGGATTTTTCTGGTCGCTCCTTCGTCCTGGTGATTTGATAGGAAGAAGGTATCCCTGGGGAGCAAGCAGCGAAACCGGTCCTGATACAGGCCGGTTTTTATTGTTTATTGGTGCAGTATCGTCTCATCGCGTGAATATTTTAGTGGTGTTGGGGATAATTTAGTGTTACAGGCGATTTAGGGCTGTCTGGGAGTCTTTATTGTCAAGCCTGGCCAATTATTTTGCGATCCGGCTTGTTGATGGAAGACCAAGAACGAATAAGTTCAGTCACAAGTTGGCACACTTTGGCAGATTTTCCCGAAATCAATTCGTTTCAGCTAGCCTAACTTTATTCCTATGGAATCTCAAAAACTGGCCGTTCCTGATCTCCAACAGAGATGAAGGTGTGTTAAATGTTGCTTGTCCCTAGAGTTGAAAATGAATTAAAGAGGAGCGCTTATGACGAATATTATCCAGAAATTGGCCACCCAAAGGAACATCTCATGCGATGAGTTTGTCGGTGCAATGCGCAAGTTGGATTGCAGTGAGCCAACCGCACTGAAAATCTGGCGAGGTGACTATGAAATATTTGATGACTTTAAAGATAACGACATAAATCTGAGCAACTTGAGAAAAGCTGCTTCCATATTTTCTGTTGGAACTGGTGCGTTGATCCCAAAATAACGCCTGGATGGATAAGGAGAAACTTCAAAACATAGGATTGTCCCTTTGTTTTGCCAATCAATAGCGTAGTACCCTATCGTGTTCAAAAGACACAGGAGAGTAAAATGGAAAAAAGTAAACGTTTCACAATTTCTACAGTGTTTCT
>CAILYI010000077.1 GCA_903838415.1 uncultured Anaerolineae bacterium | reverse complement strand
GAGACACCTCCTTGTAGGATTTATTGATTTCGTCAATCACATTATCCTTAAGAAGGTGTCTCTTTTTATGCCTTTTCTTGAGTTGCTTCCCCCTTATTTTTTGAGTTGCATTATCTCTTCCCGACTTGTTGCGTTATCCCACGAAGTTTTTCCAAACCTTGACCGCACCGCGCGAGTCGGGTAGAATACTTCCTCGCTAATGGCCTTGTAGCTCAGTGGATTAGAGCGCTTGCTTGCGGAGCAATAGGTCGCGTGTTCGAATCACGCCAAGGTCACTAGAGAAAAAGAGCGGGATAATTCCGCTCTTTTTATTTTTTAATGGGCTGATTTTGCGCTGCGATCTGGCAGCCTGACCATCAAAAAGTAGGATAATTCCACTCATGTCAAAACCACAAATTTTACTCACCAACGATGACGGTATCCGCTCACCGGGCTTGTGGGCCGCCGCCGAAGCGCTCTCGCAGCTCGGATTTGTCACAGTCGCCGCGCCGCGCGAACAATCTTCCGGCACCGGGCGCAGCCTGCCCTCCACGTCAGATGGCGTCATACAAGAGGAAATACTCGAAGTCCACGGCCAATCATGGAAGGTTTACGCCGTCGGTGGCACCCCGGCGCAGGCCGTTCAACATGGCATTCTCGAAATCCTGTCGCAAAAGCCAGACCTGGTCGTTTCGGGCATCAATTATGGGGAAAATGTCGCCACCGGGATTACCGTCTCAGGGACGGTGGGTGCCGCGATGGAAGCCGCAGCGATGGGCATCCCGGCGCTGGCAATGTCGCTCGAAACCGATACGACTCACCACCTGACGTATTCCACCGAAATCGATTTTTCCATTGCGGCTCACTTTACCGTCGTTTTTGCCCGCCTGTTGCTGGAAAAACGCCTGCCAGCCGGAGTCGATTTGCTCAAGGTGGATGTCCCGGCAGACGCCACACCCGCCACACCCTGGGAATGGACGCAGCTTTCGCGCCAGCGCTACTACATCCCGGTAAAACCAAAACGCGCCTCCTGGGATATCCCTGAAACAGTTGGCTATGATCTCGTCCGTGATCTCTCCGTCGAACCGGAAAACAGTGATGTCTACACCCTGATCCACAAACGGCACGTCTCAGTCACCCCAATCACACTTGACATGACCGCCCGGCTCGACGAAAATACGCTCAAGCAATTTGCCCACTAATCAATCCCAAGGAAGACACCATGGACGAAATTGAACTGCGTGATGTAGCACTCTTCAGCGAAATGGATGACCTGGAAGTGGCCGAGATTCGCGCCATCATGGACGAGACGGCCTTCAAACCCGGACAAACCATCATCCGTGAAGGCGAGTTGGGCAACCTGTTCTACGTCATTACGGCTGGCCAAGTCCAGGTTTCCATCCGCAATGCCGAAGGCGAGGATATTGTGCTTCAAGAGCTGGGCCCCGGCGGATTTTTTGGTGAACTTTCCATGCTCACCAGCGAGCCGCGTCAGGCCAGGGTGCGCGCAATGAATAATGTCGTTACGCTGGCGCTGGAACGCGACGAGTTCTTCGGCTTCCTGCAAAAACGTCCTTCCGCCGCCATCGATGTGCTGGTGGAGTTGGGCGGACGTTTGCATAACATGGACGCCATCATTCGCCGCAGCGCCAGCCGCAACGTCAACCAGGTCGACGCCGAACGCCTGACCCTCGGCCAACGCATCGCTGACACAGTCGCCGACACGATGGGCAGTTGGCGTTTCATCATCGTCCAGAGTACCGCGCTGGCAATCTGGATTATGCTTAATGCCACGGCCTGGATCAATCACTGGGATCCTTATCCGTTCATTTTGCTGAATTTGATGTTGTCCTTCCAGGCTGCTTACGCTGCGCCCTTCATCATGATGAGCCAGAATCGCCAGGCTTCCAAAGACCGCATCGCCGCCGAAATTGACCATCAAGTCAACGCCAAGGCGGAGCTCGAAGTCGGCCTGCTGCTCAAGCGCATCGACGATTTGGAGCAACTGGCGGATGAAAATCAGCGCGAAATCAAAAAAATGCTGGTAAAGTAAAAAACGGGCGGCCAATTGGCCGCCCGCTGCTATTCCAGTGCTGAAAAATACTCGTTTTCAAGCCCCTGCCAGGTTTCAGCGTGCAATTTTAGATATTTTGTCAGCAGCGGATGCACCGCGCCAATCTCTCCGGCCACGCGCTGCGCCACGCGCCGCATGGAAAAATGCGCATTGGCCGCCGCGCGCAGCTGGCAAAACGCATACGCCTCGCGCAGGTTGAAAGTCGCCAGCACGCGCCGGTTATAGCCATTCGGCACCACGTACTGCGCCACATCCACGTTCCAGGCCGCCAGTTTTTGCCACAATGCTCCAGCCGCGTCCATCGCCCGGCGGTATTCGCTCTCGAAACCGGCCTCCACAAAACGGCGCGGCACGGCATAGCCCAGCGCACCCGTCAGCAGCTGCGGCGTCTGCGACATCATGCGGTGACGTTTGAACTCGGCGTACGCGCCCTGATCCATCAGCAGGTCAAAGGTGTAGGAACTATGTTCCAACTCGCGCAGGGGAATGTCGTAGCGGCCCAGGCGTTTGAGCAGCGCATCGGCCAGAATCGCCACATCCGGGACGGATTTGACCAGGCCCAACGCCTCGCTGTAACTCATCTCCCCGAAACGGTACAACGCTGAAGCCAAAACCCGCGCCTCACCATCCCGGTCATAATCCACCAAAACGCACCAATCATCAGATTTTTGATTCTTGATTTTTGATTTTTGATTGAATTCCGCAACCAAACTTGTTAAATCGTTACTCGTTTCGATCAAATACTCCACCGGCTCGGCATATTTCACCAGAGTCGGGATTTCGCTTTTGGCCGCCGCTTTGACGCTTACGCCGATTTCGCGCACCTCTGCCAGCGGAGACGAGTTCCATTTGCGGATGGCGCTTTCCAGCACCCGCCCATTGGCCGTCACCCCCACATTCGCCAGCGCTGCGGCGGGCAGCAAAAAACGACAGACATCCACGTATTGCGAGCGGATTCTGCGATCCCAGGCTTCATCCGTTTCATTTTCGCGGCGCGGCGCGGATTGTTTGACCAGTTCCCGCACCGGTTCCTGCGCGGCGACATACGTTTCGAACAGCATCCGGCAGGTGGCAATGTACTCGTCGCGCAGCGCATGGCCGTCCAATTCGGCGGGAATGTAAAAATTATCGGCATCCCACTTCTGGTAACGGGTCGATTTTTCAGTGTACGAGGCCAGCCGGTTGGATTCAATCGCTTCCATCGCCAGGCGCGAGGCATTTTCGATGGCTAAATGCAAAACGGCATGTTCCGCCACGGAAGCGTGGCCGTAGCCCACCACCCATTTTTCGTGAAATTGAGCGGATTGCTCGTCACTGAGCTCGGCCACAATCTCGCGGAAGGATTCGGGCGCGCGCGAAGTCTTGGCAAAGGCCACCGCGATGGTTTCGGGGCTGAATTGCTTGGGCGAAAGCAGATAAATCTCACGTTTGGGCGCAGGCATAGAAAACTCCTTCGGGGTATTGTTCAATCGAATATAGACGAAAAAACGAGGAACGTCAACCAAGAAACCGGTCTGGCGTCAAACACTGGTCAGATTTCAGCCAACCGGCTTGGGATGGATTCTTCAGGGTACAATAGCCCTATGAACGGTATCTTGCACGAAAAAACGCTTCCTTGCGGGCAAAAACTTCAACTTGCCCGGGGCGATATTACGCTTGAAACGTTGGATGCGATTGTCAACGCCGCCAACAGTGAATTGCGGCATGGCGGCGGCGTGGCCTGGGCCATTTCTCACCGCGGCGGAGAAGTCATCCAGCGCGAAAGCGACATCTGGGTGCGCCGGCATGGCTCCGTCAGCCACGCCGAACCGGCTTATACCGGCGCTGGAAACCTGCCTTGCAAATACGTCATCCACGCTGTTGGGCCGGTGTGGGGCGCTGGCGACGATGATAACAAATTGGCGGCCTGCGTAACCGGTTCCCTGCGCCGCGCTGACGAATTGGAACTCGTCTCGATCGCCTTCCCGGCCATTTCAACGGGGATTTTTGGTTTTCCGAAAGAACGCGCCGCCAAAATCATGCTGGCCGAAATCCAAAAGTATTTTGTCGAAAACGACAAATCTGGCATCCAGCTGGTGCGCCTGACCTTGTTTGACCAGCCAACCATCGACGCATTCACCAGCGTATGGTGAAAAGCGACATTGCCATTCTCCATTTCCCAGGCTGCTATGATTACTTCACCGCATAACGCAAAACTCAAACTCGTCCGCGCCCTGGCGGGCAGGCCCAAGGAACGCCGCGCAGCTGGCGCATTTTTGGCCGAGGGCGTGCGTCTCGTGGAAGATGCTTTCGCGGCGCAGTGGCCGTTTCAGTTTGTGTTGTTCAGCAGCGAAACTTCTAACCGGGGCAAAAAGCTGGTTGAGCAGATTCAAGCCAGCGGCGTGGATGTGGATGAAGTGGCACCGGAAATCCTGCGGGCGGCCAGCGAAACGGAAGCCAGCCAGGGCCTGTTGGCGGTCTTGAAACTGACCGATTTGCCGCTACCCGATCAACTGAATTTCGTGCTCATCCCCGACCAGATCCGCGACCCGGGCAACTTGGGCACACTCATCCGCACGGCCGCGGCGGCTGGCGCGCAGGCCGTCTTCATTCCACCAGAAACCACGGATCCGTTTGCGCCGAAGGTGGTGCGCGCCGGGATGGGGGCACACTTCCATTTAGCGGTGTGCAGCCTCGGGTGGGATGAAATCCGCGCCCACATAACGGGGCTGACCGCTTTTCTGGCAGATGCCGAGGGCCAAACTTCCTGCTGGGGCGCAGATTTTTCAACTCCATGCGCCTTGATCGTAGGCGGCGAGGCGGATGGAGCCAGCCAATCGGCCAAAAATCTGGCCAATGTTTTTGTTAATATCCCAATGCCGGGTAAAATAGAATCATTAAATGCAGGCGTGGCCGGGGCTGTGCTGATGTTTGAAGTCGTCCGACAAAGAAGCGAGGCAAGATGAAAATTCGTTCGATCACTTATTTTATGAATGTGGGCTGGCCAATGAAGGAAGACCGGATTCAAGACGCCGGGATTTTCCTTTCAACCGCGCGCGCAGCTTTCGAAGCGGCCGGGTACGAAGTGCAGACCACGCGCATTGCGTCTGTGCCGTTTACGACGCTGCTGGGCGCTGATGCGATTGGCCTGACGCCGCGATTCGCGCAGCGCTTGAGCAACGCGATTGCGGCCAACGGCATCGACTATGCTTCGCTCGGCCCGGCGCTGCCGGATGTGCCCGAAAGCTATGAAATGATCCCGGATGCGATCGCCGCCTCTAAAAATATCTTTTTCACGGGCGTGATGGCCACAGCGCAGGGTGGAATTTACCTGCCGGCCATTCGCGCCTGCGCCGAGGTCATGATTCGTAATGCGACGATCTCGCCGGATGGCTTTGCCAACCTGCGATTTGCTGCGCTGGCAAACGTATTACCCGGTGGGCCCTTCTTCCCTGCCTCCTATCACGATTCGGATACGCCCACGTTTGCACTGGCTCTTGAAGCGGCGGATCTGGCTGTGGAATCTTTCGCAAACGCAAAAACGATCGAGGAAGGCCGACAGGCGCTGATTAACGAACTCGAAAACCATGCGCGCAAACTGGCTTATGCCGCGGAACCGCTTAAATTCCGTTTCAGCGTGCGTTTTGGCGGCATTGACTTTTCGCTGGCACCGTTCCCGGTTGAAGCCCGCTCACTCGGAGCCGCTTTTGAACGCCTGGGCGCGCCCAAAATTGGGCAGCACGGCTCACTGGCCGCGGCCTCTATTTTGACGGATGCCATCGATCGAGCCGATTTCCCGCGCGCCGGTTTTTGCGGGCTGATGATGCCGATGCTGGAAGACGCCGTTTTGGCAAAGCGCGCCAGCGAAAAGGTGTTAACCGTCAAAGACCTGTTGATGTATTCATCCGTTTGCGGCTCGGGCCTGGATACTGTCCCCATCCCCGGTAATGTGACCGCTGATCAAATTTCGGCCCTTTTACTGGATATATCCGCGCTGGCTTTGCGTCTGCACAAGCCGCTCACCGCGCGGCTGATGCCGATCCCCGGTAAAAGCGCGGGGGACGCCACCAATTTCAACTTCGATTATTTCGCCAACAGCACCGTAATGGCACTCGAGGCAGAACCACTCGGAAGGCTGTTTTCCAGCAATGAGACATTCTCATTGCATCACAGAAACAAATAAAAGCTGGGGCGGGTTTGAACCGCCCCAGCTTTTTTATTCTATCCGCCAGTATTCGCATCCGCCACCTTCACGCTGCATCAAGCCATATCCAACAAGTTCGCGGCGCAAAGTGGCCGTATCCGCATGGAAGCGGGACAAAATTTCATTGACCTGTTTCTCGCTGTAGCGAAGGCCCGGATCGAAAGCCCGCACTACGTGGCGCAGGATGGCTTCCAGCTTTTTGCGCTGCGCCGGGATGATTTTCAACTTTCCATCCGGCAGGCTGAAATCCTTGACCACCTTTTTTTCAAAAGCGTCCAGATCGACCGTGGCGCTGACGGCTGCGATTTGCTCGCTGGAAGTGATGCGGCGCATGTGGTCATCCAGCGCGGTCTTTTCGAGCCGGTAGACGTTGTAGTAGCCTTCCGCGCGGGCTGAGACCAGGCCCACTTCCGTGAGCTTCGACAGGTGGTGGGAAATCGTCGGCGCTTTGAGCCCCAACATGGCGGCCAATTGCTCAACAGTGCAGGGCTGTTGCGCCAGTAACCCAACAATTTTCAGACGGCTGGAATCAGCGAGAGCCTTAAAAACGTCGACCAGTTCAATCGAATCCCCAACAGGGTTGGAATTTTCAATCATCCAGACCTCCAATATTTCAAACGGTATGTTCTGCGTAAAATTAATTAGATATATATCTAATTAATTTTACGCAGAACACGCATATTTGTCAAGTCATGAGCACAAAGGCAAATTTAACGAAATTCCGGGTTCGGGGGAAGCGTCAGGTATAATTTGACCGCGTGAAATCATCCTGCAAGGCGGAGAAATCCAATGGAACAAACCCAACATGCCTATTTCGAAGGCAAAATTGTCCCGTTTGGCGAGGCAAAAGTCAGCGTTGCCACACATGGCTTGAATTATGGTACGGCGGCGTTTGGCGGAATGCGCGGCTATTGGAATGCCGAGCAGAAAAAGTTGTTTGTCTTCCGCCCTTATGACCATTTCAAACGCCTGCTGCAATCGTCCAGGATTTTGGCAATGGACTTGCCGCATACGCCCGAAAGCCTGACGCAAATCACCAAGGACCTGCTCAAGCTCGACGGCTGGCAACAGGATGTCTACATCCGCCCGCTGTGCTACAAAGCGGATGCCCTGATCGGCGTGCGCCTGCACGACTTGCACGACGAAATCACCATTTTTGCCGTGCCCTTTGGCGCCTATGGCAAAAACGAGGATGGGGCGCATGTCACAATTTCATCCTGGCGGCGCATTGACGATAACGTCATCCCGGCGCGTGGCAAAATCAGTGGGGCGTATGCCAACTCAGCGTTAATCAAAACGGACGCCGCCAGATCCGGTTTCGACGAAGCCCTGGTGCTCGATAACCAAGGTCATGTTTCTGAAGGCACCGCCATGAATGTGTTCATTGTGCGGGATGGCGTGCTGATTACTCCGCCCGTCTATGAGAATATTCTGGAAGGAATCACCCGTCGCACAGTGATCGAACTGGCAAAAAACGAGTTGGGGCTGACGGTGGTGGAGCGTTCGATTGACCGCACAGAAACTTTTGTGTGCGAAGAATTGTTCCTGACCGGCACCGCCGCACAGGTGACGGTCGTCGCCAAAGTCGATCATCGCCCGGTGGGAGATGGCAAAATGGGTCCAATCACCGCCAAACTGCGCGATTTGTTCAATGACGTGGTGCATGGAAAAGTTGAAAAATACAATCACTGGAACGTGGCAGTCGAATAATCAACGCAACAAAAAACCGGTCTCTTGCGAGGCCGGTTTTTTGTTGCGCATCCAGACAATCTATTTCTGTTGGAAGCGGACAAAAATCAGGTTCTTCTTGCAATCGCTGTAAGTGGTCACCTGAACCTGGTCTGAGAGCGGCGCGCCGGATTGATCGTACAACTGCACCCAGAGCGCCTTGGAGGAAGCCACCGGCCCCACGCGCAAGTCAAACTCAAACCCACTTGGCCCGTAAGCCGGGGAAATTCCCGTCAACGTGGTCAGCGCCGGATTGAAAGCTTTGCCCGGAACACTGCCTCCCAGCTTTACCTGCAGACCAATCGCGGGCTTATTTTGGGTCGAAAGAGCCTGCCCGGCCACATACATCGAACTGCAGCTTGTATCCGATCTGAAAGTGGTGCTTTCATTATAGGTTACAGTAATGGAATAAGGCACACCTGTTGGACGCGGCGTCTTGGTAGGTGATGAGGTGCTGGTCGCCGTAAACTCAGGAGTGGCCGTTGAAAGCGAAAAAGGCGTGGTGCTTGGCACCAGCGTATACGTTGGGCGCGGCGTGGCGGTTTCCGTCGGTTGCACCGTCAGTGTGGGCGTCCAGGTCGCCTGATAACTGAGCAACGTCGCCGTGGCAGTCGGGGGCGGCGGCACAAGCGTGCTAGGTGGGAATGGATTCAGCGCCGAATTCGGGTCCCTGAACAGGCTGAAGAAAAAGCCACAGGCGCAGATCGTCATCACCACCATGACCACCGTGAGCAAATTCCACGTCAAATCGGGGCTAGACTTTCTCCGGGAACTACTCTTTTTGGGGTTTTCATTAAGAAATTCGTCGTAATTACTCATTCGTTTGTCTCTCCTGTCGTAACAGGTTATGGAGCCGGGACAATACTACTCTGCTGGCGACGATTTGTCAGCCAATCATTCAACGCCTGGTTTTGCAAAGCCATCAAAGCATCTGGCGAAAGCGCCCGATCTGGCTGACGTTCCATCAATTTGAGAATGTGAAATCCAACCTCACTGGAGACAACTGCGCTGTACGCGCCCACTTCGAGCGAAAATGCCGCATCTTCCACCGATTTTTCGGTCAAATAGCCGCGCGGAAACCAACCGATATCACCGCGAGTCACTGTATCCACCTGCGCGGCCAATTCGTCAAAATCCGCGCCCGCTTGAAGCTGATCATAATACTTCTTAGCAACATCCTCATTATAGAGCAAAATCTGGCGGACGTGAACCTGCTCTACAGTACTGGGGACAGTCGACATGATTTTGTCACGCATCCAGGCCGAAGCCGCCGCCCGTTTAAGCGCCGACCTGAAGCCTGCTTCCGTATACCCATGAGCCTGCTGCCAGGCTGTGAGCTTGTCCGCCCCGCCGATTTCGGACGAAAGCGCATCCAGGCGCTGCTGCAAAGCGGCATCGTCTATCACAAAACCGGATTCAACGGTGCCCTGCATCAGCAAAAGCTGAGCAATCAGGTCATCACGCACAGCCTGCAAAGCCTGCTCATCGCTGACAGTGTTTCCTAACGCAGTTTGGGCGGCTTTATAGCGGCCAAGCTCTGCGTCCAATTCATCCACAGAAATTCCGTCAGCGTTGACGGTAATCGCCATCGGAACCGGGGTTTCAGTCGGCGGCGCAGGCGTGGCTGTAGGTGGCTGCGGGGTCGGCGAACCAAAAACAGCCGGGAAGCTGGCTGGCCCGCCAGAGGAACAGGCTGTCAGCGCGAGTAAAATCATCAAAACGAAAGCAAGTTTCAGGGTAGACATTCTCCCGATTATACCTGACAAGCCGTCCCCAATGACCCATCCACTTTGCGCGGCAGGTTTGTCAACAGTTATACCCCGTACGGTCACAAATTGAGTTTTTTTGCTTAAAGGAAAACCGCAATTTCTGACCGGGGGCATTATATAATGTCAATATCTCGAGATTGGAAAGAGAACATGAGCAAAGAACATCGCGTCGAAGTTTTCATCGTACTCTGCCTGGCAGCCTTGATCTTGATCCCCCGCCTGGTGGGATTGGACGCTTTTGTCAGCGTGGACGAGCCGGACTGGTTGAAATTTGGCGCCAATTTTTACCGCGGCATCAGCAGCGGTGATTTCGGAAGCACCGTCTACGATTATCATCCGGCTGTCACCACCATGTGGATCGTGACTGCCGGTTTCCTGTGGGGATTTCGCGCCTATCGGGCGATTGCGCCTGAATATTTTTGGAAAGGCTCGCAGTTTGACGATTTTTTGAAATCCAGCGGCCATCCGCCCCTGGATTTGGTCTGGCGGGCGCGCGTGGTGGAAGTGCTGGTGGTGTGCGTTTTGCTGCTGCTGGTTTATTTTTGCCTGCGGCAGCTTACGGGACGGAAAACGGCGCTCGTGGCTGTGCTACTGGCCTCCGTTGATCCGTTTTTTTTGGGGCACTCGCGCCTGCTCAACCATGAGGGCATGCTTTCGTTATTCAGTATTTTGAGCGTGCTGACTCTGTTGATTTGGACGTACCGCACTGGCGGAAACCGCTACCTGTTATTTTCCGCGCTGTTTGCTGCTCTTGCAAATCTGACGAAGTCCTCCGCCCTGGTGTTGTTCCCGTTGATGGGGCTGATCTTGTTGGTTAAGTTTATTACTGATTGGAAAAATGGCCCCGCAGCCCGAAAAGCCTTGTTCTGGCATCTGACTCGCAGTCTGCTGATTTGGCTGGGCGTGGCTGTGCTGGCATATGTCATTCTCTGGCCAGGCATGTGGGCCAAACCAGGCGATATGATCTACAAAGTATATGGAAATGCCTTCAGCTATGCCTTTCAAGGTGGCCGCCTAGAAGTGACTCAAGATCTGGAAACCAGCCGTTTTGCGCTGGAATCAGGCGGAATCCCTGAATACCTGGTCAGCATGCTCTGGCGCACCACGCCTTTCGCCTGGCTTGGTCTGTTGCTGGTTATGTGGATGCTATTTTCACGCACAACACAGCGAAACACGAGGCTGACTGGCGCGTATTTACTCGCGCTGGCGGCCCTGTTCCTGCTGTTATTTGGTATTGCGCGTGGACGCAACGCAGCGCATTATGTGATGACAAGTTTCGTCTGCGTAGACTTGATCGCCGGGCTGGGTTTTGTATTTGCCTTCGAGCAACTGGCAGCATGGAAAAAGACATTTCAACGCCCCGCGCTCAATTTTGCGATGCTGCTACTGGTGATAGTGCTGCACGGCGCGGGCGGGCTGTCGCAGTATCCGTATTATTACACTTATTCCAACCCTGTGATGCTGGCGCTGTTCCCCGGTCAAAACCCAAACTACGGCTATGCAGAAGTCCTGGAACAGGCTGCCCATTATCTCGCCGCCAAGCCTAATGCGCAGGAATTAAGCGTCACAGCCTGGTACGGACGCAGCTTTTCCTATTATTTCCCCGGTGAAACGGTCGTTTTCAAACCCACTACATCCCTGAATCAGGACGCGCTCGACAATTTACGCGCCACGGATTATCTCGTGGTTTATTATGCTCAACAAAACCGGCGCGACATCCCGGATGGATTTATCAAAATCATGGAACCGGCTACCCCTGAAAAGGTCATCTGGTTCAATGACATTGAATATATCCGCATCTACAAAGTGTCGGATTTGCCCGAATCAGTCTTCACGGCGCTGGGACAGTAACCAGCTACTGATTGAGCTCCCAAATAATCCGCAAACCATCCAGCGTCAGCCAGGGGGCAATGTGCTGGATGACCGGCGTCTCTTTTGCGACCACTTCGGCCAATCCGCCGGTGGCGACGACTTTCATATCCGGGCCAAGTTCCTTCCGAAAACGTTCCACCATGCCTTCGACCATGCTGACGTAACCGAACAATAATCCTGACTGCATGGCGTGGACGGTATTGCGCCCAATTACATTGGGCGGACGCTGCAAGTCGATGCGCGGCAGTTTGGCGGCGCGCGTGTACAGCGCTTCGGCCGCCAGGTTGATACCAGCCGTGATGGCGCCGCCCAGGTAGTCGCCCTGCTTCGTGACTGCGTTGAAAGTGGTCGCTGTTCCGAAATCAATGACGCAGGCCGGGCCGCCATAAAACTGCATCACCGCCGCCGCGTCGCAGACTCGATCCGCGCCGACGGCTTTTGGATCCTCGTAGCGAATGCGGATTCCGGTTTTGACGCCCGTATCCACCACCAGTGGCTCCTGCTTAAGATATTCGCGACAGGCCTGCGTGACGCGTCCCGTCAGCGGCGGGACAACTGACGAAAGCGAAATCCCGATCAGGTCGTGAATATTATGCCCGGCGTGTTGGAGAAGTCCCAGCAGTTGCAGGCCATATTCATCGGGCATGCGGTTATGGTCGGTGGCGAGTCGCCAGTGCCAGCCAAGCCTTTCGCCTTCGTACAGGCCAATCGTCAGGTTGGTGTTGCCAATGTCAATCGTGAGAAGCATAGAACCTCGACAATTTGATTTTCGTGTCTAAATGACCGCTTCGATCATTTCCGCCACCACGTCGTAGCGATTAAACTGCGGCATGACGTATATGCCCTGCGCCCAAAGCTTGATCTGTTCCACCAATTCGATGTTGATGCGGATGCCTTCCTTGACGCCATCCGCGCCTGCTTTTTCCATGCGCGCTCGTATCGGTTCGGGGATGCTGATTCCGGGGACTTCGTGGTGCAAAAAATTGACATGACGGGTGCTGAAGAGGGGCAGAATCCCCACCAAAACGGGTTTTTCGAGCGCCCCAAATTCGCTGGAATAACGCTTCAGAAAAGCCTCAGCCAGCTGCGGGTCGAAAATGGGCTGAGTCAGGAAAAAGTCCGCGCCAGAGTTTAATTTCCGGCGCAGATTCTTGATTTCGGCGGCAAAATCCTGCGGACATAAATTGAGCGCGGAACCGACAAAGAAGTTGGTCGGCTGCCCGATGCTGGCTCCGGAATGATCCAGGCCGGTATTGAAACCCTGCTTAATCAGCTTGATCAACCCCGAGGGGACGATGTCGTAATTGTCAGCGGCTTCGGGGTAATCGCCGATGGAAGTGGGATCGCCCATCACCACGAACACATTGCGGATGCCGAGGGCGTGCGCGGCGAGCAGGTCACCCTGCACGCGCAGCAGGTTGCGCCCACGCGTGGGGAAATGCAGCGTGGTTTCCACATCCACCTTGCGCTGGACGATGTCACAAACGGCCCAGGCCGACATGCGCATGCGCGCCATCGGACTGTCCGCTACGTCGATCACGTCCGCACCAGCCTCGGCCAACAGCGAGGCGCCCGCCATCAGCTTGTGCGTGGAAAGCCCGCGGGGCGGATCCATCTCAACAGCGATGGCAAACTTTCCATCCGCCAGTTTTTGAGCCAGACGGGTGGGCGGCTCAACTTCCGAATCGTCAGATATTTCAGGAATTTCAGAAGGCTGCGAAAAGATGATGCTCTGCGCCGGAGCCGAATCGAGCGCCTTGCGCATGGCCGCGATATGATGAGGCGTGGTTCCGCAACAGCCGCCGACGATGTTTGCGCCCGCGGCGCGGAAGGACAGGGCGTAATCGCCAAAGTATTCAGGGTCAGCCGGATACATGATGCGCCCGCCAACCTGCTCGGGCCAACCTGCGTTGGGTTTGACCCAAAAATAAGGCCGGGAATTGGCCCCGACCGCCAGCTTCATCTGACGTAAAATGCGCAGAAGTTGGGCCGGGCCGCCCGAACAATTGACGCCGATCACGTCCGCGCCGGATTCGGCCAGGACTCGCGCCGCTTTTTCGGGGGTATCACCCAAAATGGTGCGTCCATCGCGCGTAAAGGTTACCGAGACGATGACCGGCTTGGAACAATGCTCTTTGGCGGCCTGCACCGCTTCGCGGGCTTCGTACAAATCAGCAATCGTTTCGATGACGAGTAAATCAACCCCGGCGGCGCACAAGGCGTCCACCTGTTCGGCAAACGCGGCGCGCGCGTCTTCGAGCTGGACGCGCCCGAAAGGCGCCAGGCGCACACCCAGCGGGCCAAGATCCCCGGCGATGAGCACATCCTTGAAGGAGGCCGCCGCCACACGCTTGGCCAATTCCACGCCAGCGGTGTTGATAGCGGCGAGCTTATCCTGCAGGCCATGTTTTTCAAGTTTATAGCGATTGGCGCTGAAAGTATTGGTCAGAATAATCTGCGCCCCCGCTTCGATATATTCACGATGCACTTCGGCCACCACGGCCGGGTTGGTCAGGTTAAGTTCATCGAAACATTTTTCAAAACTCACGCCGCGCGCGTTGAGCATGGTGCCCATCGCGCCATCGGCAACCAGAGTGTTTTCATTCAAAAGCTGGAAAAAATCGACTGTCATTTCAATTCACTTTCATCAGGGCATACGCTGAATGGTCAGAAAAACCGCGCCATTGCGCTCCACAGTATAAACCGACCGACCGGTAAAAGCCGGGTTTTTCTCATAATTCCAACGCGAGAAGATGACGACATAATCCGAATCGGCAGAAACTTCGGCGCGATCAATTTTCAAATCGGGGCGCAGGAGTTCTTGAATTAATCCCCACGGGCCAATCGAGACAACCGCATTTTGCGGCGCGTGTTCATTAATGTAATTCGCCGCATCGCGGAAGGAAGTGGCCCAATAATCCGTTTCGTAGCGACCGGAAATATTCCCGGCCAGAGAATTGTAATAGATGTATTCATACGGATGCAGGCGGATTCCGGCAACCAGTCCTGGAAGCACCGCGAGAAACAACAAAAAAAACCGGATTTTTGAACCTGTCAACCGTTTAAGCAGTTCATCCAGCGCGAGAGCGCAAGAAATAAAAATGGGCGGCGTGATGAACAAAAACTGACGGAAATTATCATACATGGTGGGCCGCGCAAGAACAATCCAGGCGAAAGGCAGGGCGAACCAGGTCAGCAGGATGAAAATCAGTTCTTTATGGAAGCGAAACCGAAAAACGAGCACAATCATCCCTGCCAGGGCCAGCAGCAAAACCGGTTCGGTGAACTGGAGCATCATCAGCTTTGGCAAATAGCGCCAGGGAAGGTTGCTGGCATGGTATTCAATCCCGTCAAACAGGATTTTGCCATTCCACGGGAAGGATGTCATGGTTTGCAGGCTGGCGAAAAACCGGTTAAACGGATCCGGCCACAGGAAAGGCCAGGTAACGTAAACGGCGACGAAACATGAGAGCCAATACAGGCCCAAAAACGGAAGCGCTTTCCAGCGCAAGCGGTACAAAACCATCAGCGAGATGATGATTCCCGCCAACGGAGCGACGATACGGGTGGAGGTGGCGTATCCCAGGATGAAGCCGGGGAGAATTGGAAGCAGAATCCGCTTCCAGCCAGTGACAGCCTCGCTTTTATCCGCCATCCAAAAACCCGCCACCAGGCTGACGAGGAAAAACGCCATAAAGGGGATATCTTTGGGATTGATGAAGGCGTGCCCCCACAGCAACGGCTGGCTGACGAGGAGCAGCGTCACGGCGAATGCGGATGGAGTCGACACCCAGCGCCCAAGCAAAAGGTAAAAGACGGCAACGCCCAGCAGAAAAAGGATAAAGTTTACAAGATGTAGGGATTGCGCTGACAAATTCAGCGCTGCGCCAGTGACCAGGTACGCCGCGCCGTAATATTGAAGCAGGCCATCGCTGTCAGAGTAGGTTGGCTCACTGGCGGGATGTGCGTACGCCGAAAGCGCTTCGCGCCCGTACTGATAGCTGCTGGGTTCATCCCAACTGATGCCGAAGTCCTTGAACGTCAACGCGCCGCTGACAAGGCAAACGGCGAGCAACAGAAGCATTGGCAGGTGCCTGGGGATGATTTTCGGCATAGCTATGGTTTCTTCACCACCGCCAGGGGCACGCCCTCGCGCTCAACGGAAAAAACCGTTTGGAATTGCCCGAAATTGAGATCCTGGTTATCACGCGTGCTGATGACGAGGTAATCGTAATCCTGCCAGGATGAAACGGTGTAGGGGTCAATGAACTGCAAATCGGGTCGGGCGTAAAAACGCATGAGATGCCATGGTCCAATCGGAACAATGCGCGCATATTGCGGAGCCACTTGATTGAGATACAGCGCCACTTCTCGATAGGAAATGCACCAGTAATCGAGCTGGTACTGGCGAAAAGCGCCCGGAACACCACCCGCCAGTTGATTGTAGTAAAGGTATTGATACGGATGCAGGCGCACGCCCGCCACAACGCCCGGCAGGATGGCAACTGTTAGCACAAAAGAACGAACAACCGGTGATGCCAATTTGGCGAACAACCAGTCGAGGCCGGTGCCCGCCAACATGAAAAGCGGCGGCAAAATAAACAGGACATGCCGAAAATTGTCAAAGAGCGGAGTTCTGAAAACAACAAAGCTGATAAATGGCAGGAAAAACCAGAAAATGAGCAGCAAGAGATATTCAAACGCCAGTTTTTTTCGCAACAGGGCGGCTAAGGCCACTCCCATACCGGTAATGACGAGAATAAGCGTCGTCTCGGTCAACTGCAGACTGAGCAGAACCGGTAAATACGCGCGCGGGATTTGATTGGCAATATAAAGCTGCCCAGCAAAGAGTGTTTTCATCTCCAACGGATAGGTCGAGCTGTTCGAAACACTGTAAAGCAGCCGTTCCCATAAATCTGGCCAGAGATGCGGCCAGAGCGCAATCATCACCAAAATGGAGATGACGGCATACGCCAGCAGCCGCGGCAAAGCAACCTTTTTCCGCAAGAGTGCAAATCCCACAACAATCACCCCGGCAAGAGGCGCCACAATCCGAATGGCGGCGGTAAAACCGAGCACAAAACCGGCCACCAACACAGATGGCGAAACAAAAGCCACCAGCGTAGCCGTAATCTTATTTTTCAATCCGCTCAAAGTAGCGCGGAAAGATGTCGGGGCGATGACGGCAAAAGTCCACGCAAGCAGGCCGAGGGCGGCAAAACTCGCGCCAAGTTGGATCCAGTTTAGCAAGGCCAGCGCTTTACGGACATAGTCGCCAGCCTGCAGGCTGTGCGCCTGCGGCGCAACCTGTTGAAACAGACGTCCAAGCAGCGAGACCGTTCCATCGTTGTAGGCTTTTTCTACCAATTGTTGAACAACCTTTGCGCCAAAAATCCATAAAGCCGCGGACAAAACGAACCAGAGCGTCAGCATCAGCACAAAGCGTTTTTTGCGAATTGACGGCGCGGAGTCCCATTCCCGGCGCAGGGACAGCGCGGAAGCGCCTTCAGCGGGCAAAGTGCCCGGCGTTTTGTCGACCATCCAAAATCCAAGCGCCAGGCTAACCAGGAAAAAAGCCATGAATGGCGTATCCTTCGGATTGATGAAGGCCTGTCCCCACAACAGCGGCTGCGTGGAAAATGACAAAGTCGCCCCAAAAGCAGCCCAGGAGCTCATCCAACGGCGGCACAGAAAATACAAGGCCACGATCCCAGCCTGGAAGGTCAGGAAATACACCAGATGATCAACCTGAACCTGCAAAACAGGGATGCCCCAGGCCGCCACAAGACGCTGCAGCAAGACAACAACCATCACAAAAGCCGGGCCATGATCACCGAAAAGCGCATCACCGCGCACCAGGCTGACAGGCATCAGGTCCGGGCTAAGCAGGGCCGGGTAAGCCCGCAAAGAGCGCGCGGCATAGCCCAACAAACCGGCTTCATCCCAACTCTCACTGTAAGCTGGCAAAACAATCAGCCCAATGACAAGATTCAAGAGAATCAACGCGGTGAGCGGCAACGCTTTCGAGCGGAAAATACGCCGTACAGTTTGCATTATTTCATCAACTGCTCCACGCGGCTTTCGCCGGTGCTGTAATATTTGGCATTTTGGTGGTGCAAAATAATCGCCGCGGTCGACTGCTCGGGGATCAATTGATAAGCGGGGCTTAGCTGCATCCCGAGTTCTTTCTCCACAGGCAGCAGATCAAACACTTTGCGGTGATCTTCCAATTCTGGGATGGCGGGATAGCCCCACGAATAGCGCTTGCCCTGCCCGGCGGATATTCCCAACTCGCGGCGGATGTGCTGATGAAGATACTCCGCGGTGGCCTCTGCCGTCTGGACGGCCAAACCATGCGTGAAATACGCCTCGCTGTAATCGCCGGACGATTGAAGTTTATCGAACTTTTCGGTGGCTGCCAAACCGACAGTGACCACCTGAAATGCGACCACATCCATCTGACCGGATTCGACGCTGGCGAAGTAATCGGAAAGCGCCAAATGCTCATCATACGGCTGACGGGGGAAGTGGAAGCGGGAAATCTCCCTCACCCCCGACCCATCTCCCTGCTGGAGAGGGGAGTAGATGATGAGGTCGTCGCCATCCGCCTGGCAGGGGAAAAAGCCATAGACCGCCTGCGGCTTGAGCCAACCTTCCTTGAGCGCCGCCTTGGTCATCTTTTCGAGCCGGGCGCCGAATTCTTTTTGCAATTTTTCCCAGTCCGGGCCGTGGGCATTTTTGGCGCCCCACGAAAGACGATAGAGTTCATTAATATTCAGATGCTGTAGTACCATTTCGAGCGGCATGTCTTTGACGACGCGGAAACCAAGTTTTTCGGGCAGCTTGATCGGCGCGGGCACTACATTCGAGCGCGTGCCCTCAGTTTGACGGTGGGCAGGCGCCTGGGAGACGCGTCCCATTTCCATATCGGCTTCCTTGCGGAGCTGCGCCATCAGCGCCGGTTTACGCTGCGGATCAATGAGCTGATCCATGGTATCGAGGCCTTCAAACGCATCCTTACAATAGAACACACCGGGATCGTAAGCTGCGCCATCGTCGGTGAACAGGATGCGGCGGCCAAAACGCCGGTTGATGGCCGCGCCGCCCACCAGCACCGGGATTTTGTGTCCTCGGCGTTGAAGCTCATTGATAATCAGCGGCATTTGCTTGGAGGTGCTGACCAACAGCGCCGAAAGTCCAATGGCAGTGGCATTGACTTCCACAGCTTTTGAGATAATGGTTTCAGCGGGGACTTGTTTCCCCAGGTCGATGACGGTGTAGCCGTTATTAGCCAGAATCGTTTTGACGAGGTTCTTTCCAATATCATGCACGTCGCCATAGACGGTGGCTATCACAACCGTGCCCTTGGTGACGCCTTCCACTTTCTCGAGGTAATTTTCGAGGTGCGCGACGGCTTTTTTCATCACTTCGGCGGATTGCAGCACGAAGGGCAGAATCAGCTCACCCGCGCCGAATTTATCACCGACTTCTTTCATGGCGGGCAGCAGCGTGTTGTTGAGGATGAAAACGGCGCATTCGTGGCGGGTTGGGAAACTATCACGATTGATAATCTCGTCAATATCCGCTTCGACGTTTTCTTTGTGACGATGTACGATGCGCCAGTGCAAGCGCTGTTCGGGAGTCATGCCTTCAGTGGGATCGATGGCGGCATTTTCAGCGGAGGCGGGCGAAACGTTCTCAAAGTGTTCAATGAAACGCTGTAAAGCGTCAGGACGTTTGTTGAAGATCAAGTCCTCGCAGAGTTCTTTTTCCGCGGCGGGAATGTCAGCGTACGGCGTGACGTGGGCCGGATTGATGATGGCCATATCCAAACCAGCCTGAACACAGTGATACAGCATGATCGAATTCAAGGCGGGACGCGCCTGCGGAGCCAGCCCAAAAGACAGGTTGGAAACGCCCAACGAAGTCAGGACGCCGGGCAGATTCTCCTTGATTAATCGGATGCCCGCGATCGTCTCGATGGCGGACTCGGCGAATTCAGGGTCACCGGTAGCCAGGGTAAAGGTCAGGGCATCGTAGACCAGCGCATCGGGGCGCAGGCCGTGGTCATTGACAGCGATATCGTAAATCCGCTTGGCAACTTCCAATTTGCGATTAGCGCTTTTCGCCATGCCGTTTTCGTCGATCGTCAGGACGATGACGGCGGCGTTGTGCGTTTTGGCCAGGGCGAAAATCTTATCCGCCTTGGCGCGCCCCGCTTCAAGATGCGTGGAATTGATCAGGCAGCGCCCGGGAGCAGTCTTCAGCGCCACTTCGAGCACATCCAGTTCGGTGGTGTCGATCACCAGCGGAACTTCCACACCCATTTCCAGCTTTTTTACTGTTTTGCGCATCAACTCGATTTCGTCCGGACGTTCGGTGACGGCTGTGGATATATCCACGGCATGCGCGCCAAAGTTGACCTGTTCGCGGGCAATTTCAAGGATCGCGTCGTAATCTTCCTCGAGCAACAGACGCTTGAATTTTTTGCTACCCTGGGCATTGCAGCGCTCACCGATCAGGAGGGGCGGCGGATCCTGTCGCATGGAAATGGCCGTTATGGAGGATGAAAGACGCGGGGTGGGTTCGGTGGAGCGGGTCGGATGGGGGCGGGAATCCAGCTTTTCGACCAGTAGTTTCAAATGAGCGGGAGTCGTCCCGCAGCATCCGCCCACCACTGAAATTTTATCCTTCTCGACAAATTCGATCAGCGCCGCTGCAAATGGTTCCGGTTCGAGCGGATAGACGGCCTGACCATCGACGTTGAGCGGCAGCCCGGCGTTGGGGATGCAGGAAACCGGCAGCGTGGACTGTTCCCCAAGAATGCGAATGGGCTCGCGCATGTGCTCGGGGCCCGTGGAGCAGTTCAGGCCAATCACATCAATCGGCAGGCCTTCCAGGATGGTCAGCGCAGCCACCATATCGGTACCGAGCAGCATGCGCCCGGTGACATCCAAAGTGACCTGGGCCTGAATCGGCACATAGATACCGCTCTCTTCAAAGGCTTTCTGGATGCCAGTAATGGCGGCTTTGACTTCGAGAATATCTTGCGAGGTTTCAATCAGCAACAGATCCGCGCCGCCCTGAAGCAGCCCAATGGCCTGTTCGCGGAAAATATCGGCCAGTTCATCAAAGCCGGTATTGGAGAGTTCCGGGTCATCTGCGGATGGGAGTTTACCGCTCGGACCAAGCGATCCAGCCACGAAACGCGGCTGGCCGGTTTTGACAGCGAATTCATCACAGAGACGGCGGGCGAGGGCTGCGGCAGCCTTGTTGATTTCGAGCACGCGCTCGCCAAGCCCATATTCCGCCATCGTCAGGCGATTGGATCGGAAGGTGTCGGTTTCGAGCACATCCACGCCAACTTCGAGGAAGGAGCGATGAACAGTCTCAACGGCCTGTGGATAAGAGATGACCAGGAAATCATTGCATCCGTTGAGTTTTTCGCCGCCAAAGTGTTCGGCGGTCAGATGCAGATTTTGCAAGCTGGTGCCCATCGCGCCGTCGAAGACGAGCACTTTCTTCTCGAGGGCGTCGAGGTACGAGCGGTTGGTGTATTTACGGATCATTAAGTTACTCCTGGGGCTTTTGCATCGAATTGCGCGAATTTTCTAATCGAATCAGTAGGGCGCGGATTGTTTGTTTTCTTGGCGGTGACGGGTTAGGTCAATCCTTGACATTTTACACTCTTTATTGTACAGTATTCCTGTACAATAAAGGAGCTTTTATGACTATCGAATTCACTTACTCCAGTGCCCGCGAGCAGCTTGCCAGCCTGCTCGATCGGGTGACGCAAGACCGCGAAGTGGTCATCATCCACCGGCGCGGCGGCGAGGATGTCGCCATGATTTCTGCCGATGAACTCGCCAGCCTGACCGAGAGCGCCTACCTGCTGCGTTCGCCGGAAAACGCCGAACGGCTGCTTTCCGCGTTGGGGCGGGCGCTGAAAAACGATGGACAATCTCAATCCGTCAATGATTTGCGCCGCGAGGTGGGGTTGGATGAAAAAGCGTGATGCGGTTTTCCAGCCTGAGTTTATCGAAGATTTGCGCTATTGGGTTGACCCTTCGGCTCCGCTCAGGGTGAAATCAGCCCTGCGTGTCTTAACACTGATCTACGCCATCCTGCGCGACCCATTTGATGGGATTGGCAAACCCGAACCACTTAAATATATCGCACCGGGCTGCTGGTCGCGGCGACTGACGCAGGAGCATCACATTGTCTATCTGGTGCGCGAGGAGCGGGTCGATTTTTTGCAAGCTCGCTATCATTATAGCAAGTAGGGGCGACCCGCGTAAAAATCAAGCTGTCAGGTAGGATGGTTCGGCATAAAAATGCGAATGTTGGCCTTGAAGGGTAGCCCCTACCCGCAAAATACAATTTTCTCGCTCTCATCCAACACAGATTTCGCCCACGCGGTCACATCAGCGCAGTAGACTTCCGCATTATCCAGACGAATGTTCAGGATTGTTCTCGTCCACACAGTCTGGCTGATGACGGGCTGTCCGTCTCGCGAGGTGATTTTGAATTTGCGCTTGCCGCTGTCGACCAAATCTTTATTCTGCTGCCTGATAAAAGAGGGTGACTTATTTTCAACCAGGAATTCTCTCAATAACTCGCGCATATGCAGCCAGCCATCGCAACTCAATTTGCTGGAGTGCTGCAGCATGTAAGCAGCCATCGTCAAATGATGGACAGCGCCATAACCCGCATCCGTGAATTCTTTAACGAGACATTCATCAAAAACGGATTGACAGCTCATTTCTGGCGCACCACATTCAGGGCAAATCATCATAAACTTTTATCATAGGGGATAAGTATTGTCAAATTTCATTCCAAAATCCCTGAAGAGATAAATTTACTCTGCATCTTGACTTGCCTTCCTTCCCCGTGCTAAACTAGAGTGCCGTTAAGTTTTTCCCTAGAGGCAGCCGATGGAAAAAATTCAAACCCTGCACGCCTTTGAACAGATCAAAATATTGGCCGATTCGCACCGTATGACCATCCTGCGCCGGCTCATGGCTGATTCCGCCACGCTCACCCAACTCGGGGCCGCTATGGGCGAATCCCCGGCCTGGGTACGGCATCACATCAAAACACTCGAAGCCGCCGGGCTGATTGAAATCACTGAAATCAAAATCACCAACGGCGTCACCGAAAAATTCTACCGCGCCAAAGCATCGGCCTTGCTTTTACAGGAACTCATCCTGCCCCAGAGCGATAAACCCGTCATCATTTTCTCGGGCAGTCACGATACCGCGCTGGAACACATCGCCAGTAAACTCTCTCGGCACATCACCGTGCTCACCCTGCCGGTCGGTTCACTGGATGGTCTGATCAACCTGCGCCAGGGGTTGTGCCACATCGCCGGGGCACACCTGCTCGACTCGAGCGGCGAATACAACACCCCCTTTGTGCGTCACCTGTTCCCCGATCGCCCCGTTTCAATGGTCACATTGGCTTATCGAACGCAAGGATTAATTCTTGCACCAGGCAATCCCAAAGGCATTAAAGCACTGGAAGACTTGACCCGCGAAGACGTGACCTTTGTCAACCGGAATCCCGGCTCCGGGACTCGACTCTGGCTCGACAAAGAACTCAGCCGGATTAATCTCCCCGTCAGCTTGATCCGAGGCTACGAACATTTTGTCCACACTCACAGTGAATCGGCCAAAACCATCGATGTGGGCACAGCCGACGCCACGATCGGCATCCAGGCCGCGGCGCGAGAATATCAGCTGGACTTTATCCCCTTATTTGAAGAACGTTACGACTTGATCATCCCGGATGAACGGGCCAAACTGGTTGGGCCGCTGCTCGATCACCTGCAAACCGCATCCTTCCGCCGCGAGCTCAACACACTGACAGGTTATAACACCGCCCACAGCGGTGAACAAATCCCACTATAGGAGAATTCCCATGAGACTCAGTGCCCGTAATATTCTCAAAGGCAAAGTCATCAAGATCACCAAGGGCGCTGTCAACGCCGAAGTGACCATTGAATTGCCCGGCGGAACCCAGATTGTTTCCATCATCACCAATTGCTCCGTTGACAGTCTGGCGCTCACCGAAGGCAAAGAAGCCTACGCCGTCATCAAGGCCTCCAACATTATGGTTGGGGTAGATTAGGGATGAAACTCAGGAATATTTTGCTCTTTGCTTGCAGCCTTTTGCTCTTTGCCTGTCAGCCTGCAGCAACCACCACACCCAGCACGGCTGAAACTGCGCCCAAGACTCCGCTGGCCCTTCAGCCCACCCCCGTCTCGACTGCCCTATTTCAGGTGGTAAAAGCCGACGGCTCCAGTTTTGGAATGACCTGGGATGACCTGAAAAAGCTCCCGCTGGCAAATCTGACGGTCGATGGCAAGGTTGAGGAAGGCCCCAAACTCAGCGACGTCCTGACAGCCGCCGGGGTGACCGATTTCAGCGAAGTCAGCCTGAACGGCAGTTCCAGCCCGGCCACATTGACCAAGGCCCAGGTGGACGATAACACCATCCTCGACTTCAACAATCACGGCACCGTCAAACTCGCCAGCACTTACATCCCCAAAGCCAATTGGACCAAGGATGTCAGCGAGATCAAGGTCAAATAATGCGCTACTTAATCGGCGTGGACGATACAGATAATCTCGAAAGCCGCGGCACCGGGCATCGCGCCCGTCAGCTGGCTGAAAGCCTCAGCGCGGATGGATTGGCCCGTCCTTTGGGCATCACCCGTCACCAATTGCTCGTCTCGCCCGAAATTCCATACACGTCACACAATAGTTCGGCCTGCCTGCACGTGGACGCCGTACCGGAAAACGAGACGGCCATATGGAACGCCTGCTGCGAATTCCTGCTGCGCGAAAGCGCCCCCGGTTCTGACGCCGGTCTGTGCCTGGCAAAATGGGAGGCGGTCAGCGCGCCGATCCGCGCTTTTGGAGCGCGCGCCAAGCTGGTGGTTCTGACTCAGCTTGAAGCCGAGCAAACCGCCCTCGCTAATGAAATCCGCCTGCAAGGGCTGACGGGCACGCACGGCGGAATCATCGGCGCGCTATCGGCGGTGGGTTTGCACCATGCGGGCAATGATGGTCGTTTTTTGTGGCTGCCCGGCCTGCGCGACCTGAGTGGCATCCATCCGGTCACTGAAATTTGTGCGCATGGACATATCGATGGCATCCGTCCGATTGACGGTGCGAATTTATCCCCCGAAACTCTGGTTAATGTGGGCGAATGGGTCCGTCCCATTTTGCACGGAGGCCAGGCTATCTTATTTGTGGAGGAGCAAAATCATGAATGGCACATTCTCGCAAAAGACCGCATCAAAAGCCTTTCCAACTGAGTGGGCGCTGACCTGGTGGGAAGCCGCGCTGCTGATCAGCAGCGGCGCGCTGGCGGTGGTTCTGCACCGCAGTTTCAGCCTGGCATTGGGGCTGCCCGGCCACCACGGCATTGAATGGATGGCCTTGTTAATCATGGGCCGCTCCCTCTCGCGCTTCCGCGGCGCTGGCAGCATCGCCAGCCTCGGCGCAGCCGGGCTGGCGATGCTGCCAGGCTGGGGCGCCGCAAACGATCCTTTCATCTGGCTGATTTATTTGGTGCCCGGCCCGCTGATGGATATCGCCTTCCGCTACCTGCCGCGCTACGCCGATAAACTCTGGTTCCTGATGATTCTCGGCGGGCTGGCGCACGCCACCAAGCCCGTCATCAGACTCGGCATCACCATCCTCTCCGGTTGGTCATACGGCTCCTTCCGCTTTGGAGTGGTTTATCCGATTGCCAGCCATATTCTTTACGGACTAATTGGCGGACTGCTCGGAGCGTTATTCGTGCTCGGCATCCGTCGAACAACACCAAAGATTTGATCTAAAAGGAGAAAAGATGAAACTCACCACCCGTAACTTCCTGCTAACCCTGTTCTTGGTTCTGGCTGTAGCGCTTTCCGCTTGCGCGCCAGCCGCCACCCCGGAACCCACTGCCGCGCCAACAGCAGTCCCACCCACCGCCGAACCGACCGCTGTCCCGCCCACCGCTGTCCCGGCTGGCCCAGCCAACCCTGATTTGATCCTGGCTACCACCACATCCACCCAGGATTCAGGCCTGCTCGACGTGCTGATTCCGCTCTTTGAACAGCAGACCGGATTCAAGGTCAAGACCACCGCAGTCGGTTCTGGCGCAGCCATCCAGATGGGACAGGAAGGCAATGCCGATGTCCTGCTGGTCCACTCGCCCGCCGCTGAAAAGACTTTCATGAGCGATGGTTGGGGCAAAGAACGCCTGCTGATCATGCACAACGACTTCATCATCGTTGGCCCGGCCGGCGACCCAGCCGCGATTAAAGGACTCGGCCCCAAGGATGCGTTCGTTGCCATGGCCAAAGCCGGGGACGAAGGCAAAGCCACCTTCATCGCGCGCGCCGACAAATCGGGCACCAGCACCAAGGAACTCGATTTCTGGAAGAAAGCCGCTATCGATCCGGCCGGGACGAAACCCGCCTGGTACGTGGAAACCGGCCAGGGCATGGGCCCCACGCTGACAATTGCATCCGAAAAAGGCGGCTACACCCTCACCGATCGCGCCACCTTCCTTGCCAACAAAGCCAATCTCCAGCTGGAAATCCTGCTCGAAGGCAACAACGCCTTCTTGAATGTCTATCACGTCATCACCGTTGACCCGGCCAAGTGGCCCAAAGTCAATTACGAGGGCGCCGTGGCTTTTGGCAAATTCATGACCGACCCGGCCACCCAGGAAGTGATTGGCAAATTCGGTGTCGATAAATACGGCCAGGCCCTGTTCATCGGCGACGCCACCAAAACCGATGCCGACCTCGGCTTGAAGTAAAATCAGTTTCAAGGACAATCTGGGGAAGTGGAAAGTAGATGAAATTGGCTGCTTTCCACTTTCTATTTTTAACCGCTTTCTCGTATACTATGCACCATTATGGATTTATTAAACAGCCTTTTCTCTGATCCTGAAGTTCTTGAAGTCACCCTGCTATCTCTGAAAGTCTCAGGGATAGCCACGCTGATCAGCCTGGTGATTGGCCTGCCACTGGGAACATTGCTCGCCATGGCAAAATTCCCCGGGAGGTCGTTCATGCTGAGTATCATCAATACGGGCATGGCGCTGCCGCCCGTCGTGGTTGGCCTGGCAGTCGCCATGACGCTCTGGCGCTCCGGGTTTCTCGGCGATTTGCATCTCATTTACACGCCCTCCGCCATCATCATCGCCCAGACGATTATCGCCGCTCCGGTCGTGACCGGGCTGACGTCCGCCGCGCTCCAACAGCTGGATCCGCGCCTGCAGCTGCAGCTGCTCGGCTTGGGCGCCTCCACCCCGCAGATGGTGCTGACGCTCTGGCGCGAGGCGCGCCTGCCGCTGCTGGCCGCGCTGATGGCCGGTTTTGGCTCCGTCATCTCCGAAGTGGGCGCCTCCATGATGGTGGGCGGCAACATCAAAGGCCAGACCCGCGTGCTGACCACCGCCATTGTCCTGGAAACCAATAAAGGCGAATTTGAACGCGCCATCATCCTTGGGGCACTCTTGCTAACGATTACATTCCTCATCAATTACGCGCTGACCTGGATTCAGCAGCGGGGAGCCAAACAGCGATGACCACCCTGCTCGAAATTCGCGATTTAACCGTTTGTCGAGATAAACGCCAGGTGCTGGAAATAAAAGCCCTCAGCCTGGAAAAAGGCGAGGTGCTGGCAGTGATCGGCCCCAACGGAACCGGCAAAAGTAGCCTGCTGCTGACACTGGCGCGCCTGCTCCAGCCCGAGAAAGGTGATCTGCACTGGAACGGGATGCCGCTTTCGGCGCTGAAACCGCTGGAGTACCGCCGACGCATTGCGCTGGTGCTGCAAGAACCGCTGCTACTGGATGCCCCGGTCTTCGAGAATATCGCCATCGGCCTGCGCTACCGCGGACTCCCGTCAGATGAGATTAAAGAACGGGTCAACAAGTGGCTGGCGCGGGTGGGGATCGAATCCCTGAGCAAACGCCCAGGTGCGCGACTCTCCGGGGGCGAGGCGCAGCGCGTCAGCCTGGCCCGCGCCTTCGTCTTAAATCCGGAACTGCTCCTGCTCGATGAACCTTTCAGCGCACTGGATGCCCCCACGCGCCTGCGCCTGCTCGACGATTTGAAATCCATCCTGAACGAGACCAACACCACCACGGTACTGATCACCCACGATTTGAAGGAAGCCGCCAGGCTGGCCACCCGCGTGGCGGTCATGCTGCAGGGCGAAATTGTGCAGATCGGCAGCCCGCAGGAAGTCTTCGCCAACCCGGCCAGCACCGAGATCGCC
This sequence comes from uncultured Anaerolineae bacterium, assembly GCA_903838415.1. Lineage (GTDB taxonomy): Bacteria > Chloroflexota > Anaerolineae > Anaerolineales > Villigracilaceae > UBA5195. Next base: position 40,710 of record CAILYI010000077.1, on the reverse strand, counting down.
GCATTCCTGGGGTTTTAACAGCACATCCCGCGAGTAATCGCGGGATAGCCTGACCAACTCAGAGGGAGGAGAGAGTTTTTCACAGGCGGCAGGAGGATATCCGCCCAGTGTTTACAAGGGTTCGTGGTTCGGATTGGTGCCGCACCAAACGCAAGTAGGGCGATCAAACATGTTGCACTCTTTTGCATTTGAACAGCGCCGGGCTGTGACGCGCGGAGCATCGGGTAAGAAATCAATCGGATAGATGACTTCGGTTTCGAAGGCCACTTCGTGGCCCACATGGTCACAATAACGGATCTTGGTAACTTCCCATTTTTTTTCTGCCATTAAACACCTCCGAATACTTTTCTTAGTTTACGATATGTCTGACATGTTTGCCAGTGACAGGCGTCATCAAAGCACATGACAACGTCATAATTTCGGACGACAAATATCCTATTCATCCTGTATTTTTATTGGATTTTCTCCAGCCGATAAATTGCGCCGGTGTAATCGGCCAGGTAAAGCTCCCCGGCATCATCCACGCCAAAAGTGCTGATTTTGAAAGCGGTTTGGAACAAAACTGTTGGTTGGATTACGCTGAGCGGCGGACTGGTCAAACCCCAGATTGTACCGGAGCAGTAATCAGCGTAGAAATAAACTCCCTGCCAGGCTGGCAGCGCCGCGCCGCGATAGACATACCCGCCAGTGACGGCGCAGCCTTCCGCGTGCGAATACTCGGCAACCGGTGCGGTGAATTCCGGTTGGTTGCCGCCTTTATAGGGATGATTCCCTTCCATTTTTTTCCAGCCAAAGTTCAAGCCGCCGGGCGTACCTGCCGCGACAAAATCAACTTCTTCGTACAGATTCTGTCCCACATCGCCAATCCACAAATCGCCGGTCAAATGGTCAAAGGAAAAGCGCCAGGGATTGCGCAAACCGGCCGCCCAAATTTCCGGGTTGACTTCGCCGTGATCCACGTCAATGTGCAGAATCTTGCCAAGCAGCGAATTGCCGGATTGGGCGTTGTCGTAAGGATCGCCCGCCGAGCCGCCATCACCCAGGCCGATGTACAGATTACCATCCGGTCCGAAAGCAAGCGCGCCGCCGTTGTGATTTTGAAAGGGCTGCGGCACAAAAAGGATACTTTTTTCACTGGCCGGGTCAGCTGAGTCGCCGCTGGCGGTAAATCGCGCGATATGGGTGTTGCCGTCAAAATCAGTGTAGTTGACGTAGAACCAGCCGTTTTGCGCAAACTTGGGGTGGAAAGCCAGGCCAAGCAGCCCTTGCTCAGAGCCATTGCTGCCGACGCGATCGGTGATATCGAGAAATGGCCTTTCGAGCAGAATGCCGTTCTGAAAAATGCGAATCCGCCCCGGTTGTTCGAGCACAAAAAGACGGTCTGAACCATCCGCGGCTGACTGGATGTCGCTGGGATGGTTCAGACCGTTGATGACAGGCGTCCAGACGTAAGCGGAGGCGTCGGGGATTTGCGCGGGAACGGTCGTCGGTTCAAGGACGGAGGTGGAAGTCGGCGGGATGTCGGTCGGCGCGGGCTGAGGAGCGCTGACTGTGACGGTGGCAACTGTCAGCGGCGCGGCGGTGGGGGCAGTAAGTGTCGCTTGGCTCGGGGCTGGAGCGCCGCAACCCGTCAGAGAGAAACCCAGAATCAGAATAACAGTAAAAAGGAAGCGGGGAGTCATCTATGGCTCCTATTTGTCGGTAACGTCAGTCGCCTCACCATCCACGATTTCGTCATCATCTTGCGTGGCTTCATCAATAATCGAGTTGTTGCTGACAATATTTTTGGACAGTTCGCGGACGATTTCTGGCGGGCAAAGTTCAATAAAGGTGTAATAGCCCAGCCACAGAATGGCGGCGTCGTCGAGCGCGTCGAGACCGGGGATGCCCATAATCAGGTCGATCGGGGAAACCAGGTAAACGAGCGCGCCGATGGGAATCAGTTTTATCCAGGGGCTGACGCGCTTATCGCCCAGCAGGCGAAAAACCAATTTTGCGCGCAGAGTGATGTCTTTTAAAACGCCGCCCTGGGACGGAATGATGCTTTGAGAAGGTTTTTTATTCATGGCTTACTCCTGCCGTTATTATACGTGATTCGAGCGGCACAAGTAGCCTAAAAAATGGAAAGATGAGAGCATGTTGCGCTCTCATCTTTCCATTTTTTTAGAAATCGCCGTGGGTCGAGCCGGATGGAATTTGGGCGGGATCGTAAGGCGTCACCTGATAAACGTAGTAGTTGAGCCAGTTGGCGTACAGCAAGCTGGCGTGTCCGCGCCAGCGCACCTGCGGAGGTTTGGACGGGTCGTCGTTGGGAAAGTAATTGCGCGGAACGTTGATGGGCAGGCCCTTGCTGACATCGCGGTCGTATTCACCCTTGAGCGTCAGCGGGTCATATTCGGAATGACCGGTGATGAATAAGTGGCGTCCGTCTTTTGAGCCGACGATGTACACCCCGGCATCGTCCGATTCGGCCAGGATTTGCAAGTCGGGCACCTTCTCAATATCCGCGCGACGGATTTCGGTGTGGCGCGAGTGCGGAGCCAGGAAGGTATCGTCAAAACCGCGCAGTAATTTCTCGGTGGGCGCCAGGGTATGGTGCTCAAAAACGCCGAACATTTTGGCGGGCAGCGGATATTTCGGGATGCCGTAGCGATGATACAGCCCGGCCTGTGCGCCCCAACAAATGTAGAAATTGGATTCGACATTCGTCTCAGCCCAGTCGAGTATCTGGGTCAATTCTGGCCAGTAATCCACTTCTTCAAAGTCAATCTGTTCAACTGGCGCGCCGGTGATGATTAGTCCGTCAAATTTTTCATTGCGCACTTGTTCGAAGGTGTCATAGTGATTGAGCAAGTGCTCGGCATCGGTGTTTTTGGCTTCGTGACTGGCGGTGTGGAGCAGTGTCACATCCACCTGGAGCGCCGAATTGCCCAAAAGCCGCAGGAGTTGCGTTTCAGTGGCAATTTTGGTCGGCATCAGGTTCAGGATGGCCACCCTTAACGGGCGGATATCCTGATGTTCGGCGCGCGCCTCACCCATCACGAAAACATTTTCCGATTCAAGGATTACGCGGGCAGGCAGGGTATTAGGAATTTTGACGGGCATGGGGCCTCCGGGAGAATACAAGGTAAACAAGTAGACAAGGAAACAGGTATTTGTTGTCTACTTGTTTACCTTTCTACTTCCTACGCGTTCAACGCCTGGTCGAGATCCCACAGAATATCGTCGATATCCTCGATTCCAATGCTCAGGCGGACAAAATCGGGGCTGACACCGGCGGAGACGAGCTGCTCGTCGTTGAGCTGGCTGTGGGTGGTGGTGGCGGGGTGGATGGCGAGGGATTTCGCGTCCCCGACATTGGCGAGGTGGCTGAAGAGTTGCAGGCTCTCGATGAATTTCCGACCGGCCTCGGCCCCGCCTTTGACGCCAAACCCGAGCACAGAGCCCGCTCCCTTGGGCAGGTAGCGCTGCGCGCGTGCGTAGTCGGGATGGCTCTTCAGGCCGGGGTACTTGACCCAGCTGACCTTGGAGTGCTTTTCGAGATATTCGGCCACCGCCTGGGCGTTCTGGGAGTGACGCTCAACGCGGATGGATAGCGTCTCAACGCCCTGGATGGTCTGCCAGGCATTGAACGGCGATTGGCATCCGCCAAAATCGCGCAAAATCTGGACGCGCGCCTTGATGATGAAGGGCGGCAGGCCGACCTGCGTCAGCGTGGAGTAGACCAGGCCGTGGTATGACGGATCCGGGTCGGTGAAGTTGGGGAAGCGGCCGCTCGTCCAGTCGAAATTCCCGCCGTCGACGATGATTCCGCCGATGCTGGTGCCGTGTCCGCCGATCAGCTTGGTGGTGCTGTGCGTGACCACGTTCGCGCCCCATTCAAACGGGCGAAACAGGTAGGGTGTGGCGAAGGTGTTGTCGATCATCAGCACAATGTTGTGCTTTTTGGCGATCGCGGACACTTCCTCGAAGGGGAAGATGGCGATATCGGGGTTGCCGAGGCTTTCGCCGTAGATGATCTTGGTATTCGGGCGGATGGCGGCCTCGAAATTTTTCGGGTCTGACGGATCGACAAAGGTCACATCGATGCCCAGCCGGGGGAAGGAATAGGCGAACTGGTTGTAGGTGCCGCCATACAAACGGCTGGACGAAACGATGTGGTCGCCCGCGCCGCACAGCGTGAAAATGGCCTGGAACTGAGCCGCGTGCCCGGAGGAGGTCGCCAGCGCGCCAACGCCGCCTTCCAGGTCAGCGATGCGCTGCTCGAGCACATCCGTGGTGGGATTCATCAGGCGCGTGTAAATATTGCCCAATTCTTTCAGGGCAAACAAATTGGCCGCGTGTTCTGTGCTTTTGAATTGATAGCTGGTGGTTTGATACAGGGGAACTGCCCGGCTGCCAGTGGCCGGATCGGGGCTGTAGCCGGAATGAAGCTGACGAGTGGCAAAACCAAACTTGCGTGAATTCGTTGACATTGTAACTCCTCCTAGAGTTAGTTGAATTCCACCCTTATCCAGAAGAGAAAAAAATAACCTCTTCCGGAAAGTTAAGAAGAGGCTGCGCGCGTTCACCATCCTCTCATCTTCCAGATCGTACTGCCGGAATTGGCACCTTGACTCATGAAATGGTCAGGTTGTCGAGGCTTCGTAGGGCCGGTCCCTCCGCCTCTCTGGATAAGAGCGTAAATTGAATTGTTAGTCCGCGTTTATATCATCCATAAATTAGACTGTCAAGGGTGTAATTCAAGCAATTCCCAGCGAATCTGCAACTTTTCCACGCAAACAGCATCAAAAACACCAGAAAGCACAAATAATTTGTACATGATATTTCTCAATCAGGAGACTACACCATTATGGAATTGATCATCGACTTCCCCGGCGGCGCCCGCGTCGACGCCCACTTTGGCCCGCACACCGTTAAAACGGATCAGCCACCCTCCGCCAGCGCCCCCACCCCCTTTGCCGTTTTCCTGTCCTCCATCGGGACTTGCGCCGGGATTTATGTGCTCGGTTTCTGCAACCAGCGCGGACTGCCCACCGAGGGCATCCGCATCGTTCAGCGCATTCACAGCGATTTCAGCGGCATGGTCAAAAAGATCGACCTTGAAATCCAAATCCCGCCATCCTTCCCCGAAAAATACCGCGACTCGCTCATCCGCTCCGCCGAACTGTGCGCCGTCAAAAAGCATCTTGAGAATCCGCCCACTTTCGAAGTGACCACAAAACAGGTCGCAACCGCCTGACATCCCGTCACACCAAACCTGAAATCAACAAAAATGGCCGACTCGCAAGAATGAGTCGGCCATTTTTGGTCAATCTGCGAAATTCGCCGCGAAAGAGTAGCTTTGGAGTGAGACGTGTGTATAATCGCTCCATGCCCTACTTGATTGACGGCCACAACCTGATCCCCAAAATGGGTCTGGATTTGAGATCATTCGACGATGAAACCGACCTGGTTGATCGCCTGAATGAATTCTGTCGTCTTTCGCGCCGGGCCCAGGTGGAAATTTACTTCGATAACGCCCCGCCAGCCGTTCCCCAGACTCGCAAAATGGGACAGGTCACCGCCCATTTCATCCGCAGACCGCTGATCGCCGACGAAGCCATCCGTCAGCGCCTCAAAAAGCTGGGAAATGCCGCCAAAAACTGGAGCGTCGTCTCATCCGATCGTCGCGTTCAGGCTGATGCCAGGGCCGCCGGGGCACAGGTCATCTCGTCAGAAGAATTTTCAGCCACAGTCATCGAAACCCTGCGCGCCGGTCCGCCAGTGACCGAGAAGAAAAGCATGAGCGAGCACGAGCTCAAAGAGTGGCTGACGCTGTTTGACGAGGGCGCGGACGATCGTTCCAAACTCTAATCCATTATTAATATAAATCAGGTAAAGTAGGTGTAATATATCTCTAACGACACCTGCCTCCTTTTATTGGTACAACTGGTGTCCTCACCGAACAAATTGGTCAAGCATGCCCCCCCCATGCCCCAATCGGTGGTGTCCCTCCCCCTCAAGATTACCCGGTATGTCCTAAAGACATACCGGGTAATCGTTTAAGAGTAAAATATTGTCATGAGCACGATTTACACCTACGCCCCCGCGCCTGAACACGCATTCCCCGATCACCCCGAACGACCCGGGCGGCTGGATCTTCTCAACCTGGATGCAATTCCGGGGATTCAATCCAGCCCGTTTTCAGCCGCAAGCGTGGATGAAGTGAGCCGAATCCACACTGACGGGATGATTGCGCAACTGGAAGCGGCCTGCCAGGCCGGGCCGGGAATTATCGACTACGCCCCGACCTTTGTGACCGCCAAATCGTTTGAATCAGCCCTGCTGGCTGCTGGCGCAAGCCTGGCGGCCAGCAGGGCGGTTGTCAAAGGACAGGCCAAAAACGCCTTTGCCATCGTCCGCCCGCCGGGGCACCACGCCGAACCAGAGCGCGCCATGGGATTCTGCCTGTTCAACAACATCGCCATCGCCGCGCAGGATGCCCTGGTCAGCGGCGTTGAACGGATTTTGGTGGTCGATTATGACGCGCATCACGGCAACGGCACCGAAAAAGCCTTTTGGAACAATCCACGCGCCGGGTATTTCTCCACGCACCAGGAAAACATCTATCCGGGCAGCGGCGCCATGGATGGCGCGCCGCACGCTAAAGGCCGCATCGCCGATTTTCCCCTGCCAGCGTATGCCGGTGACAAATGCTTTTTCCGGCTCTTTGACGAAGCCCTCGCGCCGCTGGCAAAATCCTTTCAGCCCGGGCTGATTCTCGTTTCAGCCGGGTTTGACGCACACTGGAACGATCCCCTCACCTCGCTGGGACTCTCTAGTGCCGGATATTATGCCATCTCCAGGAAACTGGTTGATTTGGCGGATGAAATTTGCGGCGGAAAAATCGTTTTCGTGCTGGAAGGCGGCTACGATCCGCGCAACGTCGCCAACGGCATCCGGGCCGTCTTCGCCGCATTAACCGGCAGCGAGCCTCCAAGGGTGGACGATCCGTCCATCCATCCCGAGCCGGATATCAGCAAACGGGTAGATTTTTTCCGCAAGTGGCATGCCTTGGATTAAAAAATGGGATGGCCGGTAATGGCCATCCCATTTTTTGTGTTTTGAAGCGTTTACAGCCCGGCAGCTTTTTTGAGGGCTGCAGCGCGGTCAGTATTTTCCCACGGGAATTGCACGTCGTCGCGGCCAAAGTGACCGTAGGCGGCGGTTTTGCGGTAAATCGGGCGGCGCAGATCCAAATCGCGGATGATGGCACCGGGGCGCAGGTCAAAATGCTGGCTGATCAGTTCGCTGATCTTTTCATCGGCAATTTTGCCGGTACCGAAGGTTTCGACGTTAATCGAGAGCGGATGCGCCACGCCGATGGCATAGGCAACCTGAATTTCGCAGCGATCCGCCAACCCGGCAGCGACCACATTCTTGGCCACCCAGCGCGCGGCATAAGCGGCGGAGCGATCGACCTTCGTGGGGTCCTTACCCGAGAAAGCGCCGCCGCCATGACGGCCCATGCCGCCGTAGGTATCGACGATGATTTTGCGGCCGGTCACACCGGCATCGCCCATTGGGCCACCGATCACAAAACGCCCGGTAGGGTTGATGTAGATGTTCAGCTTATCATCAACCATGTCTTTGGGCAAAGTGGGGAAAATGATGTGCTCGCTGATCTGTTCGACGATTTCGGCGTGTGAGATTTCAGGGGCGTGCTGGGTGGAGATGAGCACCGTGTCGATGCGCTTGGGCTTGCCGTAGGCATATTCCACGGTGACCTGGCTCTTGCCATCCGGGCGCAGCCAGGGCAGAGTGCCATCTTTGCGCAGTTCGCTCAAACGGCGGCTCAGTTTGTGCGCCATGTAGATCGGCATCGGCATCAGGGTGTCGGTTTCATTGCAAGCAAAACCGAACATCATGCCCTGATCGCCAGCGCCGACGTGTTCGATGTTTTTGTCGGTCATTTCGCCGCTTTTATCTTCCATGGCGTGATCAACGCCCAGGGCGATATCCGCGCTCTGGCTGGCGATGGCTGACAGCACGGAGCAAGTGTTGCCGTCAAACCCTTTTTCACTGCTGTCGTAGCCAATTTCTTTGACAACTTTCCGCACCAGGTCATCAAAATTGACAAAGGCGTTGGTGGTGATTTCACCCAACACCATGATGAAACCGGTCTTGGTGGCGGTTTCACACGCCACGCGTGAGTACGGATCCTGCTCGAGGCAGGCATCCAGAACAGCATCAGAAACCTGATCGCAAATTTTGTCAGGGTGACCTTCAGTCACAGATTCGGATGTGAACAGCAGTTTGGGGGAATTCATAAAAGTGTTGCTCATAATCGTCTCCTTGAATAGAAAATGCCCCTCGGTCAAACTGAAAGGGCATTTTGCGCAGAGGCTCGGCTGCCCTCTCATCTCCCAGATGTTTTCTGTCGGAATTGGCACCGATTTTAGGAATCAGCAAAATGCTGAAGCCTAACCGGTTGTCGAGGCATCATAGGGCCGGTCCCTCCGCCTCTCTGGATAAGAGTGCCGTATTGGGGCTATTGAATTGTTTCGGGATATTACCACAGGTCAGAAGGGGAGTCAATTATGCGATTTGGTTTTTCCCCGGGCGATTGGAAAATTCCCTTGACGGGGCTATTTGGCCGTGATAGACTCTCATTAGAAATTAATCTTTGCAGAAAGGAGTCGCAATTCATGAGCATCGCCCGCACTGAAGTTTATTCCAGCTCTTGCGCCGCCAGCCTTGGCGGTGGTTTGGCTGTTGATTCTTGGATTGCGCCTGCTTCCAGATAAGTTTCACGATTTATCGTAAACCCTGGCTACGGCGCACTCGCCGTGGCCTTTTTATTTGTCAAAATTCTAAATTTTGGCGGCCATCGGCAAAACCCGTGGCCGTTTTTATTTTTATGCGCCATTTCAAACTGAAAGGAATTCCAATGGATATCTCCGCTCCACTCTTTGATGGGAAATTTGTTCGCCTGGGTCCGATTGACCACGAAAAAGACCCAGAAATCGAATCCCGCTGGACGCATGACCCGGCTTTCATGCGCATGATGTACATCGACCCGATGCGTCCACTCTCAGTTTTTCAGCTGAAGAAAAAGTACGAGATGCTCGAAAAAGAAATCGATGAAGATAAAAACCTGTTCCATTTTCGCATCCGCGCCAGTTCAGATGAACGCCTGCTCGGGTTTGGTGAACTTGGCAGGATTTCGTGGCCCAATGGCAGCGGATTTATCCGCCTGGGACTGGGCGCGGCTGAAGATCGTGGCAAAGGATTCGGCTTCGAAGCCCTTGGCCTGTTGCTGCGCTACGCTTTTTCTGAGCTGAATCTGTTTCGGCTGACGGCCGTCATCCCGGAATATAACCAAGCGGCGCGAGCGCTGTTCCTGAAGGCCGGATTCAGCGAAGAAGTCCGCCGCCGCGAGGCCCTGGCCCGCGATGGCCGCCGCTGGGACATCTGCCATTTTGGCTTGCTCGTTGATGAATGGAAGGAGAAATTCCATGCTTAGCACTGACCTGTTGACTGGAAAATTGGTACGACTGGCCGCCCTCGACCCGGAAAGCGCCGCGAGCGCCTGGGTCAATTGGCGCACCAATAGTGAATATGCCCGCCTGCTGGATATGGATCCGGCGATCGTCCACTCTGCCAAAGCCACCCGCGCCTGGATCGAAAAACACCTGGACGACTGGCTGGCCCACGAATTCCACATCCACACCCTGGATGGCGACCAGTTAATCGGTTCGCTTGGATTGGGCGGCGAGATGAAAGTCCACGGAGATGCCTTTGTGGGCATTGGGATTGGCGACCCGGCTTTCTGGGGCAAGGGCTACGGCACAGACGCGATGAAAATCATCCTGCGGTACGCCTTCATGGAACTGAACCTGCACCGGGTTTCGCTGGATGTCTTCGACTACAATCCGCGCGCCATCCACTCGTATGAGAAGGCCGGGTTCAAAATCGAAGGACGCCAGCGTAGCATGATGATGCGTGAAGGCCAGCGTTGGGATGTGGTTTTCATGGGCGTGCTGCGCGAAGAATGGCTGAAGGATTCGGCCATGTATTGACAGTTCGTAATGAAAGTAAGTGGAGGCCTGATGGCTGCCATAAAATATGTATCACCCATGACATCTTTACCCGACGGATTTGAGTTTCGCAATCCGGTTATGCAAGACGCGAAGGCCGTGACCGATTTACTCAATATCCGCGTTGAAAGCGACTACGGCGCAGCGACTCTGCGCAGCGAACAAGTACGCGCCGAATGGCTGACGCCCGGTTTTCACCCGTCCTTTGATGCGCGCCTCGTCTTTGATACGCGCGGACGGCTGGTCGGCTACGTCGAAACGTGGACAACCCATCACTGCCCGGAGCCGTGGGTCTGGGGCTGCGTCCATCCCAATTATGAAGGCCGCGGCGTTGGCACGGTTCTGCTAAAATGGGCGGAAGTGCGTATCATGACCGAGTTATATGTGCTCGAACCGGGCGTCCGTTTTGCTCCACGCACGCTCCCCAGCGCAGTGCGGCCGCAGGTGACAGCCCTCTATCGCAACCTGGGTTGGTCTGCGCTGGCGCAAGCTGCCGGAAGCCTTCAAAACGGCATCATGAGTCTCTATCAGAAAGCCGTCAGCACAAATCCGCGCAAAGTGTATGAAAAAGAACTGCGCCCGGCGCAACTAAAAGCTTTTTAATCAAAAAACGGAACCACTTATGCAAACCAAACTTTATTCAGACATGCTCCCGGCCGGGTTTACCGCCCGCGCCGGGAAATTATCGGACTATCAGCTTTGCTTTGAACTGGTCAACGCCCATTCCCGGCGACTAAACGGCCGCAACGACCTGAACGACCCGGAACTGATCCGCCTGGATTGGCTGAACGACGGCTTCAACCCTGAAACCGACATCCGCGCCGTTTTTGCGCCTGATGGAGCCCTGGTCGGTCTCGTGGAATGCTGGATGATTGACAAACCGCCGGTTCATCCCTGGAATCGGGTGTATGTGCATCCCGACCACATGGAAAATCACGTTTGGGAGCACCTGCTCACTTGGGCAGAAAATCGCTCCAGGGCAGCGCTCGAGCTGGTGGAACCCGGTTTGCGCGTGTCGGCCCATACCGGCACGGAACATCACAATCCGGCCAGCATCCGCATCATCAAAAATTTGGGCTGGACGCCCCTGCGCTCGTTCTACCGCATGGAAATCGATCTGGATTCCGCGCCGGAAGTTCCCGCCCTGCCCGCGGGCCTCACCATCCGCCCCTATGACCCGGTCAGCGAGACCGAGGCGGTTTATCACTGCCTGATCGACTCGTTCCGCGATCATTTTGATTTCGTGGAACCGCCCTTCGAGCACGGCTTCAAAGAATTCAGGCACAACCTGATCGATATGCCGGGGTACGACCCCCGATTCTGGTTCGTGGCTGTCGACGGGAATGAAATCGCTGGCATTTGCCTGTGCCGCCCCGTCGACGAGGAAGACGCCGAAAGCGGCTGGGTCAGCGAATTGGGCATGCGTCGCGCCTGGCGCAAACAGGGATTGGGCTTTGCCCTGCTTCAGCACGCTTTCGCGGCCTTCCGTGCGCGCGGACAAAAACGCGCCGGGCTGGGTGTGGATGCGGAAAGTCTGACCGGGGCGCTGCGCCTGTATGAACGCGCCGGAATGCACATCGCCCGCCAGTTCGACAAGTTTGAGAAGGAATTGCGCCCCGGCAAGGAAATCAGCACCCAAAGCTTGTGATGCTGGTAAGATTCGAAGGAGGAAAACCTGATGATGAAGCAAAAAATCGGTTCCCTAGCCCTGGTCGTACGTGATTACGACGAAGCGATTGCGTTTTACACCCAAAAGCTGGATTTTACGCTACTGGAAGATACGGGGTTGGGCAACGGCAAACGCTGGGTGCGAGTCGCCCCGCCCGGTTCAATGGAAACCAGCCTGCTGCTGGCCCGGGCTGTCACGCCCGAGCAGGAAAAAGCCATCGGCAATCAAACCGGCGGACGAGTCTTCCTGTTTCTGCTCACGGACGATTTCTGGCGCGACTACAACGCCATGCGGGCCAAAGGCGTCGTGTTTTTGGAAGAGCCGCGATCGGAGCCGTATGGCACTGTCGTTGTTTTTGAAGATTTGTACGGGAATAAATGGGATTTCATCGAGCGAACGAGCGAACGATAAACCAACGACAGCTCAATGTTGCTGAATTGAAAATTAAAAAAGGTGTACCGGCGAAAATTGCCGGTACACCTTTTTTCTAAAAATCTCCAGTCTCAGCCGCCATGCGGACGATGCGCGGAGAGAATTTCCCCAGCACTTCGACCAATTCTTGCTGCGCAGCGATGACCTGTTCGATCGGCTTGTAGGCCTGCGGTGATTCATCCAGCCCGCCGCCCAGCAAGGTGACGCCGCGCTCCTTGAGATATTCATCGCGGGAGATTTTGCTGATCGAACCCAGGGCAGCCTTACGGCTCATCAAACGCCCTGCGCCATGCGAAGCGGAGTCGAGCGCATCGCTCAAGCCCCGGCCGCGCACCACGTAACCGGCATCCCCCATCGAACCGGGAATGACACCCAACACACCCTTGCCCGCCGGGGTTGCGCCCTTGCGATGCACGATGACAGTCTTCCCATCCGGCATGGTTTGGGACCAGGCGAAATTGTGATGGTTTTCCACCACCGCAGCTTCCTTCAGCCCGACCGCCTCGGCCACCCGCCTATGGATGATGTAGTGATTAGCGGAAGCAAAGCGACCCGCCAGTTCCATCGACAGCCAGTATTCCTGTCCTTCCTCGGTATCCAGTGACAACCAGGCAAGATGCCGGATGCTTTTATCCAGATCGGGATGCTTTTCCATCGCCAGTTTGCTGTAGCGATCTGCGATTTTGAATCCGACACTGCGCGAACCGCTGTGGGAGAGCAAGGCCAGGTAATCACCCGGCTTCAGGCCCAACAAAGGCTCATGCAAACGGAAGGCGCCCCACTCCACAAAGTGATTGCCAGTGCCGCTGGTGCCCAACTGGCGCGCGGCATTATCCTGCAAGCTTTTCAGCAAGCGAGTGGCATGCCAGGCCGGATCATCGAGCACAGCATGATCGGCGCGCTGCTTGCCCTGCCACTGTGCGCCGATTCCAAAGGAGGTGCGCTCCCAGAGCGCGTCTTCGAACAGGCCTTTCTTTTGCCCCAACAGATAGGGGGAAACCTCATAAATTGAAAGACGCATCCGGCAGGCGATATCAACCCCCACAGCGTAGGGGATGACGGCATTGTCCGTGGCCAGCACGCCGCCGATCGGCAATCCATAACCGACATGCGCATCGGGCATCAACGCACCGGCCACGCTGACCGGCAGACGCATGGCGCTGTCCATCTGGGCCAGCGAACTTTCGTCAATCCCTGCGCGGCCCCAGATCGGATAGGGCAGGGGCGACTCGCGCAGTTCGTCTAACTCGTCGGCTGCTTTCGGAACCAGGCGCAGGCACTCCCGCGCCAAATCTGCCATCAGGGCATCGATAAGAAACTGCCCCGGGTTTTGCCGGACGGCATCCAGCCGCGCGAGAATCGACTCACGGTCAAGGCCCTGTTGGGCGAGTTCAGCCGCGATGTTTTTGGCAATGCCGATGATCTTGCCATCGGGCCAATGGTTGATTTTGAGAATGTTTCCAGTGATAAGTTCCATCTTCTACTCCTTTCGCGTTCCTTGCGCGAAGGTTGGTTCGTACTGCGGACCCCACGCCCGCAGATGATATAAAAAAGACAGCCACCTTTTTCAAAGTGACTGTCCTGTGTGGGCGAAAATTCAGCATCGGCCTGAGCTTCCAGACGTGGTCAGATTGAAATAGGTCTCGATATATGTGGCGCGGATCGGCGTCCAGTTGACTTGTGGGAGGCGGTTAGCTGTTTCATAAGACGAATTATAACGCAGGACTCCCCGACTGGCAAATTTACGATCGTTTCCACACGATTCTCGCTATGGGCTGTTGCTCCAGCCAAAACATACAGGAAGCGGGCGATAAATAACAAATCAGCGCCATCAGGCAAGAGCCCCGGTTTCAACTTGGAATTGCGGTTCCCGTGTGAAACGATTCTTACACAGTGCAATACCAGCAAGTCCAAATCTACAATTCGATTTTTCGGAAATAAACATTTTGCCGGGCTTGAATACTATCTTCCCGATCATCAAGTTTTAGATTTGGAAATGCTGCATTCTTTGATATGATTAGGGGGATAAGGGCCAGGTATTTGCTTTTCAAAAAAGTCAGGCCTGGTTCTTCCCAACACCCTAACAGAATTGAGATGAAAATGACGAAACGAACCAGCTCATTCCGGGAAATCAAACCACTGGAATCAACTTTTTTAGATTGGTCGTTTGCTGAATTCGCAGACATTCTGCCTGATGCAGTCATTATTCTGGATGAAGCCATGCGGATTTTATATTTAAATTCCGCCGCTGTGACTCTGTTTGGGTATCCGACCAACGAAGCGCTTGGTCAAAACCTGGAAATTTTTATTCCAGAGCAATTTATGGGGAATCATCAAGGCAAATTGCAAGAGATGCTATCCAGCGAAAGCGGTTCCTGCCAAATTGGAGAAAACCGAATCGTCTACGGCAAACATCGCAGCGGAAATTTAATCCCGTTGGAAATCCCCGTCGCCCGTCGAAAATATAAAAACCAGTCCTATGTCATTTGTATGCCGCGTGATAACCGCAACCAGTTAGCCTATCAGCAAGCCCTGAACGAAAGTCAACAGCGTTACCGCGGAATCATCGATTCGCAAAACACACTCGTAGTGCGTGTGGATCGTGAAAATCGCCTTGTCTTTGTCAATCAGGCTTACTGCGCGATGTTTGGCAAGAGTCTGGACGAATTGATCGAAAAATCATTTGCGCCGTTGGTGCACCCGGATGACCTCCCCCAAACCCTGGAAGCGATGAAAGGGCTGGAAGTGCCGCCCTATCGCATCGCGGTTGAACAGCGCGTGATGACAGCCAACGGCTGGCGCTGGATTAGCTGGGAAGACAGCATCATTCAGGATGATGCCAAAAATCTTTACGAAATCCAGGGGATCGGCGTCGACATCACGGAACAAAAAAATATCGAAGCTGAATTGTCCAATAAAAATTCCCTGCTTTCAGGTTTACTGAATTCAATCCCGGATATCACCTTTTTCAAGGATACGGAAGGTGTTTACCTGGGAGGCAATCCAGAATTTGCCCGGGTGATCGGGAAACCGCTCGATGAAATTGTGAATAAAACCGATTTTGATTTCTTTGATCGTGAAATGGCGGAAGTTTTCCGGGAAAACGACCGCAAGATGATGGAACAAAAGCAGCAGCGTCATAACGAAGAGTGGATAAAATACCCGGACGGTAAAGAAATTCTCCTGGACACCTTGAAAGCACCCTTTCAGGATATTCATGGCAAAACCATCGGCATCCTTGGCATCAGCCGCGACATCACCGCGCGCAAAAAGGCAGAAGAGATTGCCATTATTGAAAGAAACCTGGCCATTGTGCTGGCGCAGAAATCCGCTGCGGCGGATGCACTGCCGCTGGTATTGGATTTAGCGCTGCACGTTGCGGATATGGACTGCGGCGGCATCTATCTGGTCGAGCAAAAAAGCCGTGACCTGGTATTGATGACTCACAAGGGGCTTTCAGAGGCGTTTGTTTCCCGGGCCAGCAGGTTTCCCACCGGTTCAGGTCAATACAATGTGGTGATGAAAGGTGAACCCATCTATCAGCCCTATTTGCATCTGCCAACCAGCAAAAATCAAATCGCCATGAATGAAGGCCTGCATATTTCCGCGATCATCCCGGTAAAATTTAATGACAACGTGATCGCCTGCATGAACGTCGCATCCCATACGCTTGATGACATGCCCGAGTATCGCCGTAATGCGCTGGAAAATTTCGCTTTTCAGATCGGGAACATGATCGCCCGCTTCCAGGCCCAGGATGAACTGCGAGAAAGCCAAAATGAACTGCGCAGCATGTTTGATTCACTGCAGGATTACGTTTTTGTGCTCGATGGCAATGGCAGCATCATCGAGGTCAATCAAAAAGTGCTGGACAGCCTGGGATATTCGAAAAAAGAATTGCTGGAGGTCAGCGTCCTGGAAGTGCATCCTGCCGAACAACGCGCCTACGCCTGGAAAATTGTGCAGGATATGCTGGACGGTTTGCTGGATACCTGCCACCTTGATTTGCTCAGAAAAGACGGCAGCTACATCCCCGTTGAAACGAAAGTGGTGCATGGACGCTGGGGCAACCAGGATGTTTTGATCGGAGTCAGCCGGGATATTACTGAGCGAAAAGCGGCGGAAGAAGCACGTCTCAAACAGACCCGGTTGTTGGAATATCGACAAAAATTTGAAGAAACGCTGACTTCGATTTCAACCCGCTTTATCAACCTGCCCTCATCAGAAATTGACCAGGAAATTGACAACCTGCTCAGACGAGTGGGTGAGTTGGAGCAGGTGAACCGCAGTTATGTTTTCCAGTTTGACCACGATACAGCCTCGATGAGCAACACGCACGAATGGTGTGCGGCAGGAATTGAGCCACAAATCAAAAAAATGCAGGCGCTTTCCACCGGCCTTTTCCCCTGGCTGATGAGCAAGCTGGAAAAGCTGGAGGAAGTTTATATCCCGCTCGTCTCTCAACTCCCTGCGGAGGCGCAAGCCGAGCGGACGCATCTGGAAGCGCAGTCCGTCCAATCGGTGCTGGTAGTGCCGCTGGTTTCACGGAATACCCTGGTCGGCTTTTTCGGGTTCGACGCAGTCACGAAGCAGCGGGTTTGGTCACCGGATAACATTTTATTAATCAAAATGGCTGGAGATATCCTGTCAAACGCCTTGACGCACATAAAAATGCAAAACGATCTACTGCAAAGCGAAGCACGGAATACGGCTTTGCTCAGCGCAGTGCCAGATATGATTCTTCGAATTCATCGCGATGGCACCGTGACAGATTACAAACCAAGCTCAGCGAATGAATTACCAGCGTCTTTACAGATTGTCGGGAGTTCAATCAGCCACATAGTGCCCGACCATCTGATGAAAGAAGCCATGAACCATATCAATCAGGTGCTGCAAACCAAAGAAAACAAAACCATGGAATTTTCCCTTGACTTGGGCGATTCCTCGCACGTCTTTGAAGCGCGCTTTAAAGATAGCGGCGCGGATGAAGTCACGGCCATTATTCGGGATGTCAGCGACCGGGCCCGCCTGGAACAGATGAAATCCGATTTCATCAACCGGGCGACCCACGAATTACGCACCCCGATCGCCACCATGATCCTGATGATTGACCTGCTGGATGGAGATGCCACCGATGAAGAACGTTTGGAGTATTGGAAAATCCTAAAGAGCGAATTGGGGCGGGAGCGGACCCTCGTGGAAGACCTGTTAAGCGCCGGACGCCTGGAAAGTGACCAGGCGCAGTGGCATTTCCAGTTTATTGATAGCGAAAAAATCGTGCGGCAAGCCATGTCACAATTTGAAGTGCCTGCCCGCGAAAAAGAGATCAAGCTGTCTTTGCAGACCATGGGCGCGCTGGACGGAAACTCATTTGTGGTCTTTGCCGATGAAAACGCCTTGACCCAGGTTTTTGTGAATCTGGTCGGGAATGCCATCAAATTTACCCCGGTCGGGGGCCGTGTCAGCATTTTATTGAAGAGAATTAACGGCGGGATCGAAATTTCGGTCGTAGATACGGGTATTGGCATTCTAAGTGAAGATATCCCGATGCTGTTCAATCGCTTCTTTCGAGGCACAAACGCCATCCAGGAAGAAATCCAGGGGACGGGGATTGGTTTGTTCATCGTCCGTTCGATCATGGAAAAACACCGAGGCACCATCAAGGTTCACAGCAAAGTTGGCAAAGGCTCTCAGTTCGTTATCTGGATGCCAGTCGACCATCAATAAACCGGCGTTATTCAGAACTGAACAATATCCTGATTACCTCACTCGTCAATTCTGACGCGCACCTGACGGACAGTGTCATGGCTGGCAAAAACCAGCTGCTCAAGAATCGGCGCTCCTCCAACGGAATCTCTCGCCTTCCGGTAAAACCCGGCGTGCGCGTCCTGCTGGTAGCTGATATCGCCTCCAACGGCGCCGAGGCGCTGAAAGATTATCTGGAAAAAGATGATATATTTTGCGCCGAACGTCAGGCCCATAGCATCAAGGGCGCAGCCGCCAACCTGAGCGGCGAAGCGTTGAGAGCAATTGTTTTTGAGATGGAAACCTGTGGTAAAAATTGTGACTTGCCCGCCATGCGCATGGCCGCCCTAGAATTACAGTTCGCGCGCCTGAAAAACGCGTTGAGCAAGGAATTACAATGTGCATCTGACAGCGAACGCGCCGGAAAGAATCTTATTGGTAGAACCCCCAACCGAGAACAGGTCGTGGGTCGATGAAACTTTTGACAATGTCAGCTGGCTCCCGCAGCCGCCTGACCGGGACATGACATGCGAATCCTGATTGCCGAAGATGATCTGACCGCTCGCACCATTCTGATTGGCCTGCTGAAAAAGTGGGGCTACGAGTTGATTGTTGTCGTGGATGGTCCAACTGCCTGGAAAGTCCTCCAACAACCGGATGCCCCGCTATTGGTGATTCTGGATTGGATGATGCCCGGCATGGATGGCCTGGAGGTAACTCGCCAGGTGCGCGCCCGCTTGACCGAACAGCCGCCCTATATCATTTTGATTACCGGTAGAGACCAAAGGGGCGATATTTCCACCGGGCTTGAGGCTGGCGCCAACGACTACATCAAGAAGCCCTTTGACCACGATGAACTGCTGGCCAGAATCCGGGTCGGTCAACGTTCGCTCGAACTGCAAGCCAGTAACCTTGAGAGCAAACAACTGCTGGCGCGCCTGGCCATTTACGACTCGTTGACTGGCATTCTGAACCGGCGCGGCCTGCTCGAACAGTTTGTCAGAGAATTGGCGCGAGTCCGGCGCGGAGTTCTGCGCAGCGATGACGCCCTGTTGAGCGTCGGCTTTTTCGATATTGACAATTTTAAAATCATCAACGATCAGCATGGACATTTGGTTGGGGATGAAGTCTTGCAGGGCGTGGTTGGCCTGATTACCTCCCAACTGCGGGCGTATGATATTTTCGGTCGCCTGGGCGGAGATGAATTCCTGGTGATCGCGCCGGAGACGCACGGAGAAAAAAGCGGGTGTCTTTATGAAAGGCTATTGACTTCCGTCAATGGAAGCGTAATCCATACCGCGGTGGGCGAACTCTCAATTACGCTAAGTCTCGGGGTGGTGTCACCAGGTCCAAATGAAGAATTGGAAAAAATCCTGGACCGCGCAGATAAGGCCATGTACCAGGCCAAACGAAAAGGCGGCAACCAGATTTTCTTTGGGGACTCCACAACCGACAGCGATTAACTTGCGCTGCGCTGCACAAGACTCATGGCGCGCTCAGCCATGGCGGTGATGGTCAAACTGGGATTAACCCCCACGTTGGCCGGGATCGCGGAAGCATCCATGACGAACAGGCCGGGGTAACCAAAAACTTCGTGCTGCGCATCAATGACGCCGTGTTCCGCATCCGCGCCGATGGGACAGCCGCCCAGAATATGGGCCGTCACAGACATATTGAGCAGACTTTCCAGCAGGGCATTGTGCGGTGTGCCCGCCGAAAGACGCGCATACATCCGCGCCGCAGCGTTGGCTTCCGGGATATAGGTCGGGGACGATTTTCCAGACGGCGTATCTGATTGCAACCCCAGACGAAAACCCGAAAATATGCCTCGCGCCCAGCGAAATGCCATCTGGTTATCCAAGCTTTGCATGGTCGAAATGAGCGTAATCCGCTTATGCCAATCCTTGAAGGTGCGCAGGGAGGCCGTCGATTCAACCGGATGGACGAAAAAGTGGAGCAGGGTTTTGAGCGCGCGCCCCAAAGGCCGGGCGCCATCCACCAGCGGCCCGGAATACAACTTCATGAACCAGTAGCTGGCAGGCAGGCGGTTTTGAGTGATATGCGTGTGCTCGTTGGCGTGGAAATCGGATGAAATCGCCGGGCCATGACTCATATCCACGGAAGAGTCATGCGAGAGCACCCCGGTGATGGCTTCAGAATTGGTCCGCACCCGCTTTCCAAGCAGGGGCGAAAGCTGATTAAGGGCACCGCGCTCCCGCGAGCGGAACAAAATTTCCAGCGTGCCCAAAACTCCGGCGGCCAGAATCAGGCGCGGGGTGGCAAGGGACGGGTAGACTTCCCCGGTTAGCGGATTGGTCATTTCCAACGAATATCCACCATCAATCGGACGAATCATCGTCACCTTGCGATCGGGCAAAATTTGCGCGCCCAATTTCTCGGCCAGGTAGAGATAATTCTTGTCGAGAGTATTCTTGGCCCCGGCAGCACAGCCCGCCAGGCAGGTACCGCACTCAATACAACCGTTGCGCAGCGGACCTTCGCCATTGAAAAACGGATCCGGGCTGTTTTCTCCACCAAAATAAATGCCAAGCGGAACCGGGCCGAAAGTAGATCCGGCGCCCAACGCCTCGGCCGTCTTTTTCAGAAAATCATCCTGCACATGAAAAGTAGGGCAGGTCACGCGCCCAAGCATGCGCGCCGCGGTCTGATAATGCGGGCGCAATTCGGATTCCCAATCATGACCGGTGCCATCCCAGGCCGGGTCACGATAAAAAGCCGCTTTCGGCTCGAGCAAAACCGCCGCATAGACCAGGCTGCCGCCCCCAACGCCCACTCCGCCAACAATATTGACATGCTGAAAAAAGCGCTGGGTGAAAAAACCCTTCATCCCCAGCGACGGCATCCAGAAAAGGTGCCGCGGAGATTGATTGGCCTTTTGGATATCGGCGCGGCTGACACGGCGTCCCATCTCGATGACGGCCACGCGATACCCTTTTTCGCTCAACCGCAGGGCGGAGACGCTGCCCCCAAAACCGGAACCGATGACGATGGCATCAAAATCCATTTATGACCTCCAGGCCGTTTCAGATTTTTGCAAAATAAAGGGAAAAGCCAGGCCACGCAGGCCGCGCAGGTTGGCAATGGTCATGCCGAGCAGGCTGTTGTCATCCAGGCAGCGGATTTCATCCACCACGAACATCCATGGGAAAGGGCTGCCCGCTTCATAATGCAGCGAAAGACCATCTTTTTGATCGATCAGCGAACGAGTCTGGACCAGTTTCATTGGGAAGCGCGTACTGAAGACCCCGGCGCGCCGGATGATGTTGATGGCGCTGCCATTCGTGAAGAATTCCTTGCCCCACCAGCCGCCAAGTCCGCTTACGGACAGGGCCGGCCCGGCGGAAGTTCTCAGCCAGGCTGGCCCAACGAAAGCCGCTCGATAGGTGCCAGGCAGCGTATCCACGCCAGATATGGCAAGGGACGCGAATAAGCTACGAAACTGCCGGAACGGTAGACGGTTCAATTCATCAATTTGGATGGGCATGGGGGCTCCAGCGGTAGATCACAAGACCGGTACGAAAGTGGGCTGAATTATACCCGGCCGCTGTCATCCGGTCTGCAAAAACTGTCCCTTGATCGGGATTTATGGGTGGATTAATTGGCTATATTTCTGTTATCCTTAAGGGGGTCGATTATGCTGTTTCAAAACCGCGCTCGACCTACCGTTCATCATCAACAAGGAGCTTTCCATGCAAATCAAATGTGCCCAATGCGCCATGCCCTTTGCGCTCAGCAACGAACAAGTTGCCGATGCCATTGCAATTTTGAAGAACGACAGCCACGCCCACTACGACGCGCAATGCCCGAAGTGCCGGCGCTCCACCAAGCTCTCGAAAAAATCCTTCGAGATCCACCCGCTTTACAAGAAAATGCTGGAAGAATGATCTATGCCGATTAAAGCCATCTATTTCGACCTCGGCGGGGTGATCGTCCGCACCGAGGATAAAACCCTGCGCACCGAGCTGGGTCAGCGCTTCGGCATGACTTACGACCAGATCGACCGCTTCGTCTTTGGCTGCGAAACCGCCAAAAAAGCCTCGATCGGCCTGATCAGCGAGGAACAACACTGGCGCGACGTGGCCCGCCGCCTCGAACAACCTGAAAGCGATTGGCAGTCCATCGCCGACGCCTTCTTCGGCGGGGATAAAATTGACCGCGACATGCTGGCCTTCATCGAATCCGTGCGCCCGGCCATCAAAACCGGCGTGATCAGCAATGCCTGGAACGGCCTGCGCGATTACATGCGCAAAAATGGCTTCCTCGCGCCCTTTGACGATGTGATCGTCTCCGCCGAGGTCGGCATCGTCAAACCGGATGCGCGCATCTACCAGCTGGCGCTCGACAAATTCGGCATCCAACCCGAAGAAGCGGTTTTCGTCGACGACATGCCCGAAAACATCGCCGCCTGCCAGGCGCTCGGCATGCAGGGCGTCCAATTCAAAACCGCCGAGCAGGTGCTGGCGGATGTGAAGCAGTTGCTGGTCATAGGTCATAGATCATAAATCAAGACCTTTGACTTATTACGTACGACCTTACGACCTATGACCTTATGACCTATGACCCTGACCTTGGCCTTCCCCGCGGCCTGATCCTGCGCCGCTCCACCCCCGCCGACGGGCAAAAACTATTCGATTTCAACGCCCTGATTCACGGCGATAACGGCCCCGACGAGCGCATCGGACAATGGGCGCGCGACCTGGTCGAGAAGCCGCATCCCACCTTCGGCGCGGGTGATTTCACCCTGATCGAGGAGCAGGCCACCGGGCGACTGGTTTCCTCGCTCAATCACATCTCCCAGATCTGGACGTATGACGGCCTGCCCTTCAAAGTCGGGCGGCCCGAACTGGTCGGCACCCTGCCCGAATTCCGCAAACGCGGACTGGTGCGCGCCCAGTTCGAGGAAATCCACCGTTGGAGCGCCGACCGCGGCGAAATGGTGCAGGCCATCACCGGCATCCCGTTCTACTACCGCCTGTTCGGCTACGAAATGTGCGTCGATTTGGATGGCAGCCGCTCAGGCTTCGAGATGAATCTACCCAAACTGCCGGATAGCGCCCCTGAACCCTACCGGCTGCGCCCCGCCACCGAAGCCGATATCCCGTTTCTGGGTGATGTCTACGCTTATGCCGCGCGCCGCAGCCTGCTCTCCGCCGTGCGCGATGAGCCGCTCTGGCGCCTCGAACTGAACGGGCGCAGCGAGAAGAACGTCAACCGCCTGGTCTGGAAAATCATCGAGCGCGCCGCGGATGGCGAGCCGCTTGGCTACCTGGCGCATCCCTGGTTTTCGTGGGTCGTCTCCGTCGCCGTCGCCGCTTACGAACTCAAGCCGGGCATCTCCTGGCTGGAGGTCACCCCCTCGGTGGTGCGCCACATGTGGGAAGTCGGCCAGGCCATCTGCGCCAGCGAAGGCAAAAAATGCACCGCCTTCACCTTTGGGCTGTCGAGCACGCACCCGGTCTACGAAATCCTGCGCGACAGCCTGCCGCGTATCCGCCCGCCCTACTGTTGGTACCTGCGCGTTCCCGACCTGCCCGGATTCATCCGTCACATTGCCCCGGTGCTCGAACAGCGCCTGGAAGATTCGCTCATCCCCGGCTTCAGCGGCGGCGTGCGGATCAGTTTTTACCGCAGCGGCCTGCGCCTGGAATTTGAGCGGGGCAAACTGGCCCTCGCCGAAGCCTGGCAACCCGGCCCCGGCCCCGAAGAAGGCGAGATCGCCTTCCCCTACCTGACCTTTCTCCAGCTGATCTTCGGTCACCGCACGCTGGACGAACTGCACCAATCCTACGCCGACTGCTGGTGGGACGGCGACCGTCCGCGCCTGCTGCTGACCAGCCTGTTCCCCAAAAAGCCATCCTCGTTTATGGGGATTGTGTAAAATTACGCCGCCATTCTGCCCAATACAAAACCGGTAGACAGAGCATATCCCTGTCTACCGGTTTGATCTCGATTTGTGATGGCCGGATTATTTCGCCTTTGAAAACTCCTGCCAATCCAGCCCCAACTGGCGGATCACCGCCCTCAGAGTTCCCAGCTTGATGTCTTTGGCGCCCCAATCGGGCAGAGGCGCAATCTTTCCGTTTTGCGGATTATGCCAGACGCGATGAGACCCGGCGCCATGCCTGGGCAACTCCTCACAGCCCAAAACCCGCAGTTTTTGAGCCGCAACGCGATACTTCATACCGAAAACACCGTCTCCAGCCAAAGCGGCGAATCTTTTCTTTCCGCTTGAAGAACCAACGGCAGCGGCTTTTTCAGATGTTGGAAAGCTTCGATCATGGCTGAAAGTGCATCATTCGCATTTTGAATTGCTTCCTGCGCTGTTTCTCCCTCTGTAATTAATTCAGGCAATAGCGGACAGGTGACAACATACCCGCCTTCCGGTTGTGGTTCCAGCATGAGTGGTAATTTATAAATCTGTGACATCGCCATCTCCTCGAAAGTGATTAAAGTATAGCATAACTCCCCCGGAGACTGAATGCAAAAACTCCCCGCTTACCCACTCTACCTGGCCCTGACGTTCTGCAACGCGCTCTTTTTCAGCATGATCTTCGTTGTGGCCTCCTACTACGAGGCCACCGTCGCCGGGCTGACGGGCTTGCAGCTCGTCCTGGTCGGCACCACGCTCGAAGTCGTCATCCTGCTCTTTGAAGTACCCACCGGCATCGTCGCCGACGCCTACTCGCGGCGGCTCTCCGTCATCATCGGCTACGCCATTATGGGGCTGGGATTCGTGATCGAGGGGCTGTTTCCCTACTTCGGCACCATCCTGCTGGCCTCCAGCCTGTGGGGCCTGGGCTTCACCTTCACCAGCGGCGCCACGCAAGCCTGGCTCTCCGACGAAATCGGCGAGGACAACGCCAACCGCGCTTTCCTGCGCGCCAACCAGTTCGACCTGGCCGGGGCCTTACTCGGCATGTTGATCGCTATCCCGCTCGGGAACATCGCCGTCAACCTGCCCATCCTAGCGGGTGGCCTGTGCGTCGCGCTGATTGCCGTCGCGCTGGCGCTGCTCATGCCCGAAACCGGCTTCGCACCCGTCCTGCCCGAAAACCGCAACACCTGGCAGCACATGGGCGACATCTTCCGCAAAGGACTGGCCGCGGTGCGCCAGCGCCCGGCGCTGATGGCCGTCCTGGGCGTCGGACTGATCTACGGCCTGTACTCCGAAGGCTGGGACCGGCTGTGGGTCAAATACCTAGTGGATACCTTCCAGATTCCGCACATTTTTGGGATGAATGACGTGGCCTTTTTTGGATTGCTGCGCGCGGGCGGGATGCTGCTCTCGATCCTGGTCACCCGTCAGGTGGAAAAACGGCTCGACGCTGCCCACGCCCCCTCAATTGCGAAAGCCATGTTCTGGCTGACGGGCCTGCTGGCCCTGGGAATTTTCAGCTTTGCCTTTGCGCCCGTGCTGGCTATGGCGGTGGCCGCCGTCTGGTTGGTCAGCATCACCCGCAACGTGCTCAGCCCCTTATACGATGCCTGGGTCAACCAGCGCCTGGATTCTGACACGCGCGCCACGGTCGTCTCCATGTCCGGCCAGGTGGATGCCATCGGGCAGATTGCCTCCGGGCCGCTGGCGGGACTCGTCAGCCTGTGGAGTGTGCAGGCCGCCATCGCCTTTGCCAGCCTGCTGATCACGCCCGCCTTGCCGCTCATCCGCCGCGCCAACCGTCTGCACCAGCAACACAATCCGCTCAATGAGCCTTAGCAGAAACCAAAAAGCGGGGCGACCACAAAATGGTCGCCCCGCTTTTTTTAAATCAGCGCAATGCGTTTCTCCAACGCCGCGCAGATTTTATCCATCAGCGGTTTGTGAGTCGCCAAATCAAAGTGCGGGGCCTGGCTCCAGTCGTAAAACCAGACCGGGCCTTTACCCAGATCATCCGGTTCGGCCTCATAACGTGGAATGATGTGCGCGTGCAGCGCCTGTTCACTGTTTCCCAAAATCTCGTAATTGATGCGCGCCGCACTGGTCACTTCAAGCAGCGCGTCACCAACGATCGACATATCACGCAAGAATTTCTGGCGCTCCGGGATGGAGAGTGCGTTCAAATCGGGCGGAACGGGATCCGGCAGCAGCAGGCAGTAACCATTCAGAATTTGCACATCGCTAAAGACGACCCAGCCCGACTCCATTTTGCACAAAAGAGTGGGATTTTGACCCTGGCGGGCCAGTTCAACGCGTTCATGGATGAGTGTTGTCATAGGGCAGGATAAAACCTGAAATTGGATTGAAAAGCTCGCGAATTTGGGCTAGATCTCCCGATTGGCCGCCGCCAGGTTGAGCAGAATCTTACGCAGCGAACCCCGCCGCAAAGTCATATTGTTTGTATCTTCGCGCCAATTGGTCAGATTGACGAACCCTGGCAGCTGTTCGGGTTTGATGCCCGGCAAGCTGCGAAAACCCATCGTCCATTCGGTAAAATCACGCTCAGGGACGTACTCTTCAAGGTATGTCTTACAACCATGATGCCTGCGATCGAGCAAAATGCGAGCATATAGATCGCGCACTGTTTGCTCCTCGCCTTCCAACACCTGCACGAAAGTCCCATCCAGGTAGAGCAGCATCCCGGTTATTTCGTGCTCGGCATTGAAGCGCCGCGCTTCGGTCAACACCTCGATCAATTCAGTTTCGCTCATCGGGTGAGCAGCTGTACTGGTATACATTAGCTGGAAAATCATCGTTACGCTCCAATTCGGTGGACGCCACAACGGACGACAACAGCCATTATCCCGGGTACCAAACAATGCGCGGATCGTCCGCGGCGCGCCGGTAATTCCAGGCCCGGTCGATCATCTCTTTCAAGTCAACCCCGGGCCGCCAGCCGAGCAAGAGTTTGGCCTTGGAATTATCCAGCCAGGTGGAATGATAAGGCGTCCGGATGCCGACGGAGGGCAGCCAGTGGCTTTCAGCCAGATAGCGAGCCATCTCACCGTAATCGACTGGCTCGTCCATGCAGATGTTAAAGGTCTGTTGACGGGACTTGGGGTGGTCGATAACAGATAAAATCGCGCTGACCAGGTCATCCACGTGGACGAAATTCCGTTTAACGGGCACACCTTGCGGGTCGAGCATGAGCGGAATGGTCCGGGTGCGGATGAATTCATCCGCCTGTTGAGCGCCGACCAGCTCCCGCCAGCGCGGGCCGCCAAAAACATCCTCGCCAAAGGACAGTTGGTACTTGAAATCGTCCTTTTCCATGATCCAGGGCGCGCGCAGGCAGCAGCCATTCAGGTCATATTGGATGTAATACTGCTCCAGCATGGTTTCTTCCAGCACTTTGGAGAGCGCGTAACAGCCTGGATAAGCACTGTGTCTCTGCTGCTCGGTCACCGGCAGCGGATGGGGATAGACAAAATGTCCCACCGCCGCATCGCCGCCAATCAGAATAAACTGCTCAAAACTGGGGCTGACCCGACAGGTTTCCAGCAGCCAGAATAAGCCCTTCACCGCCACATCCATGAGCTCCTGCGGCGTCTCTTTGCAAGTCGCCAGGTGTAAGACATGCGTCACACTATCCAAAGCCGTTTGGACGGTTTCAAGATCAGCGAGGGAGCCCTGGATAACTTCCAGGCGTGTTTGCGCTTCAAGTTTGCGGTTGTGACACAGCGCGCGCATCACGAACGAATCAAATTTCGGATCGGCCAGCAGGCCAGCGATAAAAGCACTTCCAACCTTGCCGGTTGCGCCGGTGACCAGGATACGTTTCATGGCGTTATTCGTTTCCGTCAAATTCAAGCGCCAACTCGCGCCACCAGGCATCCTTATCGCCGGGGATGAAGGGAATATAGATCGCAATCCGATCCGCGATTCCCGTGTAGCGCTGCTTGAGCGCGGCCGCCATCGCGGCGGGACTCTCGGCCCAGGTGCAGAATTCGGCCAGGATGTCATCCGTAATCAGTTCGGGCATCTCGGCCCACTGTCCGCGCGCGGCCAGGGCGGATAGTTTTTCGCCCACTTCCAGCCAGCCATGATGCTCCAATACCGGCCGGTAGGATGGCGTGGAAGCGTAAAAAGAGATCGACTGGCGGCAGGCTTGCAGTTCTTCCGAAGTGGTGGCGGCAAAAACAGAGACGGCCATGGTCACATCACCGCGCGTGCGGCCGGTTTTGGCCGCGCCCGCTTCAATCGCGGGCAGTATCACCTCGCTCAAATAGCGCGGCGTGCTGAAGGGATGCGCATGGAATCCATCGCACATCTCACCGGCCAGGCGCGCCAGCCCGGTGTTGACTCCGGCAATAAAAATCGGGATTTCGGGATACTCATTCGGTCCGGGATTGAAAAAGGGCGACATCAGCGTGATCTTGTAATAGTCGCCGCGAAAATTGAGCGGCACGCCATGCTGCCAGGTATCCCAAAAGGCGCGGATAACTTGAATCTGCTCGCGCAGCTTGCCGGTGACGGAGGCGGGCCATTCCATCCCAAAACGCCGCTCAACATGCGCCTTGACCTGCGTTCCCAGCCCAAGGATGAAGCGCCCTTTCGACTGCGCCGCCAGGTCCCAGGCGGTATAGGCGATCGTCGCCGGGGAGCGCCCAAAGGAAACCGCAATACCGGTTCCGGAATGAATCCGCCTGGTGTGCTCGGCGATCAGGGCATGCGGCAGAAATGGATCGTGATGGGTTTCAGTCGTCCAGATGGCCGAAAAGCCGGTCGATTCGGCGGCCCGCGCAATGGCGGGAACATCCGCCAGCGGGGCAGGGGGCAGAGCAGCATCCAGTTTCATAGAGTCTCCTAACTGAGCAAATACGCGATAATCCAATGGGTGGTTGCCAGCAGCGCATCCAAATGGGTGCGCTCATAATTGTGTGAAGCATCCACGCCGGGGCCAATCAGCGCCACGGCCACGTCGCCGCCCGCGCGCCAGAAAGCCTCGCCATCCGAGCCATAAAACGGATATATATCCGTTTTGTAAGCGATACCGTGCTCTTCGGCCAGCGCGCGCAGCTTTTGGCTGAAGCCATGATGATACGGCCCGCCGCTGTCCTTGACGCACAACGTCACACTGTACTCGTCCGAAGTCTGACCATCGCCGATCGCCGCCATATCCACCGTCAGCAGTTCATGCACCTGCGGCGGGATTCCGGCTGACGCGCCGTGCCCGACCTCCTCATAGTTGCTGAAGTGGAAATAAACCGACTGCTGCGGCCTGAGACCGGCCTGATGCAGGGCCTGGATGGCGGCCACCAGCGTCGCCACGCAGGCTTTATCATCCAGAAAACGCGAGCGCACAAAACCGTCGGTCACTTCGACGCGCGGGTCAAACGCCACAAAATCGCCAACCTGGATGCCGAGCGCGCGCGTTTCCTCAGCATTGGTGGTACGCGCATCCAGCCGGACTTCCATATTGTCCTCGCTGCGCCGGGTTTCGTTGACAAGTGCACCGTGGACGTGGCTGGAGGCTTTTTCGAACATGTACGAGCCACGCACCTTATCGCCGTTATTGAGCAGTACCCAGCAGCCCTCGGTTTCGACTCCGTTTAGCAGCAGACCGCCGATTCTGGTCAGTTTCAGGCGTCCATTGGGCTTGATCTCCTTGACCATCGCCCCCAGCGTATCGACATGCGCCGTCAGCGCGCGCGGCGCATCCGACTTTTGGCCTGGCCAACAGGCCACCAGCGCCCCCTTGCGCGTGCGCGTCAGCGTCAGTTCCGGGAAAGCCTTCAGCGTCTGCTCGGTAAAAGCCAGCGCCGGTTCAGCCAATCCGGTGGGCGAGGGGGTATTCAACAGCTCGACAAGAAAATCGAGCAGGAAAGCGCTATCAACAGTTGCAGGTGAAACAGTAGCCATGGGAATTGATCCTTTTCTTGAAATAAAGTGAAACGCTCTTACCCGGCACTTTCCAAACTTTCAAACGACAGAATCTTCTCGCGCCACATGGGCGGGACGGGAATGGTGGCGTGCGATCTGTAGTCAAAAGTTACGATCGAAGTTGAGCCGCTGGCATACAGCTTGCCAGCCTGATCCGACATCTCATATTCCATGGTGAACGACTTATTACCCAACCGGCTGACGCGCACGCCGATGCGAGCCTCCGTCTCAAAATAGACCGGCGCCTTAAACGTCACTTTGGCCTCGGCGATAATAATGCCGGTTTCGAGAAACGATTGGTTCTTGCTGAACAAATCCAGGTTGATTAAATAATTCACGCGCGCCTGCTCAAAATAGGTCAGAAAGCGCGCATTGTTGACATGACCCTGCGGGTCCAGATCCGAGTAACGAATTTCGATCGGATAAAAAAAGTGGGGATCGGCCATGATTGAATTATAAAACCTAACTGGCTAATCATCGCCCGCATGGCCACGCTTTTCTTAAAGTCAAAACCTTTATCGCTCTCCCCCGCAGTGCAGGGGGCGGCTTGGCGGAAAAAAACCGACTTTAATTTATTCACCGAAGATAACCACAGATAAAAGCAGATTTTTTTAGTATCTTCGTTCATCCAAGTTTATCTGTGGTGCGATTGATTTTTTTCGGCAAACAGGTTTGGTTTTGACAGACTTTGCCAAAACTGAACAGCGCCAACCGGCTGAACGTGCGAGTGAAGTCATTGCGGGATGGAATTATCGAACCAGGCTGGTCTTTGACCAAAACAAAATTACCGCTGTTTTCGTTCATCCTACGCTCATCCTATATCCACCATCCCACAGGCTCAACCTGTCCAGCCGCCCCGCACTACGCCGCGAAGGCAAATAAAAACATGATAGAATGAATGTGCTAAACTACTTGACCCATACCCTCCCTTGTGACATTTCCCCATGAAACCCGTCCGCGCTTCTGACATTGGCTCCTACCTGTACTGCCGCCGGGCCTGGTGGTATCGCCTGAATGGTCAGGAATCCATCAACCAGGCCGAAATGGCCGCCGGGACAGACCTGCATCGCAAACATGGCCGCCGCGTCCTGGAGGCCGGGCTGATGCGCTCGCTGGGATTTATCCTTTTGCTGGCTGGCTGCGTCCTGCTGACGGCCTTCGGCCTGGTCTCACTGCTGGGGAACTAATGATCGCCGTTTCGCTTGGTCTCATTCTGCTGATCATTGCGCTCGTCCTGTTCTGGCAAGCCGGGCGCGCGCAAAAAGCCGCCGGTCTGCCGGGCGGACGTGTCATCTACACCGACACGCGTTCCTGGGGCAGCAAAGTTGAGAAACCGCTCTATGATGGCGTACTCGGCCTGACCGGAAAACCGGATTATCTGGTTGAGAAAAACGGGCATACCATCCCCGTCGAAGTCAAATCCGGCAAAGCGCCGCAGGCGCCGTACGATGCGCACATCTATCAGCTGGCTTCTTACTGCCTGCTGGTGGAAAAAACGACGGGCCACCGTCCGCCCTACGGCATTCTCCATTACGAAGATCGGGATTTTGCTGTCGATTACACCCCGGCGCTGGAAAGCGCCCTGCTCGACATCCTGGCCGAAATGCGCCGCGACGAGCGCCGCGATGAAGTGTCCCGCTCGCATGAAAACGCCGCGCGCTGCGCAAAGTGCGGTTTTCGCAACGTCTGCGAGCAGAAGCTGTAGCGCGGAATGCTTTACGCCGACACCGCCCAAACGCACTATAATTGACCCCTATGGAAACTCAAGATATTCCCCGGCGCATCGTTGTCACTGGTCACCCTAAACTGCCCGAATCCTTCGAGGAAGCGCAGGCCATCTCCGCCTATCTGAAAGACCAGGGCATGGATGCTCCGCATGGTTCGCTCTACGATGCAAAGCTACGCAAGCGCATCCATGCCGGGGAATTTGACCTGCTGATCGCCGTCGGCGGAGATGGGACCATGCTGCGTGCCGGTCATTTATGCGCCCCGCACGGGATTCCAGTGTTGGGCGTCAACAAAGGCCGACTGGGCTTCCTGTTTCAGGTGGAAGAAGGCGGCTGGCAGAAATTGCTCGCCCAACTGCTGGCCGGAGAATTCTGGGTTGAGAATCGCATGATGCTGCGCGCCGAGCACATCCGCGCCGACGAATCGCTCGGTTCCTGGGAAGCGCTCAACGATGTCGTCGTCAGCCGTGGACAATTTCTACGTCCAATCCATATCAAGGCCAGCGTGGATGAACAATACCTGACGACCTACGTCGCGGATGGCTTAATCGCCTCGACCGCCACCGGCTCCACCGCCTACGCCCTGGCCGCCGGAGGTCCCATCCTGCCGCCCGAACTGCGCAACATCCTGATTATTCCGATCGCCCCGCACCTGTCCGTCGATCGCGCCGTGGTGCTATCAGAAGGCTCCACCGTTAGCATGACCGTCCTGAGTGACAACGCCGTCTTCAGCGTGGATGGTCAGATCCCGGTTGGCCTGGCTGAAGATGACCGCGTCGATGTCCACGTGGGGGAAGACACCGTTAAATTTATCCGCTTCGGCGATCCCGGTTATTTCTACCGCAACCTGACCGCCCACATGAATCAGAACGCCACCATAGGTTTGCCTCGATGAGCGAAAACACCGCCCTGCACTGCGCCAATCATCCCACTGTCGAAACAGCCCTGCGTTGCAATCGCTGTGAAAAGCCGATTTGCTCCAAATGCGCCATTAAATCACCGGTTGGCTACCGCTGCCCCGAATGCGTCAAGAGCCAGCAAAAATCCTTTGAAACCGCCGAAGGGATTGATTACATACTTGGCTTCACCGTCGCCGGTCTGCTTTCAGGGATTGGGAGCTTCATCATCAGCCTGCTGGGCATGATTGGCTTCTTCGGCTTTATCCTGGTAGCCGCCGCCGCGCCGGTCGCCGGAGTGGTCATCGCCGAAGCCGTCCGCTTTGCAATTCGGCGTCATCGCTCGGTACAGCTCTTCAAAGTCATTTTGGCGGCCATCATCATCGGAGCGCTGCCGCTTGGGCTCTTCCAAATCTTCACCTTCAACATTTTTGGCATTCTCTTCCAGGCCATCTACCTGTTCATTTCTGTTCCCACAGCCTATTACCGGCTTTCTGGTATTCAACTCTTCAAATAACCTATGCTCAGCGAACTCCGCATCGAAAACTTTGCCATTATCGATAAACTCGAGCTCGATTTCAGCGCCGGGCTGATCATCTTCACCGGTGAAACCGGCGCAGGCAAATCCATTATCATGGACGCGCTCGAAATGCTGCTCGGCGGTCGCGCCGACGCCACGGTTTTACGCACCGATGCCGAACGTGCCAGCGTGGAGGGTGTCTTCAAGCTGACCGGCGCCACCAAAGAATCCGTCAACGAGATTCTCAAGCGCGAAGACCTGCTGGATGACGAAAACTACGTCACCCTGGCGCGCGAAGTGCGCCGCGAAGGCCGATCGACGGCCCGCGTCAATGGCCGCACCATCAACGTGACGCTGCTGCGGGAAATCGGCGCGTTTTTGGTGGATATTCACGGGCAGACGGAACACCTGTCCCTGCTCGACCCGCGCGCCCACCTTGGGCTGCTGGACCGTTTCGCTGACACCGACTCCCTGCTGACCGCCTACCGTCAAACCTACACCCAGCTGCAAACCGTTCGCCGCGACTTGAACGAACTGCGCACCGCCCAGGCCGATTCACAGCGCAGGATAGAGATGCTCACCTACCAGGCCGAGGAAATTGAAGCCGCCCGTCTGAAACCCGGCGAGGACGCCGAACTCCGTCAGGAACGGGACCGCCTCGCCAACGCCGAATCGCTGGCGGCAAACGCCCAGGAAGCCCTGCAGCTGCTGGATGACGGCACGCCTGAAACCCCGGCGGTCACCGACCAGTTGGGACAAGCCACTGCCGCGCTTTCTTCCCTGGCGCGCGTGGATACCAGCAAGGCGGAACTCGCCGCCCGCGCTGAAGCCCTGCTCGAAAATATCTCTGACATTTCCGGCGAACTGCGCGATTACCTGGAAACCATCGAATACAATCCGAAGCGCCTCGAAGACGCGGAAGAACGCCTCGATATGATGCACCGTCTACTGCGCAAATATGGCGGAACGATTGAATCCGTGCTGGCGTTTGGAGTCAAAGCCCGCAATGACCTGGATAACATCACCAACGCCGCCGAAAAAATTGACATTTTGCAGACCAAAGAAGCCGATTTGCTCAAGGAACTTTCCGAGCGCGGCGAAAAACTCTCTGAGAAACGCAAAAAGGCTGCCACCGTCCTCTCCAGGGGCATCGAAACCGAACTGGATGACCTGAAAATGGCATCGGCCCGTTTTGGCGTCGATTTCCAGACCAAACCCGACGCCCAGGGCTTGCCCTTGGGGCAAGATTCGCGGGTGGCGTTTGACGGAAGCGGCTTCGATCGGGTGGAATTCCTCGTCGCGCCGAATCCAGGCGAAGGGTTGAAATCACTCGCCCGAATCGCCTCGGGCGGCGAAACATCCCGTCTCATGTTGGCGCTCAAAAACGTGCTGGCCCGCGCCGATCAAATCCCCAGCCTGGTATTCGACGAAATCGACCAGGGCATTGGCGGACGCGTGGGCGGCGTGGTGGGGCAAAAACTCTGGCATTTGGGACGCGCGCACCAGGTCCTGTGCATTACGCACCTGCCGCAGTTGGCTGCCTTTGGCGACCAGCATTTTCAGGTGCAGAAACTGGTCAATAACGGACGCACCTCAACGCAAGTTAAGCGCATGGAAGGGGATGAACGCCTGCTGGAACTGGCAAACATGCTCGGAGAAGTGACCGAGGGCACGCTGCGCTCGGCGCATGACATTTTACAATCGGCGCAAACCGCCAGCCAGGGTGGAAAAAAGTAAGTTTCATTTTGTCCCTGTAAAAATCCCCGACGAAATTAGGTTGTTTGTCTATGGCAATACAACCTTTTTTTTGTCATAATATTTCCATGCTTCGCATTCGGTTATTTGGCCTGCCTGCTGTCTTCAAGGATGACGTCCCTGTGCTGATTAAGCGCCGGACAACGCGCGCCTTGTTGTTTTACCTCGCAGCCTTTGGAAAACCTGTCCACCGCGAAACACTGATGGAGCTTTTCTGGCCCGACGAGCCACTTGAAAAAGCCCGCCTGGCCCTGACGGATACGCTCTCCAAGCTGCGCAGTGATTTGAAGGAAAAAGGGTCGATCAATACCTTCCTGCCGTTTATCGCGCTCAATTCCCAATTGGTGGAGGTGGATTGGCTGAAAATCCGGGATTTAGCGAAGCAAATCAACAAACAATTAGGCGCAACCAAACCGGATCAGGCCCTGAATGCCAGTTTGCATCAAAACATGACCGAGGCGCTCGCAATCTGGCATAGCGCCGAATTCATCGAAAATGATGATGTGGCGGTCTCTCCCGAGCTCGAAAACTGGCTGGCAGGAATTCGCGCAGATAATGCAGAGTTTTTCCTGCGCCTGCTGACTCGTCTGGCTGCACATGAAACCTTGACTGGCAATCTGGATCAGGCCATTCATTTTCTAACCCAGGCCCTCGAATTTGACGAATACAGCGAAACCCTGAACCGCAATTTGATTGAAGCCTATCTAAACGCGCAGCGCTCTTCTGAAGCTCGCGAACATTACGAAGCCGTTAAGGCACTCTATGAAGCTGACGGAGACGGGGAAATCCCTGAAATCCTTCTGGCGCTCAAGCCACGCTTGACACTTCACCATACAGTCAGCGCAATCGCTGAAAACCCCAATTGGAGCATTCAACCCGGGCTGCCGGTGCCCTTCATCGGACAAAAAGAAGCGCTGACTGAATTGATCAACGTCAGCAAACGCGGCGGCGCTGTGATCGTCCTGGGCGATGGCGGCTCAGGAAAAACCCGCCTGGTGCATGAGTTTTGCCGTCGCTTGGGGGCCGGAACACGCTTGTTGGTGGCATCCTGCCAGCCGTTGGAAACCGGCATGCCTTTCGCGCCCTGGGTCAGCTTGCTGCGTGCCTCCATGTCTGAAGAAGATTGGCGCCAACTGGATGTCAGTTGGGCCGCGCCGCTGTCCATGCTTTTCCCCGAACTGCACGCCCTCCGAACCGACCTACATCTTCCACCTTCCGAAATTCCGCGCACCGTTTTGATGGAAGCCGGTTATCAGCTATTAAGCCATCTGACGCAAAAAAACATGCTCATCCTTTTTATGGATGATGCCCACTGGGCGGATGAATCCAGCCTGGCGCTGGTCTCGTATCTGCTGAAAAAGTCATTCTTTCGTCCGGGGCGCAGCCTGTTAATCCTCTCCGCGCGGACTGAAGAGAAAAATTCAATGCTCGATAAATTCCTGATGGCGCCTCATCCGGAACAGCTGCGGCGCATCAACACGCAATTATTCACCAGGGAAAACCTGGCCGAGTTGTGCTACTTTGCCTTTTCCCGCGCCGCGCCGCCAGAGTTTGTCGAAAAACTATATCAGGATACCGGCGGAAACGAGTTTTTCTCCATCCAAATCCTGCAAGCGTTTTGGGAGGAAAACCCCAACCTCGATTTTGGAAACGTCGCTTCGCTCCCGATTCCGCTCTCCATCACAGACGCCATCCAGCGCAAATTTAATGCGCTTTCACGCCCGGCACGGGATGTGATCATCACTGCCGTCGTGCTGGGGAGTCAGTTTGAAATATCCATGCTCGAAGCCGCGGTCTCGCTCTCAGCGGACGAATATCTGCTGGCGCTCGAAGAATTGGAACAGGCCCGCATCATTCATCCCTTACACAAAGGGAATGGTTCTTTTGGGTTTGTCCACGAAAAATTGCGCGAAGGCTTGCTGCTCCAACTAAACCAGAATCGCAAGCGCTTGCTGCACCGCAAAGTGGCGCTGGCATTGGAAAGTTACTTGAGCACCAATATTATTTCGCAAGCCTCTTTATTGGCCTATCACTTCGAAGAAGGCGGGATGCATTCCAAAGCATTTGATGCCTGGGTCCTGGCGGCAGAGCATGCCTGGCGGCTGATGTCCACCTACGAAGCGATGGATGCCTGTCGCCGCGCCGAACGCCTGATTCTGCGCGCTGGTGAAGTGACCGAAGAACAAATCTACAAAATGTACCGGGTTTGGAATGAAATCGCTTTTCAAAATGACGACTTTAAAACGCTGGAAACGCTCAACCAGACCCTGCAGACCCTTGGAAAAGACCTCAATAGTAATCTGTTGATTGGTGCGGCCCTGACAGGCCTGAGCGATGCGGAAATGTCCCGTAACCAGTTTGGTCAGGCGCTGGAATATGTTCAACAAGCCTTTGGATATCTGCAAAAAACTGACAATTCTTACGAAAAAGCGCGCGCGCTCGAGCGCTGGGGCGTCTACGAGTATATGCTCGGGCATATCCGCGAATCGCAGCCCTATTTTTTGCGCGCCCTGGAGCTCACTCAAGGTGCGGCCGATTTTTTCTCCCTGATTGAGCGGGGCACCAGTTTCTACCAGCTGGCCATTACCGAAACACTGCGCGGTTATCCCTTGATTGGATTGGAACATGCCAGGCAGTCGTTGCAAGCCCAACAGCAGGCGCGCAATATCTACGGACAGATTGTCGCTTATAGCGTCATAGGACTGGCCAATTTTTTAGTCTCAAACTATGCCAGCGGGCTTGAAGCCTGCCTGCGCGGCATTGAGCTGGCAAGTCGCGTGGATGGATGGCGCATGTACGGATATCTGTGCAGTTATGCGGCCTTCTGCGAAACGGAAATGGGGCTGGTGGACGACGCCTGGGAGCATGCCCAAAAAGCGATCGAGATTGGCTACCGCCAGGGACATGGTGAGATTGTCGGGTTGGGGTATCGGGTTGTCGGTCATGTTTATTTCCATCTTGGCGCCATCGAGAAAGCCAGCGAAGCCTATCAACAAGGCATGTCGGCGGCAGGCCAGCACTTTGTCGCCCTGGAAAACATGTATCGTTTTGGCTATACCCTGACGCTGATGGGGCAGGAAATCGGCCGTCATTATCTCACGCAGGCCATCAACACTGCCTGGGAGAGTGAACTGGGCTCAATCGCAATTTTGGGGACCTTTAATCAATTAGCGGTTCACCTTATCCGCGGAGAACAAGCTGAGTTCGAAGAACGCGCAAAATGGCTCAAGGAACTCGTCTTGGAGCGCGCCAAAATTGACGTGACCGGCAATTTTAATCGTATGATTGCGGAGCATGCCTTTAAACAGGGCGACTACCAACGCGCGCTGACTCTGGCGCAGCCCTCCATTAAACTATATAGCCAGTTTCAAGTGCCCTGGTATGAATTATCCTGCCTGCGAATTGTGGAACAATCCTCCCGGCAGTTGGGACTTGAGCTTGAACCGGTCCAGCTCCGTATCGATGAATTGTTGGCAAAGTTGGAAAGCTCGCTCCAAAAAGCGCCTTTACAGGCTGAATGGCAGAACTACCGCACAAGAATTGCCCCGGAATAGTAATGAATGTCTACAGCTTGTCTACATGAACATGATATAAATACAGAGCATTACCGGTTCCAATTGCTGCGTGGTTAAAGGGGCTCCACGCACCAGAAGCCGATAGAGGGAAGGGGGACTTCCGCTATCGGCTTCTGTATTTAATAAACTCTAAACCAGCTATAGTAAAATTCTACATAAATCTACATTGACGCCATTGAATTTGGACGTTAAATTTGGGTACCTTATCAATAAAACTTAGAATGGATAACTTATGCTGCGAAAGCGCCTGCAACTTGGATTGATTCACGTCGCCATTGCCATGACACTGGTCCCCATCAACAGCACCCTCAACCGGGTGATGATTAAAGAATTGGGCATTGCCGCCACGGTGGTCGCAATTCTGGCTTCCTTGCCTTATATTTTCTCACCATTACAGGTGGCGATCGGCTCATACTCTGATCGCCACCCTGTTTTAGGGTTTCAACGGACACCTTACATTTTACTGGGCCTACTGCTTTGTGTTACCGGGCTGGTTGTTTCCCCACAAATCGCCTTTTTAATGGCCAATAACCCCACCCTGGGATTGCTGGCCGCCGGACTGGCCTTTGGCGCCTGGGGCATGGGTTACAACCTGTCCAGTGTCTCTTACCTGGCCCTGGCCTCCGAACTCTCCGGAGAGAAGGAGCGGGGGAAAACCATTGCCACCATGTGGTTCATGATGATCGTCAGCATCATCTTGACTGCCATCACCATCAGCCGCATGGTCGAACCTTATTCGCCAGAGGTGCTGCAGCGCGCCTTCTGGATGATCGGTTTGACCGCCCTGGGCCTCGGCCTGCTGGGTCTCATCCGGCTGGAAAGCCGCTCTGTGAGTATTCAAACCCACCACGCCGAAAATTACACTTTCAAAGACATGGCCGCCGTCATCCTCAAAAGCCGGCAAGCCACTTTGTTTTTCTGGTATCTGACACTATTACTGGCCGCCATTTTAGGCCAGGATGTGCTGCTCGAGCCATTTGCCGCAGAAGTTTTTGGAATGACCGTCCAGCAGACGACGAGAATCACATCGATTTGGGGCACAGCCGTTTTATTAACAATTCTCGTCGCTGGAGCATTGGAAAAGAGAATTCCCCGGAAATTGGTGGCTCAAATTGGAAATATCGCTGCCCTGAGCGGCTTTCTGGTCATTTTAATGAGCGGCATTCTGGTATCGACCAGCGGTTTTTACAGCGGAGTTTTGTTGCTCGGCGCTGGAACCGGTCTCGCTACCGTGGCGAATCTGGCACTGATGTTTGATCTCACCATCCCTGGCTATATTGGATTGTTCATTGGCGCCTGGGGCGTTTCAAACGCACTCTCGCGACTGGTGGGCACACTCACGGCTGGCGTCGTCCGCGACGTGGTGACCCGGCTGACGCACAATGCGATTCTGGGATACCTGATTGTCTTTGGTATTGAAGCCGCCATGCTGGCAGTGGCGATCGGGATGTTATTCATCATCGACGCCGATGCTTTCCATAAACAGGTCGAAGCACCGTCAGTGTTGGAACGCGTGGCGCTGGCAGATTAGAAAGAGGCTGATTAAATGGCAGACAGGCTGCGGGAAGATTGGTTATCGCTATCCGGCGCGGCGGCGCTGATTGGGGTGCATCCCTCCACGCTGCGGCTGTGGTCGGATAAGGGTGTATTTCCCGTCCACCGCACTTCGGGCGGACACCGGCGGTATTTGCGCGGAGAAATTGACCTGTGGATAAAAACGTCTGACCAAAAAAATGTGATGGAACCAGCCAGCGCCATGCAAAGCGCGGTGGGACAGATGCGCATTCAAATTGCCGAAGGACGCCTGGAAGCGGAGCTCTGGTACCAGAAACTGAATCAGGAGGCGCGCATGCAGTACCGCTTAAGTGGCATGACGCTGGTACACGGGTTGATGAATTATCTCTCCAGCCAGGATGTGGATGCTTCTTCGGAGGCGTATGTGCTGGGATACGATTATGCATCGCGCGCGCGGCGGTTCGGCTTGAGCAGTATCGATGCGACGCAGGCTTTTTTGTTTTTTCGTAACAGTCTGCTGGAAGCGCTGGTGAATGCCTACGAGGATGCGCGGGTGCCGCCGGGATTGGCCTGGGGGAAAATGCTCAATAAGATCCACACCTTTACCGATCAGATTCTGGTGGATTTGCTCAAAACGTATCAGGCGTTTGACGAGTCGCATTCATGAGCGCAAAACGTTCACAACGCTTCAACCCTTCGGCGTTGACCGAAAAACTGGTGCCGGTTATTTTGGTGGTCATTTTACTGGGTCTTTTGGCTGTTTTCGTTATGACGGGGCTGGCCATGCTTGGAATTACGCCGGGCGCATAGCCTAAAAAATCTTAGGAGAAAAAATGAATTGGGTGCGTTTCATTTGAGTTGAAAATTGAGTTGAAAGCCGATGATATCTCTGGTAAAGTGAGTTTGGACAAACCACTTCAGGAGAAATTCCATGACTTTCAACTCACAAGAGATT
>CAILYI010000076.1 GCA_903838415.1 uncultured Anaerolineae bacterium | reverse complement strand
CTTTAGTTTCCGCTAAGTGGAACCTTGACAAGTTGGAAAAAAGAACGAAAGCAGGTAGCCAAAAAGACAGGTGACGGCTGCCGGTAAGTTTTGGATACCCAAAAAGCCAAAATTTGGAGCAAAAGCCCTTATGGACATGCTTCTTGGGCAGTTTTTTGGGTTCGTGCCAGGTGTCCTTTGAGCAAATGCGCGGTAAATGACTGCTTTTCTCGGAATCGCAGTGGCAGCTCAGCAACTCTTGGAAATGGTTTGCCCATTAACTGCCGCCTAAAACGTCCCGGAGTTCTCTTTGGGTTCTTGTCCCAAAAGCCAGTGGGAACTGGCGGGAAAGAAGCTGCCAGGAAACTCAAAATAGAACCTGCGAGCAGGGTTATTTCTGGTAAACGCTGGACACATTCTGGGTTGTGAACAAACTGGCGATGTGAACCCAGCATTTGCTTGGAACTCAAAGGGACTTGCTCGACCGGCCAGCGGTCTGAGTAAATGTGATGCACACTCTCGGGTTTTAACTTGATCGGCGTTGCCATGACCCAAGGCGTCTTGTACTTGGCGTCGTGAAACACATAGATATCAAAGGTTTCGTTTTTCGGGCTGGGCTTTTGGTTGGTAAGCACCAGCTCGCGCCAAATTTTCACCCGGATTTCTCGGCCATCTTGCGTCAGTGTAGCGGTCTCATCTGGGCTGCTGGCTTCCATCACCTTACCCTTCCGAGTACGTCCCAATGGCCGCACGATGGCTCCGTATTCAGGTTTACGCCCACGGCGGGCAGGTTCCGGTAAAAAGTTCCTGCGCCCAGTCATGTTTTGGGCTTGCTTCAGCACAAAGCGCGTAATGTTGGCTTCTTGTACGGCTCCAAGTTTCACGCCCGCATCAATCACGGCAATTTCATCGCTTTTCAGCTCTTTGGCGACCTTTGGCAGGAACGTTTTCCACAAAAAGGGTTCAGTGACCTTCTTTCCATTGGCACGCTCAATTCTGCGCAACAATGCCAGTCGCTGCCCATTCAACTCGCCAACCTCACCACATAACCCAATGTTGACAGCTGGCAAAGCTCGCTTTGCCGCAGGGTGAAAGTGAACCCCAGGACAATTCTGGAGGGTCGGACGATAGTAGGCGGTTATATCGACGGTAATTGGAAGAAACCCTTCGTAGCGACGCTCCTTCCAATCGGGTAGTTTCCGAACATAGCCACCGAACTCGGAACATAGCTCTTGGATGCTCCAAGCGCCACTTCCAAACGCGGCCCACGATCGCCGAGTTTCCTCGTCGCTCAATCCAGTGGACTTCAAGGCCGGAATGATAGCTCCTCGATTGGGTAACAGAGCACCACTGATCAGCATCCACTGAAAGTGGACCATTGCCAGGTTGGTGCCGACTGGAAGGTGCTGACAAACTGTGGTCAAGGTTGCTATGGTATGATTCAACATGGTAATGGGTTCCTCGCATGATTTTGTGTTTCGCAAAACAAGATTATCATGTTTTGAACCCATTACCACGGCTTATTTTCTTATCAGTTAGCGGAAACTAAAGATCAATACCAATGTTACTGATAAAGAAGTATTGATGATTTTTCAGGGAGTAGTGAAGCAATTTAAGGGTGATAAAACCTCGATACCAGAAGATAATCTTACTCAATCCATGGAAGAAACGATTGCGCCTACCGATACCAGTTTGACCACTTCCAGAGATTATCGTACAGAATTAATGGATATAATTCGCAATCTGCCACCGGCAGGCTTTGAGAGATTATGCCAAAGATTGCTTCGAGAGTCGGGTTTTCAACAAGTTGAAGTCACTGGAAAAAGTGGTGATGGAGGTATTGATGGGAGAGGGCTTTTGAAAATTAACCCATTATTGAGTATGCAAGTTGTCTTTCAGAGCAAGCGGTATCAAGCGAACACACCAATAACTGTTTCACAAATTCGTGATTTACGTGGGGCAATGGCAGGCCGAACCGATAAGGGTATTTTTATTACCACCAGTACATTTACCGCAGATGCGCGCAAGGAAGCTTTACGAGAAGGAGTCCCCCCTATAGAACTGGTTGACGCGCAGAAATTAGTGATAATGTTTGAAGAGTTAGAACTTGGTCTGACCCCGAAAACCATTTATGATGTAAACTTTAGTTTCCGCTAAAAGTGGATAAGCACGTATACCGGAAGTAGCTTCCGGTGGGTTGGGGCCTTACCAAACGGGCAATATTGCGTGCGAAACTGGCTAGGTGCAGGCTGCGGCGAGCGTTTTTGCTCTGCGAGCCAGGTATCCTTTGGGTAAATGGGCTGTGACCGACTTCTTTTCTCGAAGTTGCCTGGGAAGTATGGCATCTTTGGGAAATGGCTTGCCGATGAGTACACGGCGTAGGCGTCCAGGAGTTCGTTTTGGTTTTCGATCCCAAAAACCGGTTGGGATTGGCAGCATGGTTGCTGCCAGGAAACTCAAGACTGAGCCTGCCAGGAGTGCCAATTCAGGCAAGCGCTGGATCGACTCGGTGTTGTGAACAAACTGGCGATGGGATCCGACCATCTGTTTGGCGCTGTTTGGGATTTGCTCCACTGGCCAGCGGTCTTTGTAAAGGCTGCGCATACTTTCAGGTTTGAGTTTGATCGGTACCGCCAGCAGCCAGGGCGTGTCAAACTCAGGGTCGTAAATGGCGTAGACATCGAAGATTTTGTTGGTCTTGCTTGGTGCCTTTCCGGTCAGAACCAGGTTGCGCCAAATCTCTGCGCGGAGTTGGCTTCTGTTCTCGATCCAGGTATAGGTTTCGTCTGGAGCAGTTGCTTCCAGCGTTTTATCCTTGTATTTGCGTGGCAACGGACGCACCAGGGCTCCGTAGGTTGGCTTGCGCCCTTTGAAGTGCTCAGGCAGAAAATTCCGACGCGCCGTAAAATTGATTGCCAGACGCACCACATAGCGCTCAATCTCGAATTCTTGCAAGAGACTGATCTTTACGCCAGCATCCACAACCAAAATCTCATCCTCTGCCAGGCTCTTTTTGGCATTTTTGAGTATTTCCTGCCATAAACGCTTCTCGCTCATATCTTTGGGATGTGCCCGCTCAAATGCGCGCGGCAAAGCCAGTCTTTGCCCATTGATTTCGCCTACCACGCCGGTGATCCCCATGATCACTGCTGGCAGCGCCCGATTGGCCGCCGGATGATAATGCTTGCTCGGACAATTCTTCAACGTCGGACGCCAGAACGCAGTTATATCTGCTGGAACTGCGCGATAACCTTCATAGCGATGTTCTTGCCAACCAGGCAGCCCTGTGACGTGTTCTCGCCACAATACCAAGATGACTGGCATTTGCCATGCGCCTTTCCCAAAAGCTGCCCAGGCCCTGCGCGTGGCAGCGTCTGATAATCCTATCGATTTTAGCCCCGGAAACATTGCACCTCGGTTCGGCAGCAGCGCTCCGCTCACCAGCATAAACATAAAGTGCAACATTGCCAGATTCGTCCCCACTGGTAGTCCTTGCGTCAAAATAATCAGAACGCCTATGGTATGATCTATCATGGTAATGGGTTCTCCTGTGAAATTTGTTTGCGTCACAAACAAGATTATCACGTTTTGAGCCCATTACCACCCTCTTTATCAGCACCAGTTAGCGGAAACTAAAGT
>CAILYI010000075.1 GCA_903838415.1 uncultured Anaerolineae bacterium | reverse complement strand
GTTGCTTTTAGCCTTGGCAATTGCCAAACTGTGGTGTCATGAATTAGGCGAGCAAGTTCTTGCTGGTGGAGAATCCACTCGCCGAACAATTGACCCTGGCTCAGAGCGTGAATTAAGCATCTTTCAACTTGGTTTACGCTGGTTTCAGCGTTGTGTTTCAATCAATATCAATCTTTTGCCGAACTTCCAGGCGCATTTATCGCCAATATTCGTACCGCCTGTTGTTCGCGCAGGCTCTCAATAAAAATGTGTAAGGGCATCAGGGGGCATGGGCAACACTCCTCTCGAATGAAATCTAGCGAGAACACGGCTCGCAGTCTGGGGTTAAACGCGAAATCGCCCTGCCTATAGGAAGGGCGCTGCTTGGTT
The DNA here is from genome assembly GCA_903838415.1 of uncultured Anaerolineae bacterium. Classification (GTDB taxonomy): domain Bacteria; phylum Chloroflexota; class Anaerolineae; order Anaerolineales; family Villigracilaceae; genus UBA5195. The sequence continues at coordinate 33,283 of CAILYI010000075.1, read as the reverse complement.
TCAGGTTTGGAAATTAATAGCGGTCTCCGCCAGGACACCGCTATTGCTACACGAAGATGATAAAGCCTTCCCGCCAGGCTGTCAAGGAAAACTGACAGGATTTCTCGGAATTATCTGCCTTTCAATCCCGGGCGGCAGCGCTCTCGTGCGCTTAGGCTTCTACGCAAACAGCCTGATAGCTGGTTTCGCGCAGAAGCAGGCCGCCTTGGCGCGCTTTTATAGCAAGAAAGTTCCTGCGCTGGCGCAGAGCTGCCATTCCTGTTCGATCAAGGCCTGCATTACTTTTTTAAGGCAAAACAAACATCAGGACGGCTGAGGTATCACCCACAACAAAATAGGTTCCCGCGACACTCGTATCGATCAAAGAAACGTTCAGTTGCCCATTGCCATCAGCGCGATAGGATTTCCAGCCAACCAGTCTGGGTCGTTGAAAAGGTTCCAAACATAAGCCAACAGACGATGAACATTTTTGGCTGTCTGGCAACCTGTACAAAAATAATCGAACTTGCTCCGAAGGCCAAAAACCTGAGAAATCCACAGACCTTTCTCGCACCTGGTAGGATGGTCTCTGCTGGAATGCGATAATTGCGGCGCTCAGCGCCTGGCCGCTTTGCTCACCCGTGAACGTGAGGCCATACCTGCCTGGCGCTGAATTGACTGGCAAAGTCGATTCCCAGTAAAAAACTATAGCGCTGCTGGCAGTAGGATTGGTGTAGGTTTCCTCTTGAAAACCTCCCGGGAAGCTGACTGTCACTCGGATTCTTTCTACGCTGCCCCACTGACAAATATGCAACTCAAAAGACCTGCCAGGCACCACCCGGATGGAGTTTTTAACGGTGATAGGATCGTTGTTCGTTTCAATTGGTTCAAGGTATGCTGACGGTGTATTGGTCTGGCAATATTTTTGTTGGACAGGAGAAATGGGAATCGAGAAGAAGGTCATTTCTTCCAGGATGTCTTCCGGAAGCAAGCTGTCAGCGTTCAATAAAGAGAATTCGTTGTCGGCGACTGCCTGAAAACCGGCGGGCTCGGGATAGCTTACAGCGGGCGTGGCGCTGAGTGTGACAGTCGGTGACAGGCTTGGGACAAGCGTCGGTGAAGGTGTAAAAGTGGGCACGGCTGTCAAAGGTATCTCAGCGCGCCTGTTGGAAGTTGTTGCGGTTTGAGCCGCCACTTCGGTTGGGGTTTCAAGATTGTCCTTGGGCCCAACAAGCGAGGTAATAACAGGCAAAGCCGGACTGGAATATGCTTTTTCTAATTCACCCAGACGCATATTAATCCCGATCCCAACAGCCAGCACCCCAAGGATCCCAATCACGAAAAGTATTGCATGGATGGCGTTTCGATTTCGAATGGTCATAAGCTACTTTTCACCAACCTGACAGTTACAAACCAATACATCCCAAAGGCCGGGAGACTCGCCAGATCAGCGTCTCTTCTGGCGCAACAAAAAGCGCGACCATGTCTCCTGGTGAAGTCCATCCATGTGGCGGAGTAAGCCCGGCTTCCGGTCTGCCGGCGCAATTTCCATTATGTTTTCGCCTGGGCAGCCGCACCCGATGAATGATTTGCGTATATTATGGCAAGCGGTCAATCCAATAGTCTTCGTTGTCACCTTCGCGCACCCAGCCTTCGAAGCCTTGCTCGCTGCGAATTCGCCACCAATTAGCCTGATCGGCGCAAATCGGACCTTCCAGGATGACCATACCGCGTCCGGCAGCAATCACGTGAACCTGTTCCGCAAGCATCCCGGGCTGCGCTCGCAAAATAAGCTGAGGCGCCAGCCCGGAGGTAGTCACTTTGGCATTCAGCCCAACCATTAAACGAGTCGGTAAAGACCCTGGACAAACTGCTGCCGGATTGGCGACAACAGGGCTTGGCGTAGCGGGAAGCTCGGCAAGCGGGCGCAAGAATGCCTGGTTTGCGTCACCTTCCTGAACATAACCACCTTGAAAAGAATCATCAACTGCATCCAACGCCCACAACCAGGCGCTATCACGGCAGGTTGCATTTGAAGTCACACGTAAGAGCGTACCACGCGGCAAGTTACCTTTTACATTCCCTTTATAGTCAAAGGTCTGGACAGAATCAACGATCACTTCGGCATATTGGTAAGGGACCAAGCCAATGGGATCAGGCGCACCCGGGCAATAAATATCTCCAACCCCGTGCCAAATATAACCACCCTTCTGGAAAACATTCGCTTGTCCGGATTGCTCACCAAGTGCGACGAAATGTGCTTTGGCATCGGAAGTTATCACCAACTCGCCGCGCTCATCCATTTTGTATTCAGCCCAGCCCAACATCTTATTATCGTCATAGGCAAAAAGTCTGACGACTTCCTGCGGGATGAATTTATAGAAAATGATTTGTCCTTCGTCTTGATAAAGGTTTGCAGTTGGTGCGTCTCTGACATTCATAATCGCCGAAAGCTGCCATCCTGCTCCATCGAAAAGAATTTGATAAATACCGGTCGGATCCCGATAATCTGGCACATAACTAAAAGAAGCACTTGGCTTTTGTTCATCGCGTGATTTTTGAGAGTGAATCGTGGATATTTTTACCGCCCCAATCGGATCTGTTAAAGAAACATTTATTGTTTCATTGTCGCCAAGTCCACAGATTACGAAATCCACGGAATGCATAATTCCGACATCCTGGGACTCCGTTTCCAGTTGCGGCGCTGAATAGTCAAGGAAGCAACTGCCCCCCCCACCCATACCGCCGAAAAGACCCACTTCTTGAATAATATCATCGGGTAAAACCGTATTCATGCTCTGTAAGCTGAAAGTATTATCCTGAACGCTCAAAGCGGGTGAGGTAAGGGTAGGCGCCGGAACCAGGGTGGGGGCCAGGCCTGGCTCAACCACGTTCGGGGTTTCTGTTTCAAGGCGGGTAGCAGAACTGGGAACACACGCGGTTACAATCAAAATCACAGTAAAAAGGGATAGTAAATGTCTCATCAGCAATGCCTGCTCAATGTTATATTGTTCACGGTAAGGGATCAATCCAATAGTCTTGGCTATCGCCTTCGCGTACCCAGCCTTCGAAGCCTTTTTCTGGCACAAAAATATGCCACCAATAGGCGCCATCTGCACATACCGGCAACTCCGCCAAAATATTCACCAGGCGTCCCGAGGCGATGACATGCACCTTGGCCGCATCCATCCCAGCCTGGGCGCGCATCGAGATCTGGGTGGCGACCTGACTGACTTTGGCCTGCATATTGGGCGTCAAGCGGGTTGGTTTCGCCCCAGGGCAGGATGGGATTTTGGATAAATCGGGGGTGGGGGTGGGAGGTAGCTCTTTGAGCACTTGGACAAGCGGCGCGCCGGAATTCAATTCGCTGATACTCCCATCACAATAATCGCTGGATGAGCAAGTTACATCCCAATAAAAAGCATCATCATGGCAGAATGGTCCCGCGCGAACCTGCAAAATATCACCCTTGTTTAGGGGCTGAAAATTTTCCCAAGTGTTTCTTTGAACGAGATAAGCCTGATCAGCAATAACTTGGACATAATCACCAGGGTGAATGCCAATCGGCTTGACCCCACGCCCACAAGCGATGGCAAAACTCTCGAACTGGTATGAATAAAGCCAATCCCTGGGTACTTGGCCCGAATAAGCCCCGACAGATACAATTTCGTTTGAATTTATCGAATTGGGCCTGACGCTGATTATTAGCCGACCAGTACGATCCATCTGATATTCTTTCCACCCCTTAAGCGACAAACCCGGTAAATGATCTTTAACTGACTGAGAGGATTCATATAGCAGCAAGCGCACCTTCTCGTTGGGTTGAAAATGATAAAAGGTGATTTTTCCTTCGGCGGATTCAATAAATAGCCTGGCCGAATCCGCGTCGCAGACCTCCACAGAAGTGGAGAGTTCCCATCCAACCCCGGTAAGCTGAAATTGATAGTGACCCATGGGTTGGGATAAGCCAACTTGATAACTGACAGCAACCGCTCCATTCCAAGTTTTCTCAATGGATTCTGTTACAAGTCCATCTGGTTGCGTAATCCGCACCTTCACATCGCCATCCGGTATTTCGCAAACTGAAACTGTAAATTCCTGCATTATTTCAACTTCACTGGGGGCAATAATGGTCGCTGGTTTATTTTCTGAGAGACATGGGTTATCACCGCCACCCCCCGGCAGCCCAAAATACGCAATTTCAGCAATGATCTCGTCTGGCGGGATTTGATTGAGATGATCCTGATCAAAGGCCAGATCCTGAGTTGGAACAGGGCTGGGAACTTCCAGGCTTGCTTCAGTAACAGGCTTGAGGGTGGCGGCTGGGGCGGCAGGTGAATCATGGCTGCAGCCTGCCAGGAAGATCAGTCCAAAAGCTAACAATAAAAATTTCCTAATCATAGCCACTCCTTAACTCGGAACCTGGAGGCTGATTTCAGATTGAAGTATTGGCATTGCACATATCGCGCGCGTTATTTTCCACTGCACTGGATCGATCTGGTAATCTGCAGACTGGCCTGCGCAGCCGCGCTCAGTTTTAGGGCGCTGGCGTCAGTTGGCTGGATAAATCCATAACTCTATCCTTGTAAACGGCCTGTCTTTCAGGATAATCGTACAATAAATCCACCGCGGCTTTGTATTCAATCAAGGCCAGGTCGCTTTTCTTCAAGAGACGGTAAATCAGGCCCAAACGCGCATGCGCTTCGGCCGCCATATCTCGAACACGCGGGTTTTTCCCATCTCCATAAGCCTGCAGCACCAGTTGGAACTCATCATAAGCCGGTTGGGCCGTAATCGCGCCAGAAAAAGCCTTGATCATCAAGCACTGTCCGCGCGCAAAGTGGATTTTTGTCTCCACTTCGGCTAGCACGGGCTTATTTTGGGCGGCTTCTGCCCGATCCAAATATTCCAGGCACTGATCCAGTAAGCCATTGTCAACATCGCGATAGTCTTTTGACTGCTTGTATGGCATCAGAGAACGCATATAGTTCAGGTTGGCTATCCCAATGTACGGTCGGGCATATTCGGGATCAATCGCCAGCGCTTTCTGAAACAACTCTTGCGCCAGGCCAAAATCGACCTGGGCTTTTTCAATCTGGCCCTGATCAAGCCAGGCGTCGCCCCCCTTACCGGCCGCAAAACCGGTCATAATATAAAGAACCTTCTTCCCCTGCTCGTCATCCCAACCAGAAATATTTAATCCGTTTTGGAAAGCTATCAGGGCCTGATCGTACTGATGCAGCGCAAGGTAGCCCAGCCCTTCCGACATCACCGCCAGCACCTTGCCGCGCGTGAACATCTGCTTTCCAAACTCAAAACGCCAGGCGGTATTCGCTGCCGAGCCTGGCAAGTTGATGGGCATCCCCAAGTCATGCTGACCAACAATTTCCCGCGCTTCGTAAAAATTTTGGGCTGAAATATAGAACTCGGGCAGCACCTGCCAGGAATCTCCGGTCACATCCACCACGCCATAGATCACAAGGTCGGCATGAACATCGTTTACTATTTTTTCAGCAGCCCTGACACGGTCATCGGGGGTACTCCCAGAAATAGCACCTATTTTATCCGGCCCCCAAATAGTAATAACCAATTCTGGGCTTAATTCCTTCAAATCCTGTTCCAGCCGTAAGCGAACACTCTCCGCCAGGTCATAGCCCAAGTTTTCCTGACCACTTCTGCCGTTTTCGTAAAAGGAAGCCACTGCAATGCGAAAGTCCCCGGTCATCAATACCGGCTGGCGCGGTTTAAGCGCCCAGACCACGCCGACCCCCATCCCAAGGATTGCCAGCAATACCACGACAAACCATATGCGTTCTTGACTTCCCAGGCTAGAAAGTCTTTTGCTGATCGTTTCAAACTGGGTTTTGACCGGATCATCGCGCCAGATTTCTCCGCTGGGCAGGCGCATGAACAGGGCAGGCATCCAGGCATCCGGGGCTTTTTCTGCCATCAAATGCATCCGCGCTAGCGCCAAGGCCCGGTCAACCTGGCCATCTTTGAGTAGTTCAGCGAAAAACACCGGCATCATACTGGCGACGCTGCTCATTAAAATCTTGCCCTGCATCGCCAGAACTGCCGGGACGCCTGCCTCCGCCAGCAACGGGCCAAGCGCTTGCAAAGCGGTCGGGCCTTCCGTTGCAGCAGTAGCTTTCCCGGCGCTTTCGCAGGAGGCCAGCACGATCAGGAGTGGAGGCAGGCGCAAGGCGCGGATGTTTTTGGCAAGTTCAACCCCTGATACCCGCTCAGATGTGCCATCCTCTTTTTCCAACCATACCCAGGGCTGATCACCTGCCAACGTGCCGTGTGCAACCAGGTAAAGCACATCAACCCCGCTGCTTAATTTCTGGATAAGGTTTTTCAGCGTACACTTTTCCTGCCCGGAGAGCAGTGTTCTCGTCTGGATAGCTTTCAGGCTGGTAGCGGCGCGGTTGAACTCCCCCGAAACATCCACCGCGGGAAGATTGTATTTCTCAAGGTCGTTCGGATTGGAAATGGCAATCAGTGCTTTGACTTCTGTACGAGGGCGAACTCGCACAGTACTCCAAATTGGCCCGGATAAATATCGTGAAAATAAAATATTTTCATTGGCAGCTAACGATGTTTTATCCAGTGGGTTTTTTAGCGTTTCCCAGTGAAGCGCCTGGAGTTCTGGAACCGTAGGTCCTAACACCAGTCGCAAGCGCAGTTCGTCGGTTCCGGCAGTATTTAACGCCCTTGAAAATATTTCCAGGATTTCCTGGTGAGAAAAAATGGCTTCAGAAAGAACCTGTCCATACGCATCCAATTCCCCACATCTAACCAACGCATCCAACTGTACAAAATCGATGGAAGTTTCATGCAAGAACTTAGAACGAACATCGACATCTGAAGACGGGTATCGAAAATGTGCTTCAACGCAATAGGCATGGTTGCGTTTATGCAGGCTGATTTCAAGGTCTGGAATCGTTCTCATGACATCCCGTTTGATGCAGTATGAGTATTGGTATATACAAGAAGGTGCGCTTCAATCAGTATACATCTTTTTATTTCGGTTCTCCTTTCTGCTGCTATCCACGTTTTTGCAAGGTGAAAAGCAACAGATCAGAACAGCCACTGCGACCCATCAGGCGCAAATCCCCATCGTTCTTTTTGGCTTTGAAACCAGAACTATTTCATCCAACCAGCGCGCTGCTTCATCTCAAATTCCGGCTTCGTTTCGTTTGGCAGCTCAGCCAACGACTTTGCCCGAAAAAGAAGAGCCCGCGTTGCAATTTGTGGCGCTTTGCCAGTTCAAATAACCACGCACCTTAAACCCTGATATACAGGTCTCAATCAAGAGCGGCCTCCTTGCGGAGGCCGCCTATCAATGATTGAGACCTGTTGCCGTTACGGTTTCAGGGTGGGTTCAACCTTTACCATCACGGAAAGACCATCGTATTTCCATTCACCGTTCACGAATACAAAAGTGTGCTTCAGGTCAAGGTCATTGGTTCTGAGACCTGCCCAGGGCTTATCGTAACTTGCCTTGACTTCCCAGACCTGCCAGGCTGTACCACTGGGGTAGGTACCCTCGGCCACCATGGTCAGCTCTTTGATGATCGCTTTGGCCTTGATGGCATAGTGCTCGTTGCCATACTTGACGGTCTTGAACAATTCGCTGTTGAGATATGCGCAGCCACTGATCGTAGCCAGGGCGCATAAGCGTGTTTTATACTGCTCAAGTGGCTCCGTTGAATCGCGCCCCATCATGGCGGTTTGGTAATTCGACACCGCCTGCCTGGCGGACGGCAGCGCTGTCGAGGTGGGACTGGGCGCGGGCGTCTGGGTGATGAGGGTGCCATATTCGGGAATTGCGCTGCAGGCGCTGAACAGGATTGCCAGGACGAAGAGTATGGCGGTCATCGTGGCAACGGGAGCAAAGTGTTTGTTAGTTTTCATCAGGTTCTCCAGTTGAATTAGGTTTGATTGGCCTGTGTCCGGGTTTCCTGCCAGCCAGTCAGGCCTGGATATTGGATGGCAGTTTGCAAGTCCGCCCGGCGGCGGATATTCTACGCCTTTCTTGGGATAAATGTACCTTACCGTTCTGAAAGCTGCTTTGCGGCTGATGAAGCGCATCCAAATGACATCTGCTTGAATTGGCTCACCTGGGATATTTCGTCACAACCATGTCCAATTTCATCCGTCTCAAGCACAAAGCTATATTAGAACAATCGTACTACGGATATGATTTTACGCCTGTTTTGCTGACAACAACAATCTGAACTGCTTTCAAGAAGATGCGCTGACAATATCGGATGAAGAACCATATCAGTAATTCTGCCACCCGACGGTATACCTGGGAAAATCTGCGCTACCCAAAACCTTGCTTATTTGCAATTCAATTTGCTTGACAAGAACTCCAGCTACATCGTAAAATACGACTTGTGAAATCTTAGCCGGACCTGCGCGTATTATATTTAAGGGCGCTCCCAATTGGGAGCGCCCTTTTTATTTTCCCGCACAAGGTCTTTCGTCAATATCTTTGCGCACCATCCGGAGAATCAGCTCATGTCCAGGACCAAACCACTCTGCAAGTTCAAACCGGTCAGCGCAAGTGCAAGTCTGCCGCATTGCAAACTACCCGGGCATGGAAATCTCAGCCTGAGTACGCGTCGGCTCGCAAAGGGCTGCCTGCCAATGCACAGGATTGAACTGATCGGCTACCTGACCTGCGCCCGCCTTGGGCAGACTCTCACAAACAGCAGCCTGGTATGCAACTCGCGCGTGCTGGCCCCTAATCCCGCTCGCCTTCAAGGGATTGCCTGCAACGAACTCGCGAACTCCACGCTTCTTTCCTCGCAGTGCCTCAATCGGCTGTGTCTTCGAGATCGAGATAAACAACGATCGAGTTTCTAAATTCCAAACAACCCCTATCCATTCACGAAAAGAAGATCAAACATGACATCCACCTATAATGCCTTCGCCGCCGCGCACCTCGACGGCACAATCATGATAGCGAGTACTCAAGTCGGGCTGCTTTGCGGAGTAAGCACTCCGGGAGTTCCACTCGCAACCTTCCGGATAAATGCTGGCATGCAATCACACCCTGCCTACGCGCTGGCACGCTCCGCCATCAAGGTATTCGCCTACGCCGAGGCTGCCCGGCTTTTGGGTATTGAAAGTATCCAGGTGAACATGCGCGCAAATTTGATCAGTGCAGAAGCGGTCACGGTATTGGTCTCAGACGGTGAAATCGATATCGAGTGTCATGGCCCCAGTGATGTGCGCAAGGTCGCGGAAGGCAACTTTGCCCGGATGACCTCTGGAAAAGCTGACTTCGTCCCCACCAACTGGCCAGAAACACCGATGACATTACCGATTCCGAAGCCGTCAGTTGTTCACAAGCGCTGATAGGGCCATTAATTCTTACAAAAACCTGACGTCTACGGCTGCTCCAGGTGGACGCCCGGAATTCCGCACACCAGACCCACCCATTGCATCTGTTTGTGCTGACGATGGTCGACCTGCAAACGCTGACAAATGGCAAAAGTTATTTGAGTCGTTTGCCGCTTCACTAATGCAACATGAACAGCAGAATGCTTATATGAAACGTAATAACGGAGCAAAAATGGTTCACATCCGAAATGGGAATATTTTCGAATTTCCAGACCTGATGCGACGAGGCTTGGAAGGCAGTTGGGGACAGCACAGACCCGGTTGACAGTGATTACCTTTTCATACGGATCAGACGTGGCAAATGGTACTAATATATTTCTTGCCCGACCAAACGAGTAGCTTCCAATTCGATCAAACGGGGAAACAAGGCTTGATAAACGCTGCAGAAAGGAGATTTTCCGCCGGTTCCTCGAGCAAGGGTTGGGCAACATCCGCCGCACCACATGGACCAGCGACAATCTTTGCAGTCTGTTTTCTGAATGACCGGTGGATTTTGGATTCCTAACTTATCCGACTGTACAATTGCTAACACGTCAGGAACACGACAGTTCGTTACTTTTTCAGACATTAACATATGACATTTGCTGGCATTCCCATCTGTATCAAAAACCAGGTAATCCTGCCCCACACCACAGGGTACATTTCGCGCCCCCGTCAAGTTTACCCGATCCAGCAAACCATTAAGCCAGCTTTGCCGAGGCTGATGTAACGCAATCACATTATAAGCGGCCAGCATTGCATCAATGAGTTCATTCGGGATCAAGGTAAGTTCGTCCGGCTGATGCATTGCCGCATGGGGACGGTAAAAGTTCAGGCTAATTCGAATATTGCGATCGACCAACCATTCCATCAAGAACGGTAAAGTTTTCAAAGTTGCCTGGCTAATCGTTACCGACACGGTTGGAATCAGGTTATTTTGGATGGCTAATTCAATCGCCCGCTGTGCCTGGTAACTTGCGCCGCGCACATCGGCAGATTGCGCAAGGGTGTCAAGCGAAATCATGAGATGCAGGTTCAATGCCTGTAATTGTTGTAATACGGTGGTTGAAATCTTTGTGCCATTACTGAGAACAATTCCTTCAACGAGGATACCTTGCCTGTCACTTTCTTGCAAAGCATATTGGTGCACAGCTCTCAAAGTAGGGAAATTCAATAATGGTTCGCCTCCAGCATACTTGAGCTTTAAGCGTTCGATACCATGTGCACGAGCAGAACGCAAAAGGGAATCAATGATTTCTTTGCCAACGGAAACATCCAAGTTCTGATTACGTTTTTGGATATAACAATACTGGCAATGAAGATTGCAGCGATCTGTTACTTGTATCCAGGCCGTAAGCTGTCTGGCAGGATAATTTTCATTTGAAGCCTTTTCCAGAGGCCGCAAATACCCTAAACAGGTCAAATCTTGGAATAATGTTGCGACTCGATCCTTGCCCCAGGAATTTTGATAAGTATTTACTACACTGACAGCAGAAAGCGGATTCTTGAAATCATCCAGGAAATCCAAGACCGACTGGTTTGCTACTACATAATAACAATCAGCGCCCATCAACCCAAACAATCCATCCCCAACGGCCTGCGCTTGGAAAGCAGCTTGTTGATAGATTCTGTCGTCCACAAGGACAGGCCGGCTCGCCCAAAAAGTTGGGGCTGGGCAAGCGCAATCACAATCGCAATCGACTGTGCAATCATTCAATGCACTCATTGCAAAATTCCGATCAAACCACAAACGAGGTATCTGGTGGTTTTGCATATTTAGCTGCCTGGTTTACTTAACAAATCACTACAACGATCACAGAAGCTGGTCAAAATAATTTTTTGACGCTGAGAAATATTCGTTTTCTCGAAATAGTCCCGCAGATAATCTACCCAATTTTCAGCAAGTTTTAGATTTTTTACGGCCAGGTCCTCCACAATGCGCTGTTCCAGTTCTTTCCTTTCATCCTGGAAGGTTCGGCGCCCATATCCTGCCGCTCGGCCGCTCAAGTTAGTAAAAGCCTGAGCATAAAGGAGAAGGGATCGTTCATAATCACCTTGTTCATAACTTAAATCAGCTAAAACTTTCAACATCCGCCCGGTATGGTGAGGAAAACCGTTCCCAACAAGCTCATTCAATGCGGTCGCTTTCTGAGAAATCCTTGCGGGCGCATCGCTGTTATGTCGGCTTTCAGCTATCCATTGTTCATGATAAATTTCAGCATCCACAACGATGTTGTTGACCAACATTGGGGTATCGCCCAATTCGAGAGCGTGACGGTAACTTTCTTCCACGTAATTTAAAGCAGCGGGATATTGTCTCTGATCCCAAAAAACGCAGCCAAGTACATGATAGGCAAAAGTCAACTCAGAAGGAAGCCGATATTTGATACTCTGCCCCAAATCGCTGTGGGCGGCACTATATTTGCCCATCAACCGATATAAAGCTCCACGATACGTGTAAAGGCGTGCCAACCAGAGAACATCGTCTTCTGGCTCAAAGATACTCAGGGCAAGATTGTAATTCGCAAGAGCAACAGCGTAATTCCCCATGTCGCGATAAATAATTCCTCGCGTTGTATAGCTCATAGCCAGTTCGCGCTTATCCCCAAGATCTTCTCGAATCGCCAACCCATTTTCACATTGCGCAAGCGCAGCTTCATATTCACCCTGTAACGCATAAACATAGCCAATGTTATTGTATAAGCTGGCTCGGGTTCTACGATCTTTGGTAAGCTTCAATCCTTTGTCATAATACTCAAGTGCTGTGGAAACCTGTCCCATTTGGCGATAAACCTGTCCCAGGAAATTATTCAGCTTCGGAAGAAGGTTATGGAATTCTTCTCGCTCCTGGCAATAATCTATCGCCATTTGGTATTCTTGCGCGCTATCCGCAGCGAAACCCAATCGCAAATTACAATTGGCAACACGTGTCAAGATGGTTGTATATTGCTCAGAGGAATATTCGCCATCCTTGAGCAATTCCATGCCAACATCCCGACCTCTTTCATACTGTCCGCTATAAATAAGAAATTCGATAAAGTCGAGCCCAAATAATACTTTTTCGGAACCCACCAACTTCCCAGCATCAAAATATGGCTTGATAGTTTCAACTAGAAAACGACGAGCGCTATACCAATATTTTTGACCGGCTTCCTGAAACAACCGGTGGAATAACTCGCTTCCTTCTTTAGGGTTGACAACCAAAGTATGGTAAACCAGGTTGGCGCCAGCTTGCCAGAATTCAACCAGCAAACTCTCTTGCTCCAATGAATCGGCCAGACCGTTTTCGATTTTCTGTTTCAGTTTCTGGTATTTCTTATCAAAATATTCAGCCGCCCGCTTACTGTCACTTTTATCCCTTCCTTCATCTTCAAAAATGGGCCACACATGCTCTTTAACCATCTCCTGCATATAATCATGCAATTTGATGCTACCATCCGGAAGCGTTTTTACAAATGCCAATTTCTTGGCATCTGCTATCAGGGGCTTTACCTTCGCGACCTTAATTTTAATCAATGCCGCAGCGAGTTCTTCGTCCATCGGGTAAATTCTTGCCAAGGCAAGAATCAGGTGATTGAGAGGGTCCCGCAATTCTATGATGTTTGACACCAATTTTTCTTCGAAATCATGTCTCTTTTGCTTCAGTTTATCTTGCGGCAGTGCGCGCAAATCATTTACCGGGAGATTACTTCTCCAGTTTTGCGGCATGAATTGAGAAAACCACTCAACAGCAAGATCTATCAAGATGGGCAGGCCATTGGATAGCAATAATAACTCTTCTACCGAGCTATCATCCAGATTTAACGTAAGGTTCAGCGCTTGCTGCTTCTTTATAAAATATTCACGACTATCTTCTTCTTTCAAAATATCCAAATTTATAACATGCAGGTTCACTTCCGTGCTATTGACCAACTTCTCTGCATATTTATCGGCATCTCGTCCGGAAACAACAAGTACGCAGTTATCGATTCTCGCTGCAATTTCAATCAAATACGTAAGGGCTTGCTCTCCATAGTACGTTTTGATCGCATCGGTCGTGTCGCAAAAAATAACAGTTCTATGGTTGAGAGAGAAATTATTCAGAGTGTCGATAAAGATATCTTCAGCTTCGCTCCTGAACTGTTCACTTTTTTCAACGACCGCAGGGCTTAACGAATGTACTTTCTTAATCGCACCAAAATACTCCTGAAAATGTTCAGCCCCAATTTGCTCTATGATTCGTAAGGATAAATCATGAGGAGATTGAATGCGAATGTCGTCCATATCCAGCATGTTCAGAATCAGCCAGATCTCTCCCTGTTTGGCTTTATTTTCCTTTAATAAATTACTATGCCATGGCGGGATATCGGTATGATTGCCCTTTCCGACAACCAACCTGTACAACGCTGGCGTCCAACCAACATAGGATGATCTCCCCCATGGAGCGATATTTGCAAGCTCAAGAATCCCATCTGATGATAATGACCGCAACAATTTCTGGTGGATACCAACTTTGGGCAGATTGTAAAACGTCTTGGTTTTCTCGCCATGAATTATTCGAAAAGCGATCCGCACCATAATTCGCCCAACCTCTGCAGGATTAGACGCGACAACATGTATCCAGGGACTGTCTGGCTCCAGCATTTTCTCCAATATTTCTTGTGAAAAATCTATCGAGTATAGCAAAATATCATTTCTTCGGAGCTCTTTCAACGCCTGCAGGGCACCCAATCCATAGCCAGCGGTTGAAGCCCATATCGCTTTAATATCTGGCGTCTCTTTGATTACCTTTTTCACTTCAATTGCTATTTCATTTTCTGCAAATTTCCCCTCTGGAATACCTGGTTTACGGTAAGAAACCCACTGGGTGGAAACATTTGGAGCTTTGAGCAACATTTCTCGAACTACTTGAAGTCGTTCGTCAAGCACCGCTAAACCAGGATGACAACAGGTGACAACTTTTCCAGATGAGCCAATGTCTGCCAATAATTGTTCAAAGGATGTTTTCGCCAATTCTTTTTCGTTTTGTTCTACATAAACCAATTCATCATTTTTTACATTGGACGCACTTGTGACAATTCTAATTTTTTGGTTGATGGCCTTATTTACAACTGCCTGAACTTTTTCACCTATGCCACGGTCGAGAATAATGGCATCAGGCTTTTCACCTAAATGTTCTTCCATCCTTTCCGCTAAGGAGTCTGGGCTGTTTTCTCCATCTATTAGAAAAATTTCTATACCGAGCCCTTTGGCCATGGCTTGACACCCCTGCCAGTATTGCCGTCCCCACACAGTATCTGCATATAGCATTGCAACCATTATTTTGATAGGACGAAGATTATATTGATATTCTGACATTGGCACGAATACATCAGACATTCGATGCTGAATTTCCTGCATCAAGCGCGTCTTGCCCACCCCACCTTGTCCCTGCACAAAGATCGCCTGGCGCGTCCCCCAATCATTGATATGGGATAAGATTTCTTCCAGTTCGCTCTCATGATCGATAAACTGAACCATTTAGCCCTCCTACCCTTTGAGCAATTTAATCAACTGTTGATATGGCGCATCGGAATACAATTTATCCCTCAAAAAATAGTTCAGAACGAACTCGAATTCCCAATCTTCGTTCAACACTTCCAATAAAACGCCGATTTCATCCTCGATCAGATCAGGCTCATCGTCTTGGATATTACTCAAATATAAATTTCGCACCTCACGCACAACCTCATTCATAAACTCCTGGGCCTTTTGGTGGCGCTTTTCCAGTGTATTAATTTCGAAAACGTCCATTTGGAGGGCCTGGTACAGGCATTCCACGGCCCATAATTCCCGGCCTGTGGAAACTTTGGGGTCTTGCAATAGTTTTTTATATATCTCAAAAGCGGTTTCAGACCGAGCCTTGAAAGCCACGGGCGTTGAATTATGGAAAACGTTTAATAATATTAGCCTGCGCGTGATAGCATCCTTGATTATTCTTTTTTTCCGTGAATACAGATGAGTGCCAGTTAGCTCATCTCCTAACCCGTGGACATCACCACCCTTTTTATATTTGATCTTATTATTTTCGAGCAAGTTATTTAGGATTGACACATTGAACACCCGATATATACTCAGGTATTCGAAGGTTTTCAACAACCGTTTCGGAATTCCTGCCCGAATTTCTTCAACTTCTGCCAATACAATGTTATTCCAAATTTCATCAGATTTAAATCGAATAAATTCTTCCGCGTTTCCCCCTCCATCCGTACGATAAAAATCAAGCACTTTTTTAATACACTCCGGGTGTCCACCGGTCAGGTACATGAGATGTGCAGAAATTTGCTCCTGCTCTTGTGAATTCACCTCGGGCAACACATTTTGGACTGCCTGTGTAATCACGTTCAAAGTAAAGGGTTTCAACGTCATAGTTGCAAAGGTAAGAGAACGTTTGACCTCCGCCTTAGTAGAAATATACCGCCCGGCAACAATAACCCGAAATCTACCCTTGTTCGTAAAAAACTTGAGCACCGCCAGATTTCTCTGCAACGAAGGAATAAAATACTTCAATAAAATTTCCACCTGGGGCAGCGGGAGGGAGCCGTTGTCGACATCATCAAACATCAGGGCAATTCCAGCTTTTCTTCCATTATCAGTTTCACTTTCTGGCAGTTCGAATTTCCCCAGTCTCCTGAGCGCATCCTGGAAGCGATATCCCCAGGAATCTGCCTGGTTCTGATCAAGCTCAAGTTTGATTCCCGCTGCCATCGGCTTGCCAGGCAAAGGCTGAACGAAGGCGTCTTCATCGATGAGCAGAGTATCCCCAAATAAATCCTTTGCCAGAGCCTGAAGTACATCGAGGTACGTTTTAGCTTCCTTGAAGCTGACGTATCCACAGATGTAGTCTTGCTTTTCGAATTTCTCTTTGAGCGCCTTCACGAATCTGGTTTTCCCATATCCAGAAGGAGCAGCAATCAAATAATAAGGTGGCGCAGAATTGTCCAATATCTCGCTTAATTCGTTTTGGCGATTAACAAAGGGGAACAAACCTTCTTGAATCAACATCTATACCTCCCGACATTCTTCACAAAGAGCCCACATTATTTTCATAGTAGCGACTGATCACCACGCAATGTACTTCACAAGCCAAAAACCAGAATAGGTTCTTGTATAAGCTTTTAAATTATACAACTTAGCTCACCACCTACAAGTTATTGTTTTGGAGACCCTGTCAAGAGAATTGGTACTGGGCAAATCCAGCTTTCAAATCTCGGATTTATCAATTCTTATCATCTGTTGTTTGAACAAGCGCTCACGATAACGGAACTGTAAGCCCAAAAGTTGTGATAACTTAAAACAGTGAGTTTGGTCTCGAAAATCTAGCACCTTGACCGAGTTTCAAGTTACTGAACTTTTGACTGCTGACGATAAGCTCAACTTCTTTTACCCGGAAACAGTTTGTTCTTCTTTTTTGGTCCAGTAGCCAGGGTCGCCCACAAAAGAAAACGAACGAACGATGTTGAAAGTGGTCTGTTCCAATTCAGCGAGTGGAACCGCACCAAATCCTTGCGCCTGGAGTGCTTTCACATCCCGGCGGAAAAGAGCCAGCTGCCAGGCAAAACTGACTTCAATGGCATCCTGCAACTGAATATTGCTTAATTGTTCAATGATAGATGACTTGGGCAGGCTCTCCTCGCTACGAAAGTAAGTATCCATCTTGACAAATACCTCGCGCATAATTTCAGGGTAAGCCGCAGAAAGCGCCAGCAGGCTCATGACTGTCTGCTTGACGGGCCTTGAGCGGTCACCTCCCAGACTGCGAAACCAGAATATCTTGATCAGTTTTAGCACATTGACCAAACGCTTGACACTGCGAGGCGTGAGATCCACCCGTTGGCAGCAGACATTCAAATCGCTCAGATCGTCCACTTTGAATTTGATCACTTCTGGCGATAATTCCACCGGCGGCTGCTCCTGTTGCGGCTGTTCTTTGGGAAGTTGCGTGGGCTGCAAATCAGAATCATTCGTGGAACTTTGAACGATTTGCTCCTTATCTGATGATTGTTCCAGCGTTTTCTCGGTAGTTTTCGCAGCTTGTTTCGATCCGGTTTTGCCAATCAGCAGCGGGGGTGTTTCCTGTTTCTGTTCCACGAACTCAACTTGCATCTGTTGTTCCAGATAATTTAGCAAGCCGGCCGGTTCCATCGGACGAACCCGGTAAGGAATCTGAATAATTTTTTCTATATAATCCAAACCAGACGGATCGCCTTCATGCTGGAGAATTTCCTTATATTCTTTCTCCAACGCGCGGGTAACATAACGGGTATCAAGACCGAGTACGATCACAAATAATTTTGTGTTGAGCAAAAGTTGAACAGCTTCAAGTACCTGCACCACGCGCGCAGGGGGGCAGCGATCCAGGTCATCAATGAAAAGAACAATGCGAGGCTCTCCACGCGGGAGCAGCTTATTGGTCTCTTGATTATTGCGCATCATGCTGGCAGTCAGTTCATCAAAATCCCGTTTGACCTGGTGCATCAGCCCTAACTGACCTTCATAACTGGCTTCGTCCAGCCTGGAACGGACAAATTCGAGCAAGCTCAAGTAGTGCGCAGTCGGACCAACTTTCCTGCGCTGGTCTTCCGCGCGAGTTTGCAAGACTTCGACTATTTTGTCATTTGCAGCAACATTTTTACCCGCCAAAAGTTTTAGCTTTTCGAGCTTTTCGTCCAGGGTAAGCCCGGCATCATTGAAGATTTTCTGGACTTCAGCCTCGTCAGCGGCCTGCTTTTCAGCTATGCGTGCATCGCGAGTAGCGCGCCAGTTGGCCATTTCCATATCAACCGAGGCCTGATACTCTTGCACAATTTCCTTGATTCTCAAGCTCCAATTACTGGCCAGGCGCACAACTGGAATGGCCGCGGCGACAATCGCAGCAAACTGCGTCACCAGTCTTGCCAAGAAGTCCATTTTGAGCAGGTCAGCAACAGTAGGGAAGTTGGTAACCAGACTTCCAACCAGAAAGACCGCCAGGAGCAACGCCAATGCGCTGTTCTTGCTAGATTTTCGAATGACGGTCAAGATATAGCTCCAGGTAGTTTGCATGCTGCGCAGAGAACTGAGTAATTCCTCCACCTGGCTGACATCAAGGTTTTTCATCAGGAGTAAGTTACGTCCTCTTTCATCGAGAACTTGGTCAGCGAGCACGTTCGCTTTTTTCTTCAAGATTTCAGCTGCGGCAAAATGAGCCTGGTCTCCGATCTCCTTCTGGATTTCTTCAAGCTGTTTTTGGTTGGCTTTCTCGCGCCCGGATTTCCAGTTGGCGATTTCTCCTTCTATGTTCCGCAGAAGTTGGATTTCAGCCTGCTTTTGTTCGCGCATACTGAGCCAGAGCAGGTTGCCATCCATGATTTCCCGGGCTTCTTTTCCATATTCAGCCTCTTTAATCTGGTAATCATCTTCATAAAGATTTTTATAAACGTCACCGCCCAATAGCATTGAATCTGTCGAGCCTTTTGAAAAAACCTTTTCCAGGGAGATTTGCCGGTTAAGTTCAAAAAAGATGGTGTGCATCAGGCTGGCCCACAGATTGGATTTGGCATACGTCCAGGCGTTGAAACTGATCTGGTAAATATGGCCAACGAAGGGTGGGCGGGGCACATCTTTCAGATAGGGCGGCCAGCCTTGCGACACCCGGCGTGTACGAATGGCAGCCATCCGTTTTTTCAGCAGGTTCATCACAAAGGATTTACCGCTGCCCCAGCCACCCATAATGCCAACAGCCAGTGGTGCGTGAACTTCGCGCAGCAACAGGGTATCAGCCAGAGCGTACACCTCGGCAGAGATGTTGAGCAAGTCATCGCCATCAGCCTGATCGTTGGCCAGGGCCTGGGCAAGATTATTTTCGCGCAGATCCAGTCGTTGGCGTGCCATCGCCATCACCTGGGCATTCACAGTGATAACGGTCACGCTTTTTACCGTACCGAAATCCGAGATTTCCAACAGGGCATCCAGCATGCGCCTGGCCTTATTGACATATTCCGGGATTGCTCTTCTGCTCGAAATCAAAACAGGGATTACGATACTCGAAAGGCCGCTGCTCTTGGCGCTCTCGAGTATCCCCCGCATTACTGCGCGAACATCAGCAGCCGTTTCTACCGCCAGAGTTCCATATGCAACGATAATCAGACAGGCAGATCCGGTGGGCGAATTAGGGAGCACTTTTTTCCCCAACTTTTCATCCAGGTTAATCGCAATAGGCTTGGAAATCGTCAGCGGATCGGATGCTTTCAGAAATTCGGCCAAAAAGCTCTTCAATACAACTTGAGACTTGCGGTCGAGGTCTTTTTGCATCGCTTCAAAGATCGATCCTGTGATGACTTTGTCGCCAATCCCTGCTCGCAGTACAAATCCATCGGCAGGCAGCAGCCAACCTTTGGACGTGAGCGCCATGGTAATACGAACGCCGTGGTGATCCAGGTTTACTTCTTGAACCGGTTTTTCTGATCTGACGAGTTTTTGGGATGCTTTTTGGGGAGTTGACTTATCAGGAATTGTGGACTTTGTTGCTTCGTCGGGCCGCAACCCGGCAAAAGCATAAAGCTCATCCAGGCTCCCACGGAAGAAGTTCAGATCCACCTGGGTTGGGGAGGCATCCTCGTTGGTGATTCCATCCACTCTGCCAAGGTCACTATAATGCCAGAATGACCAATCCAGCCAGCCTTCTGGCTGCTGAGGGCGGTCATCCTCAGTAACGGTTTGCCCTGGGAATTGCGCAATCCAGAGTGGATATTCTTTGGCCCAATCAGGAGTTGGCTTGTGCTCGCGCAAAAACTGGCCGGAAGAATAAATGAGAGGTTTGCGGCCAGTAATTTTTTCCACCTGATCAAGCCAACTTTTTGCAAGAGAAAAAACGGATTGATCTCTGGTTGGTTTGTCTGACCGACTTTCCAAAATAAGTACAGGGGGAAGCTCTCCAAAGTCGCCAGCCAGAGTGGCCAAGAATAGATCCGCCTGTTTATATGGATCCAGATCGGGCACAAATAAGTGGTATGCCCCACGCAACAACCCCGTCTGTTGGGCGCCGGCCCAATGGACGGGAAACAATTGCTCAACAACCTCGACCCCTTCCGTTGCTTTAGTAAATACGAAACGATAGCCTTGAGACATGACGCGAGGCCAATCAATACTTGGGTTATAAGAAGAAACGCTCAATCCATTTGTGTAGGCCATAAAACCATCCTTCTTGAATCAGACAAGATTACCGGACGAGTTATATGTTATTAGTTTCTTTGCTCATCATCCCATTGATTATTTCACTTGCCCCACTGACTTACCGTACAGACGGATCTTGCCTGGTGTGAACTCTTCGAATACCTGCAGTAGGTATCGCATTCAAAGGAGACCACCAGTTATACAGTTGCGCACTGTCGTCTTCCTTAATAGAGTATACAAGAAATTTGGGTTTTCTGGAATAATATCCGACAATATGTCCCCCACTACTGCAGAAATGCCCTTCACACGACCTTCAGTTGCGCTACTGTTCCTAAAAAACGAACGGGATGAACATCTTGCTATGTCTCATATATTCCACGTATTCAGCCCCAAAAAAGCTGATGTTTTCGCGCTCCTCCACGCGAGCCGTGGCAATCAGGAAAAGAGAGCAGAGCAGCGCCAGCCCAGCATCCGGCCAGGATGGTGACTTGAAGAAGATCCCCCAACTCAGAAACATAAGCGAACTGTACAGCGGATGGCGGATAGAACGATATAAGCCGATCGTAACCAGGTGAGATGTTTTCTCCAGCCCCAAGAGCGATGGTTCCTGCCTGGCCGCACTCCGTTTGCCAATTTCCCGGAGCAATCTCAGCCCCTCAATCACCAATCCCAAAGAAATGATGAGCAGCGCCCACGAAACAAGTTGGTACCATGCCAATGGATCGCGGAACCAGCCAGCGCCATTGAGCAGGAACATCCCCAACAGGATTTCCCAGGCAAAGAAGCGATAAAACCCGTGTGATCGCGGTTTTAGAAGTGAGTGGCGTGAGATGAAAACAATCCCAGCACTGCCGAGCAGGAGAAATGACCACTGAAACACAATAATCCCAGGCATAATTCACCTTGTTATCAGTAGATTGAAAAGGATTGTGGATCCATGTCGCGGTCAGTTGCGAAGCGCAAATAGAAACAGGCCGAACTTGGGAAAATCACCGCTACCAAAATCAGTTATATCCCAGCCAAGAGCATTTTCTACAATCTCGCGCACCTCATGACCTTTTTTGCCAATCCTGCGGTTTCCAATAAGAAAAATGAAAACGCCGGAGGGTAGTTTTTCCGCTCGCAGGAATCATAACAGATTTCAGGCTTGGTTCCTTATCCCAAGCCTGAGCTTCATTCCGCATTCAGGACAGCTCCACGTAGGCAAAGTGGAAGTTCCTTTCCTTTCCGGCATTTTTGATGCCAGTGCGGTAACTTATACTTATTTCACAGTGTTTCTTGCTGTTGCAATCTGCAGCTCAAGGCAGCTGCTGGCACACGGACATTTCCATGATTATTCAATCAAACGATCAGCCAGCCTGTGCATCAGGTGTTTGGTCGCGGGATATAATTCACGAAAGATGTTGTAATTGAAATCATAGGTTTCCTGAAAGCTAGGATTAGGCTTTACTACTTCTTTTGCCTGTACCCACTGCTTAATCTGGGATAAGTTCGAATACAGCCCAATTCCCGCTGCGGCCAGGAAAGCGTCACCGTAGCTTGCCCCGATCTGTTGCTCAGGTACCACCAGTTCCAGGTTGCAGACGTCAGCCACAATTTGCAACCACAAAGGGTTTTTGGTGCCACCGCCGACAGCCAAAATACGCCTGGGGGTTACACCTTCTTCAGTCATCGCCTCAAAGTTATGCCTGATCCCAAAAGCCACCCCTTCCAACAACGAGCGGTATAGATCGCCTTTGGTGTGCTTGAGACTCAATCCAAACCACATACCCCTTGCCCTGGGATCGTGCAGGGGAGTTCGTTCTCCCTCAAAATACGGCAACGCAATCAAACCGTTTGAACCGGGGGCTGAGCCAGCAGCTTGTTCTGCCAACTCAGCATAAGGATTTCCACCACCAGCTCTCTCCTGCTCGATCTCCAACTGCGCTAACTGGTCGCGGAACCAGGTAGTCAAGCTGCCCGAGGTGGACATGCCACCCAGGAAAGCATAGGCGCCTTCCTCAAGAAAATTGGAGCTCCAGAAGCGCTGCGTTTGAATCAGTTGCGCAGTTTTCATGATGAAGAAGATGCTACTACCAAACATCAACATCATATCGCCGAACTCGGCCACACCCGCGCTGATGGCTTCTGATGCTGCATCGGTGGTGCCCGCTACGACGGGTGTACCTGCTACCAGGCCAGTCTCACGCGCCGCCTCGGCTGTCACGCCACCGACCACTTCAGAACTCCAATAAGTCTGGGGCAGATGTTCGCGGGTCGTAATCAGCTCGGCTGCCAGCGTATCAACCCAATCGCGTTTGTGGACGTCATACAGCGGTGCATAGCCTCCGGCAGTATAAATATCAATGGATGCTTTGCCAGTTAGCTTGTAAACCAAATAAGCTTCGCTGGTCAAATACCAACGCGCCTTTTTGAATACTTCTGGCTCATGATTCTTTATCCACAATATTTTGGGGCCAGAAGCTTGCGAACTCAGGTGCGAACCAGCCTGGTTGTAAATCTCATTTCGGCCTAATTCGCGTTCAAGAAATTCGATCTCTTTCCCGGCACGCGCATCGATTCCATATAAAATTCCAGGACGTAGTGGCCTGCCCTGCGCGTCAATTGGCAAAACACATGAGCCAATCGCGCTCGTCCCAACACTCAGTACCAATTTTGGATCCACACCAGATTTTTGAAACAGATTCTTGACAATCTTGACAAAATCGTGCCACCAAACCTGGTCGGCATCCTGCTCAAAGTAGCCAGGCTTGGGCATATCCAGACCATGCGGCAATGTATCGCTGGCAATCACCTGCCCATCGGCTGAAACCAAAACGCCCTTTGAAGAATAAGTGCCAATGTCCACACCAATCAAGTAACCATTTGCCATATTGAGACTCCTTTCTGGAGAACTGCAATACTCAGGCGCTAAACGCCTATTCTGCTGGAGGCCAAGGCTTGTAAATGCTGATCCAGTCCAGGCTTCAGATCAGCATTTTCCCGTTCTGGTAGATCAACTTGCCATCCAGAAAGACTTCCCCTTCCTGGCGCATATCCTTGATGATATCCCAATGAATAGCAGATTGGTTTGTCCCGCCGGACTTCGGGTAG
This sequence comes from uncultured Anaerolineae bacterium, assembly GCA_903838415.1. Lineage (GTDB taxonomy): Bacteria > Chloroflexota > Anaerolineae > Anaerolineales > Villigracilaceae > UBA5195. The sequence continues at coordinate 9,646 of CAILYI010000075.1, read as the reverse complement.
GCGCGCCCCAGCGCAATGTGGATGGTACCGTCAATCTTCTCATCCATCAGGATATCCTTGCAGAAAATGTTCACCGCCGGGTTGGTGCCGATGGCGAACTCACCAATCAGGGACGCGCCAGGATCGGTGTTGACTACCGAACGCAGGAAGTCCTGGTTAGTGGAAGAACTGGCCTCCACTAATTTCCCCATCTCCCAACGTAAGCGGATATCATGCATCAATCGTCCACCCAGCACGCCTGGAAAATCGAAGTAAATTTCGCCGTCGATGCTGCTTTCAACTGGCGAAGTGGCAATCTCACCATCGGGCATATTCCAGTGTCCATCTGCCACATCCCAGGTACGTCCTTCAAGAGAAAAGCGCAGGTCGGTACCTTTACCCAGGATACGCACCTGTTTGCCCTGGTTCAGGATTTCAGCCCAGCGGTACCATTCCTTGCTGACCCCCTGCCAATCAAGCAGACAGGCCTTGAAATACATATCCAGCATGGTTTCTTCATCAATCCCGGCCTGCTGGGCGAAGGCGGCATTCGGCACCCTCAGTAAACACCAGCGGGTTTTCTGCCAGCGCAGGGTGGAGATCTTACCCATCCCCTTCCGCAGCAGTGAGAGTTTATCGCTGGGAATATCCCAGAAGACGTCCAGATTATGCGCGCCGCGCAGACCAAAATAAACATCAGCCCACTCCATCCCCTGTGCTTCAATCTCCGGCGCCCAACCGATCTGGTCTGGATTACCATGTTTGAGCATCAAGCGATTCAACTCTTCTGAGATGAATTGGACCTGGGGGAATGCACCAGCCTGGATACAAGCGCCATAAATCGCGTGCACCAGCGGGTAGCTTTCCAATTCTCCCATCGCGATCATCACACGTTCGCCAGGCTGCACGGCCGCCGAGTAATTCACTAACAAAGTTCCAAGTTCTTCCCAACGTTTATCCATTTTGATTCCTCAAATCTGTTGCTATGATTCTTCGGCCTTACGACCTCGGGTGAAATAATTGATGACGAAAATAAAAATCATCAAAATGCCCCACGTAAAATCCTTAAAGAACGAACTACCGCGCACCCCTAGCAGGAACATGTGGAAGCCCGTCGAAATTACTTGCAAGATTAGGACGGCGATGAAGATATTCAGCACACTTCCAAAACCGGGGATGATATATGCCAGTACCGAGATCAAAATAGTCAACAACACGTAGGTGGTAGCCCCATATTCAATCGCAGCAGACATGGTCCGGCTCATCACCAATACGCCAGCGATGGCGGCGTAAATACCGCTGATCACGTAGACCTTCATGATAATCGAAGGATTATTGATGCCCGAGAAATTTGCAGCGGTTGGGTTGGAGCCCACCATACGCACCTTGAAACCGAAAGCAGTCTGAAACAAGATCAGATACGTGACAATCGCAATGGCCACAAGGATCAGGAAAGGAATTGGCACACCGAAAAGTGCCTTGCTGCCAATCAACGACAATTGATCAGGGAAGCCAGTCACCGTCTTTCCGCCGGTGATGCCAGTGGAAATGCCAGTAAAAAAGGTCATACTGGCCAGCGTTGCCAGAATGGGCGGCACCCCGACATAGCCGATCAGAAAACCGTTGATCGCGCCGCACAGCAGTCCAATCCCAAGCGCGATTAACAACGCGATCAGCAGGTAGAACCCCACCTGGTCAGGCGCCACATCCTTTGGTATTACCCGCACCAGAAATAACCCTGACAGGACCGCAGCCAGATTGGAGGTGGCATTGATCGAAAGGTTAATCCCACCCGTCAGTATCGCCAGCATCATGGATAGCGCCAGAATGCCGATTTCTGGCAGTTGGAAACCCATTGAGGTGATCGTGCGCCCCATTAGGAATTTTTCTTCGGTCACGCCAAAGAATACCACCAGGACCATAAGTACACCCAACAGCAAAACGGTCTGGCCATCTATTTTTAATTTGCCCAGCGGAGCGGCCAATCTCTGCTTAATTTCGGAAAATTTCGATTTAGGTTCCATGATCTCCACCGTTTTATACAGATTTCTGGGCTCTGGCGTCGATTAACTCAGTCGTGTGACCCACGCGCCGATTGCGTCGCTCGCGGATGGCCGGGATAGATGTGAACAGGATCAAGATGACTCCCACCACCAGGCGCTGCCACTCCACGGGAATACCTACCAAAATCAATGCCCGATTGATCACCTGGATCAGCAGTACGCCAAGCACGGTCCCGATCACAGTACCACGACCTCCAGTAATGGCCGCCCCACCCAGAATAACCGCAGCCAACACATCCAACGGCTGATTGATGAAGATGACAGGGTTAAAGTTACGGCTCAAAAACGCCTGGGTCACACCAGCTATGGCAGCCATAAACCCCATCATGGCAAACATGATCAGCATGATTCGCTTGACATTAAACCCGGAACGAATAGCAACATCGCGATTGCCACCGATGGCATATACCCCACGCCCAATCGTTGTGTATTTGAGGAACCACCACACAAACAAGCCGATGGCCAGCGCATAAAGGATCGAAATATGCAAACCGGTTTCGCCTACGAAGGGATCCTTGGCGGTGATCAAAAAATTGGAGTAATAGCCAATCGCGCTCTTTGGCATATCAAAGTTGGCCGTCGCGCCAATGAAAAAGAGGTTGAAACCGTACCACATTGTGTAGGTTGCCAGAGACACATCAAAGATGGGCAGCTTGAAACGCGTTACCAGAAAGCCATTCAATAATCCCATTAAAATGCCCAGCCCGCAACCAATCAGGAAATACACCAGGATGCTGCCCTGATAATCCTTGCCAAGGAAGATCATATGAGCTGCATACGATGTCACCGCAGCGATGGCGACAAAAGAGATATCCACGCCACCCATGATCACAATCGGCAGGAGGCCAAAAGCCATGATGAAATATACGATCGAGGCGCGCAGCGTATCGAATACCGTAGATATCGAGAAAAATGCCGGGTTGATCGAGCCAACAATCGCTGACAAGGCGATCAAGATCAAGAGAACCATAAATTCATTGGTCTTTACAATCTTATTTAGCATAGGAGACCCTTCCTCTTGCTAGCGGCTTTCGGCGCCAACCAGTTTTATATTTAGCAGATTTTCCGTGAGTTCTTCACGCTTGAACTCTTCGACAATCCGCCCATTCCGCATCAGTAGTATGCGATGGCAGGTGCTCATTAATTCCGGAATATCATCCGAGATCAGCAGGATACCCAATCCCTGGTGAGCCAGGGTACGGATCAATTCATGAATTTCAGCCTTTGAGCCGACATCCACTCCGACCGTGGGGCCATTCAGGATTAATATCTTCGGTTTGCTCGCCAACCATTTGGCCAACACCACCCTTTGTTGGTTGCCGCCCGAAAGGCTTTTGACTGGCAAGTCGCCTGAAGGAGTTTTAATATCCAACGTTTTGATCCAGTTCTTCCCTTCAGCCTGAATCAGCGTCGGGTTGAGGAAGTTGAACTTGCTGGTCAGCCGGTCGATCACTCCAGCCACAACATTATTCGTAATTGTGTGATCCAGGAACAAACCTTCACGCACCCGGTCATCCGGGACGTAAGCGATGCCATTCTCGACCGCATCCTGGATTCCGCGCATATGAACTTCCTTGCCTTCAACAAAGATCTTGCCAGAGTGCGCAGGGAGCTCACCAAAGATAGCATGGGCCAGCTCGGTGCGCCCTGAACCGAGCAAACCAGTAATCCCCAATATCTCTTGCGGCATCAGGTCAAAAGAGATGTCAAAGAAACCACGCTCCAGGCTTAGCTTTTCTACGCGTAACAAGGCAGTCGCGCTTTTGTCCACCGTGTTGAATTGGATCGCGCCCGGGTCCAGGCGGCGCCCGGTCATGGAAAATTCCATATCATGAACATTCAAGCCCTTGGAAGCCTGATCCATGACGACCTGTCCATTACGGAAGATAATCGTTCGATCTGCAATTTCGGTGACTTCGTTAAGTTTATGGCTGACGAAGAGCGTTGAAATGCCACGAGACTTTATCTCTGCGATGATCTTGAACAGTGATGAAACTTCTTTCTGGGTCAGCGCCGTGGTTGGTTCATCCATGATGATTGTGCTCGCGTTTGCCAGCAAGGCTTTGGTGATCGCGATCAGCTGTCGGTCGGCTGTCGACAGAGTATTAACAATCGCATCGAGGGGTAACGATATATTGATCTTGGCTAACCCTTCTTCTGCGACTCTGTACATTTCCTTCCAACTCACCAGGTGCTTGCCCGCCGCAAGTTGCTGATTTAGAGCAATATTTTCTGCTACGGTCAGGTTGGGGAAAAGCGAAAAGTCCTGGTAAATTACCTGGATGCCTTCCTGGATGGATTCGATCGGGGATAATTTTTTATAATGACGACCGTTTATGTAGATATCGCCTTCGTCCGGTGTATATACCCCCGAAACAATCTTAATAATGGTGGATTTACCTGAACCGTTTTCACCGACCAAACAGCATGTTTCGCCTTTGTTGATCGATAGGCTGACCTTGTCCAGTGCAATAACCCCACCAAATCGTTTGCTAATGTTTTCAACGCGCAGGATTTCTTCTGTCATGGCTAGTCCACTTTCTGCAGACCGCAGGATTGAAAGCGGGCGGCTGCCAGGCAGCCGCCCCTTTCAGATTGTAGATTTGAATTCTTAGAACGGGTAATCGCCCATATTGGTGGCGTCGATCTTGATCCATGCAGAGCCATAGATAACTGGCACGCCGTTTACGCCCGTGACCAATTTAATCTTCTCATAACCGGGCACGCCCAGATCCATACCATCCTTGATCTCTTGCTTATTGATCAGCATCAGGATAACCTGGTTACCAGCGTAACCTGCGGTAGCCGGATCCCAACACATGGCCAGATCAACAGCGCCGGTCTTAAGCAGCTCGCTCGCATAGGACGGAATGCTGGTCCCAACCACGGCTGTCTTGTCGGACAGTTTGGCTTCTTCAATCGCACGGCCTGCACCCACAACATCACCTGCAGCAGCACCCAAGACACCCTTCACATCCGGGTGGGTTTTGAGGACGTCTTTCATGGTATTGTAAGCAACTTCCGTGTCTTCTTTGGATTCATAGCGAGCCACAAATTCGAGTTTGGGGAAATTCTTTTCGGCGTAAGCCTTGGCGCAATCCATCCACTCGACGTGCGAAGCGTTGGTCAGAGATCCGACGAATTGGATGTACTGACCTTCTTCATTCATGCGCTTTGCCATTTCTTTTAGCATTTCTTCGCCGTAAGAGCAGTTGTCAAAAGCTTCCACATCGTAGTTCAAAGTGCCCGCTTTAGCAGTGGCAGCTTCATGGCCGACGACGAAGATACCAGCATCAATGGCCTTCTTTTGAGCGGGTTCGTTTTCAGGTACGCCGTAAGGAACATTGACAATACCCTGGACTCCCTGGGCAATCAGGTCTTCAAGCATCGCCACCTGGGCGGCTGAATCAACCTGGGCGGGACCTTCCATGAAAGTCTTGACGCCCTTATCCTTGCCAAACTGAAGAACACCGGTTTCCATACGCTTGAACCAGTTAAAGGCAATTGACTTCACAACCGTGGCGATCACAATTTCGCCCTGAGCGGGTGCGGCAGCGGCAGGCACTTCAGTGGCCGCGGGTGCGGCAGCAGCCGGTGCTTCAGTAGCCGCGGGTGCGGCAGCAGGTGCTTTGGTGGCTGCAGGTGCTGCGGGAGCGCAGGAACTTACAACCAGCGCCATGATTATCAAAACAAACACAAATGACAGGCTCTTTTTCATGTTTCGTTCTCCTTCTATCTTGATTCGATTAGGTGACAAAACGTACACGATCATGATCCAAACATTTAGCCGAAGGTAGTCTTTTTTTTGGGAAGGGAATCCTCCTTTCGCTTACAGCGGTAAGCTCATAATGTCAGTGTACCGTTACACCAGCCCGAAATTCCTTTACGCGAGCCATGAATTCCTTTACTCGTTGGACATCTACCTCATTCCAGATATAACCGTCACGTTTAAAAGTTGTGCCCGTGACTGCGCCATCGGCAATACCCAGGTGAGCCTCGATAGTGTCGAGGCGGACGCCAGTATTTGCGAATACTGGCGTTTCTGGAACAGCATCCTTGACGACCCTGAGTGCTTGAATATCCGTTTCAATACCAGCCGTGTTCCCAGAAACGCACAACCCATCCGGTTGAGTATTAAAGACTGTCGAGCGGGCGATGTTGGCAATGCCGCGTTCTGCTAAATAGGTTGAAGCTTCAGGCAGAATATTAAATAACAGGCGCACATTTTCACCATGGATAGCATGTTGGTGGCGGATGACATCACCACAGTTGGTGTTCCACATGCCAAAATCACTGGCATACACACCAGTAAATATCTCGCGCACAAATTTCGCGCCCGTGGCTACCGCCAGATCAATGGAAGCCGTCGCATCCCAAAGCACGTTTACGCCGTAAGGGATGCTCAATTCTCCAGAAATTTCTGCGATCACACGCGCCATGCTGATGGTGGTTATCGGCTCCACCTTAGTAAGATATGGCAGGCTGCGTTCGTTTGAAAACATGATCGCATCCACTCCACCTTCCTGTAGCGCAAGCATATCCTTGCGCGCCTGCTCAACAATCCACCCCATCCCTTTTTTTGCATCATAGGCCGGATCACCCGGCAGAGCTTCGAGGTGGCACATAGCGATGACAGGCTTATTCGTGCCAAAAATATCTTTGATCCAATTCATATCACTCTCCTTGTGATGCTAAAATGTCTATTAGCCAGCACACAAAACCCAAAAACAGGTAAATGAAACTACAGTGCTGCCCAGGAGCAGTCAGCACCAGAAATTAATAGATTTATTGCTGCTAATGGATAAAATTTGGGATTGGTACTACCGCTAAAACACTCGTACATCGTTGTCTGTGACAACGTGGATAGTTACACCGCTGCTTTTCAAGGAAGCAATCAATTCTTTGGGTGGTTCTTCATTGGTGATGAAATGGTGCAACACAGTAAAAGGCGCGACAAAGGCAAAGGCGATTTTTTGGAGCTTACTGGCGTCGGCTACTACGATGATCTCTTTGGCATTTTTGATCATGGCTTGTTTGACAGCGGCATCATCCATATTGTATTCAGTCAAGCCAGCATGAGCATCCACCGCACCCACACCCAGGAACAACCGATCTACGTACAGAATTTCAAGGTTCCTGCGTGCCAGATCTCCGATCATGGAGGTCTCGCCCGGGCGAACAATTCCGCCTGGCAAAATCAAGCGAATATCCGAGCGAGCAAAAAACAGGCTGGCAATTGGAATACTCGGTGTAATGATGGTAATGTTACTTATCTCGTTTAAATTCACTGCCAATTCGTAAATTGTTGAACCCACGTCCAGAGCAACGCTGTCACCTTCCGTCATCATTTTGGAAGCGTACTTGCCAAGCATTTGCTTGACGCTGAGATTCTCAGCACTACGCAAGGCTAGTGGAGGTTCGAAGCTCCGCCCGCGGATACTGACCGCCCCACCATGAATTCGGCGAATATTGCCTGCCTTCTCCAACTCAGTCAAATCACGCCGGATCGTCATGTCAGACACATCGAGAGACTCAGCCAGCTCAATCACATTGACCGAGCCTCTCTCTTCTATCTGTTCGATAATAAACCGGTGGCGTTGCTCAAGATTGTTCATTTATGTTCGCTTCAAACGTTATTTATGTCAATATAGTACATCTTTAATGTTTGCTTGTCAAGTGACAATTCTCTGGTTCTCTGTTGATACCCGCAAATTCATTTTCGAGAGCAAGCTGCCTGAGACAAGTGCACAAGATGAAGTATTTTCAACTTCCAGCAAAGGCGGTCAGGTGGATGGTGGTGGGTTCAAGGTAAATAGTGAAATACAATAAGCCAGCGCCAGTAGCCGACTGACTGCCAAAACCAGCCAGCTGCCTTCCCGCGAACCGGAGGGCTGAAACCCGAAAAACAGGGCGCCAGCGCACCAGTTTTTAAATAGATAGCCTTGGATCGTGGCAATCAAAAGCCGAAAGCCAGCGAAAAGGAAAGGGCGCGGCAGCCCATCAGGCCAGGCGCGTGACAGACGGGGCTTGAAATTAGCACGCCAATTTGAGCGCACTGGTTACTCATCAAAATTCAAATCGGCAAAAGGTGTTTCGATCAGCGGCTGGGTAATTGCGCGCGCGCCATTCAAAACATCCACAAAAATCTGAACCGCGGCCGCCCATAGTTCGGAACCGGTGTGCCAGGTAATCCCGCTTGCGCCATCCTGACCACTGGCCACCACCAAAATCACACTGCGCTCGAGGGCCGAGGAAGCGCGACGACATGCGCTTCCAACCCGCTCCATCCCAATTTGAGCGCAGCCTGGGCATAGGCGTAGATTTCGACAGATTGTCGGCCTGTCGCCAGCAGACAATAACGCTGCATGGACTGTTTGATCACAAAGCGCACCGACGGAACTCGCTGCGAATCCAAGACGACCGCTCCGATCTCCAGCGAATTTACCAGCACCACGCCGTTGAAATCCACTACTGGATCGGACCGCTTCATCTTGCCAGCTCTGAAGAGCTTTGTTTTCCACCGCCGAATGCCATCCTCAGGCAGATTATCTCCCCGAATGTCGTCATGACGAATCAGCCTTTTTCTCAAAACCAAGGAATTTCGTAACGGCCTTATCAAAGAACAATTCGACCGAACCAACCGCACCACCACGGTTTTTGGCAAAATCGACGTTGGTGGTATTGGAGGAGCGGTCCATTCGCCACAGGAAAATAACCGCGGCGCTATCCTGTTCGAGCGCGCCCGACTCCCGCAGATCAGAGAGTTGCGGGCGCTTATCCTGACGCTTTTCGATCTCCCGGCTCAACTGTGCAGCAGCCAGCACGGGGATGCCCAATTCACCAGCCAGTATTTTAAGCTCGCGCGAAATGCCGGCCACTTCCTGCTCGCGGTTCTGAAAGCGACCATCCCCACGTATCAGTTGGATGTAATCCACGATTAACATATCCATGCCAAATTTTTGTTGGATGCGGTGCGCCTTGGCACGCATTTTGCTGGGTGTCAGACTGAGAGTATAGGCCACCCGGCCAGCAACCGAAGACACCCGATCCAGGGCTTGAACAAAAACCGTCCAGTCACCTTCGCCAGTAAACAGGCCATCCGTTATTTTATTGGCGCTCAAGCCAGACTCGCCGGACAGGATGCGCGCCACCAGTTCAGCATCTTCCATGTGAGCGTAAATCAACAGATCGACTTCATGGAACGCCAGCTTCTGGAATTCGCCGAAGATGAAAATAAGCTATGGAGAGCCTACAAGGCAGAGGTATTTGATGAAATGGAATATGCTGCTAAACGTATGGAGCTAAAGCAATCAGTTGCGATGATAACATCCGAGTTGCAGTGCTTGCGCGAGCAGGTTCGCACCGAAGATGATATTTCTGTCCAGAAACAGATAATCCTGAAGGCCGCCGAACAGGCAAAAGCTTCAGGATTTCTGGGGGACGTTCCGTTTGATATTCAGCCACGTATCATAAAGGCGGTAGTTGATCGCATTATTGTCAACCCGCGTGAAGGCTGATTTCATCCCGGCGGTGCTGGCAGCCATCCCATATTTCTTGAGGGCAAGAGATTGCACAATCTTCATTTCTTGCTGACTGCTTCTGTC
>CAILYI010000074.1 GCA_903838415.1 uncultured Anaerolineae bacterium | reverse complement strand
ATGAGGATGGTGCCCGTATCCATCTGACGTCCCTGGATCTTCCCGCTTTTGAACCACCGGAAGGCGGTGCGATAGGAGACACCTACGCGGCGAGCATAAACGCTAAGTTTCACGTCGATATCTTAGAACATGAGTGCTAACTTGTCGATATTTGTGCATGAACCGAATGATTGAATTCGATACCTAAAATTATCCCTAACCTGGCTCAAGAAAGGATAACAAGCATGGCAACCATCTATTACGACAACAATGGCTCATGGCGGCAAGCCGTCAATGTCAACCGCGACGAGAAGAAACTTCAATCCGGGGATTACGTTGTCTATCCACAAATGAATGACGTTGTGATTTTCTCAATGTGCCGCGCTGGCGTCCAGGAAGCTTTGCGCAATATGGGCTTCAAATGGGATCCCAGCGGGAGATTGTTCAGGATCTAAAGCTTCCATACGTTTTCGCAAAATTCCCTCGAGGAAATTATGACAATCATGGCCCGCACCGAACAGGTGCGGGCCATGATTAGGTTTTGGGCTGACAGCTAGCTATCCTTTGCCCATACATCTTTTCCTCCGCTGTAGGTGTTTTTAGTAGCAGAACGCTTCACGCCCGCCCGAAACCAGCCCATCGACCAGGAGACTTGTAATGGAAAACCCAGCCGCTCACCAAAACCTATCCAAATCTACCTATGGTAAATTTGATGTTTGGTTCCTGTTTCTGCGAGCATTGCCGAGAAACTCGGACTTACGCGCTCTTCGCAGGCGTTACTTCCGGCAGAGCTTGCCGTAGTCCCTATAAAGGGGATAGTAAAAATCAAGATCTGTAAAACAACTGCCCCAGGTTGATAGCTGCATTCAAGTCGCGGTCAATCACAAACCCACAGTGCTCACACTGATACTCGCGCTCGCCCAGGTTCATGACCGGTTTCACCTGACCACACTGCGAACATCGTTTGGTGGATGGATAAAACCGATCTGCCAGGAGCCTATCTATTACCCACATCTATTAATGAATGCCAAAAGCGAGTAGACTTGTGAGCATCCTAAAGAAAGCGAGCGAGAAGTGAAAGATGGCTGAGAAACCGCAAACCGCAGAAGTATCCTGGGCTGTTGAAGAATTTGGTCAGGTTGATTTGAAAGATGAACGGTTGAACTTTCGTTGCCAAGGATTAGTGGAAGCACTCGGACAGCAACCGACCGCACCGATCAATCAAGCTTGCGAAGATTGGGCAGATAGCAAGGCGGCATATCGCTTTGTGGATAATCAAAAAGTGACCCCGGGGAAAATTCTTGCGCCACATAGTGAGCGCACTGTGGAACGGATGCTCGATCACGATATCGTATTGGCGCTCCAAGACACAACGTTTTTGAACTATACCCATCATCCCGAAACGCAGGATTTGGGTGAAATTGGGACAAAATCCCAGAAGTAGCGGGGTTTTGGGCTACATTCGACGCTGGTGGTGACGCCCAGTGGACAACCTTTGGGGATCCTCACCCAGGCCTTTCTGGAACGATCGATTGGAGAGCCAAGCCATAAGCCCAGTGAGGTGCGCAAACAACCGATTGAAGAGAAAGAGAGCTATCGCTGGGTACAAGCTTTCGAGAAAACCATTGAGTTGTCCCCAGCGGGTGTCCAAGTGATTACCGTCTGCGACCGTGAAGCCGACATTTATGAGATGTTTGTCCTGGGCCAAGAACGTCAGGCCTCTTTACTGGTGCGCGCGGATGACGATCGTTGTTTGCAAGGCGACGAAACCGAACACCTGTGGTCAAAAGTTGAGCGACAAGTGGTGCAAGGCGAACTCAGCGTACAGATTACGGGCAACGATCGGCGTAAAGAACGTCAGGCCACTGTCACGTTGCGCGCTTGCACTGTTAAGTTGCGCCCGCCCTGGCGGACTGAACAGAAAAAGCTGCCGGTGGTCACGCTTCAGGCTATTCTGGTGCGGGAAGAAAATCCACCGGAAAATCTGGCTGAATTGGGCGACCACGAACCTATCGAGTGGCTGCTCTTGACGAACACAGCGATAAACAACTTTGAGCAAGCCGCCCAAGTCGTCGCGTGGTACTGCTGTCGCTGGCAGATTGAAGTTTTTTATAAAATCATCAAATCCGGATGCCGCGTCGAAGATAGTCGCCTGCAAACCGCAAAACGTCTCCAAAACTATATTGCCTTGATGTGCGTTGTCGCTTGGCGGCTGCACTGGCTAACCTACATCAACCGTACCGAACCCGATTTGCCATGCTCCCACATCCTGACAACCGTGGAATGGCAGGCACTCTACATGCGCATTCATAAAACCACCCAGTTCCCCTCAAAAATACCCACGGTTCGCCAAGCGGTGCGCTGGATTGCTCAATTGGGCGGTTTTTGGGTCGCAAATCAGATGGCGAACCCGGTATTACCGCGATCTGGCGCGGATGGCAAAGACTTCAGGATTTGGCCGACACTTGGTTCGTCGCCGTTAACGGAAAATCCCAACTTGTGGGTAATAGATAGCTGAGCAATGCTTTCTAATTGGCGGTAACCCTTTAACCCACCCCAATAGAATGGTTTTCGAGTGGTCCGATTAACTGCATCCCGGATTGCCATACGAAATTGGTTTTCAATTTCTCGCAACTCT
>CAILYI010000073.1 GCA_903838415.1 uncultured Anaerolineae bacterium | reverse complement strand
GTCGCTGAGCATAAACGTCAGGCAGACGGTGGCCGCGAGTAGATACTGATTCTCAAAAGGCGGCGCCCACCACAAAGCGACGAAACTCAATCCAAACGGAATGGAGAAAAGCAGCAGGAAGGGCCGGCGGCGTCCCCAGCGTGAACGGACCCGGTCACTCAATGTGCCGACAATCGGGTCATTGACGGCATCCCAGATGATCCCTATCAGCGCGGCAAAGGAAGCCAGGCGCGGTTCTAGACCAACGACATCGGTGAGAAAGATGGCATAGAAAACCTGCCTGAGGGTTCCGAAACTGGCCAGGCTCCAGTCACCGGTGCCATAAGCCAGTTTTACCCAAATCGAAAGAGCGCCCTGTTTAGGGGAAGTGGTCATGTCGCCTCCTCTGGCGTGTTCAGCTGTTACGATTTATAGCGAGTCATTCCGTCCAGTAGATCCAACACCATTTCCCTCAAATCTCCTCGATTTGGCAGGGAACCGATCAATCCATACATCGGAGCCATCTTGCCGGGCAATCCACCCCCGCCTCCCAGCAGGGCAGAAGCCTTGTCCATCAGCCAGGTAACCCAGGCTTCCGGTAAAATCCGCACGAGGAAATTCGCCAACTTGAGCAGCCATTGGTTGGCCGTTTTCTCAAAGCTGGGCTTACTTACCGTTCCTGCGGCAGCGGCAAGGTCGCGGAGAAATTCATCCACGATGCCAACGTGCCCAAACTGGACTGTCATATGCAAAGTTGGTGGGAACTGCTGCCGGTCGAGATGCCAGTTGCGCGCCGAAAGCTCGTCGGCCACAGCGTACACATCCAGTCCGTCCGAGCCGATCGCAAAAACGCTCATTTCCGGGTTGCTGACCACCTTCAACCCTGACACGGCATTGACTCCATCTTGCAAACGGCGGGCGGTTTTCATCACAAGATCGGTCATTTCAAGATAGCCGCTTTCCCCCAGATAATTCAGTACCGCCCAGGCAGCCGCTACCGGCGAAGCTGGACGGGTGCCGCCCATGGCAGGTGAAGGGTAAATTCCGCCCGGCCAGTTGATCGAAACAAACATCTGGTGGCGGCGAAGTTCAGCCGTTTTATACAAAATGACCGAGGCGCCCTTGGCGGCATAGGCATATTTGTGCAAATCAGCCGAAATCGAGGTAACTCCCGGCACAGAAAGATCAAAATCGTTTATGCGATAACCCAGTTTGCGCACAAAAGGCAGCATGAACCCGCCCACGCAGGCATCCGTGTGGAAAAGGATGCCCTTTTCCAGCGCAATTGCCGCCAGTTCACGGATTGGGTCGACAACTCCGTGCGGATAAGCCGGGGCCGAACCGATCATCAGGATGGTGTTGGATGTCACCGCGCGACGGGCTGCGTCCACATCCGCGCGATAATCTGCGCGAACTGGAATGTTGACGATTTTTATCCCGAAATATTCCGCCGATTTTTCAAAAGCCGGGTGACCGGTGATGGGCAGAATCATCTCAGGTGCTTTGATTTCTGGCTTGTTTTTTCGCGCCCAATCCCGCGCAGTCTTGACCGCCATCAGCAGCGATTCGGTGCCGCCCGATGTGACCGTGCCGACGGTTTGTTCGTCTCCGCCCAAAAGCGAGGCGGTCATGGCGACGATCTCCGTCTCAAACTTGCGCAGCGATGGAAAAGCTGTCGGGTTCAAGCCATTTTCGGAGAAAAATAAGAGAGACGCTTCTTTTAGCAGGTCGTCAACGTCTTTTCCGGCGTGGTAGACCAGGCTGAAAGCGCGTCCCTTTTGCCATTGCACGTCATGATCGCGCGCGGCGCGCATGGCGGATAGGACTTCATCTTTCGTTTTTCCAGTGGAGGGGAAGGGGAGAGTCATGCTGATAGTTTAGCATTTATCCCATTATTCGCGAATGGTCTTGGAAGAACGAATAATGGGCTATTTTTCAAAAATATCATGGTAGCCCTGATCTAATTCATCGTCCGAAATGTGCGCATAACGCTGTGTCACCGAGATATTGGCATGCCTGGCCAATTCCTGTGCCAGTTTCAGGTTGCCAGAAGCGCGCAAAACAGTGGTGACAAAGTAATGGCGAAAGGAATGTGGCGTTATTTTGCCGACAGACTCATCTCCGAGCGCTTCCCGTACGCAGGCATCGACAATATTCCTACCCGTGGCCGTTGTCATGGATTTGACCTTTTTCCCCGCTCCTTTGTCGTGTCTGGCAAAGATTGGCAGAGATTGCAGCGGTTTTCCGGAATTGCCATCGAGCCTGGCGCGGGCGGCGAGATAATCCTGCAAAGCGCGCATTGAGCGTGTTGAAAAACGGATAACGGCCTGCTTGTCACCTTTGCCGATGATAATCGCCCGACCTTCATTCCAATCAATATCGCCGCGACGTAAATTACAGGCTTCGTGCACGCGCAGCCCGGTATCGGCAAGAGTCACCAAAAAAGCCCGATCACGCAGTAGGCGCAGCTTTTCCGAATCGGAAGTTGGCGGAGTGCCATTTTCACCGTCAACCGTGACAGAGTATTCGGTGGGGAGGGGGAGGGCCTGGGCGTACTCCAAAACCTTTTCAATGGATTCTCGCGGAAACTGCGGCAGGCGCTGTCCTGTTCTGCGAACGCGATTCCGCATCAAGAGTCTCAGTCGCGGCAGGTTGGGGGAGTGGAGCCGCTCCGCGGAGAGAAACTCATAAAAACTGACGGTAGCCTGTAAGTACAGCCGCTCCGTGGCTGGAGCAAGCTCCTTGAGCCAGGCTGCGAACCAGCCGATGGCATCTTCGCTCAATTCGGAAACCGGCGTCGTCTGAACATCGATTTTGTTATCAGCCAGCAAGGCCTGGAAGGCTCGCATCGCAAATCCATAAGTATCTGTTGTGTTTTTGCTGCGCGCCGAATTGACAGTTTGAATAAACATCTGCACAGCCTGCTCAATCGTGGTGGTTTCAGCCATTTTTAGCGCCTTTCGCTGGTTGTCTGACAATTTCGCATAAGTTATCTTTATTCTGATATTTCTAGCCATCGATGATTGGATGCTTGCGCTGGCTAGACGTTCGCAGTCTAATGGATGCTGTCTGTGAATGTCGCTCGATTCAATGTCCATATGGTCCGGGGCAGATGTTCAAAAAATATTTTTGCGCACATCGCAAAAGCAAGAGCCGCAAGCTGCATGGTGTTATAAATGATATTCCGATCAGCCATACGACCTTGTCATCGCATTTCGACAACAGTAGAGGTGCTTTGACGGGCAAATTTGATTATAACATAATGTTTCGCTTAATTATACTTAAGTGAAACATAAAATATCAAAAGGACTTTTCTCATAAGATGACCTCCCCTCTGCGAAAAACATCCACGTTTTGGCTTGAGGAGAGCAGGTCAGATCGCTGATTCGATGAAACCGGTGGTTGTAAAGATTGCACATAATGGTATATTCCGACTTATGACTTATGACCTTTCCATCCCACCCCGCCCCACCAGCGATGGCACTCGCCGCGCCAATATCAGACCAGGGTTGCACGTCCGCATTGTTTTGAAGCAGGATCAACCTACCGGGAAATTGACTGAAGGCATTGTGAAGGATATTCTCACCAACTCCCCCACTCACCCACACGGCATCAAAGTCCGCTTGCTGAGCGGGCAAATTGGTCGAGTAAAAGAGATTATGCCATGACCAAAGAACGAGCCCGACATTTTGAATGTCGGGCTCGTTCTTTGGGTGTTGAGTAACCCTAGGCGAATTGCCGCACGTCCATCAACAGGCCGTTATACTCCATTTCCAGGGCGGTTTCGAGCAGGCGCGCAGCGGTGGCTTCATCAGCGTAGGCCTCGCCGCATTCCGGGCAGACCAGCGCCGGGACGTTTTTGAGTACCAGGCTCAACTCTCCGCGTTCGAGGGTCACTGTTGTCAAACCCGGGCGTGGTTCAGCTTGTTTACACATCAAGCACTTCATCGCGCCTCCGTTTGAAATCATCCATCCAACGTGTACGATCAGGCCGATAGCCTGTGATTACGATCACTTCGTCTCCGGCAATATTATCCGCTGCGACGACGTGCAAGGGGCGTTTTCCACGCTGGGCTAGGATCAGCCGACCGGGATAAGTGGTGTCAGCGTAATTTTCGATGTTTTCGCCGGTTTCCAGCGCGGCTCGGATGTCTTTGACACCAATCCCCCTTTCAAACATGCGCTCAATGGCGTGAATGCGAAAAATAATTTTCATAGTAGCCGCATTATACCCGATACCAAGTCCGCTTGTTTTGAAATTTGACAAAAAGAAAATATGTTCTATAATAAAGGTATGGATGCTATTTCACGCCTCAAACTTTTATCGGATCAAATGAGTCTGGAACCTGCCGAGGAGCATTGCTCCGCCAGATTTCCCAACCCGAAGCCTGACTCGCGCTCCGATCAGCTTTTTGTGCACCCGGCCCAAATGCCCGGCGGACGACAGATTCTGCTGCTGAAGACGCTGCTCACGTCGGCCTGCGAACGTGACTGTTTCTACTGTCCATTTCGCGCCGGACGGGATTTCCGTCGGGCCACGTTTAAGCCTCAGGAATTCGCCAACCTTTTCGTGGGGTTGGCCCGCTCCCGGGCAGCTGAAGGCATCTTTTTGAGCAGCGGAGTCGCGGGTGGCGGGGTTCGGACTCAGGATCAACTGCTCGATACCGCCGATATCCTTCGTCACAAACTCGGCTTTCGCGGATATATCCATCTCAAAATCATGCCGGGCGCCCAAAAAGCCCAGGTGGAGCGCGCCATGCAGCTGGCTGACAGAGTCTCCGTCAATCTGGAAGCGCCCAACACCGAACGGCTGGCGCGGCTGGCGCCCCACAAGGTTTTTCTTGAAGAACTATTGACGCCGCTGCGCTGGGTGGAAGAAATCCGCCGCTCGACGCCGCCCAGCAAAGCCTGGAATGGCCGCTGGCCTTCGACCGTGACCCAGTTTGTGGCCGGTGGCGCGGACGAAAGCGATCTGGAACTGCTGACGACCACCTCCTGGCTGAATAAAAACGTCAGTCTGAAGCGCGCTTATTTCTCGGCTTTTCACCCCATACCCGATACTCCGCTGGAAAACAAAGCTGCTGTCGATCCGCTGCGCGAGCACCGTCTATACCAGGCATCCTTTTTGCTGCGTGATTATGGCTTCGATTTGGAAGAACTGCCTTTCACCAGTGCGGGCAATTTACCATTGCCGTCTGACCCGAAACTGGCCTGGGCGCAAATAAATTTGGCCGAAAAGCCGCTTGAAATCAACAAGGCTGAACGGCGCGAGCTGCTGCGCATCCCTGGGATTGGCATGAAGGGCGTGGAATCCATTCTGGTGGCCCGTCGTCAGTCAAAACTGCGCGATCTTTCGGCGCTGAAAAAGCTGGGGATTCTCGCCGATCGCGCCGCGCCATTTCTATTATTGGATGGTCGCAGGGCGAGCTACCAGATGAGTTTGCTTTAATCCCGGAAGCCTGTCCGGTACAATTCGAAATAGTAGCCCTTCTTATCGAGCAGTTCAGCATGCGTGCCCTGCTCGATAATCATGCCGCCGTGGACAACGACAATCAAGTCAGCGTTGACGATGGTAGATAGACGGTGCGCAATGACGAAGGAAGTCCGTCCTTTGAGCAGGCGCGCCAGGGCTTTTTGGATGACTTGCTCGGTTTGGGTATCGACGCTGGATGTAGCCTCGTCTAGGATGAGAATGCGAGGGTCGGCGAGCAAGGCACGGGCGAAGGAAATCAACTGTCGCTGGCCGACGCTCAACAGCACGCCACCTTCCTCGACAGTCGTGTCATAGCCATTTTTCAGGTTGATGATAAAGTCATGTGCGCCGACGGCCTGCGCAGCGGAGATAATTTGGTCGTCTGAAGCATCCAGACGACCAAACTTGATATTTTCATTGACGGTGCCATTGAACAGGAATGGATCCTGCAAGACAATCCCCATTTGCGAACGCAGGGAAGTCTGAGTCACGTCGCGCAAGTTGAACCCGTCCACACGCACGGCGCCTTCCGTTGGGTCGTGGAAACGCGAAAGCAGCTTGACCAGGGTGGTCTTTCCAGCGCCGGTTTCACCGACCAGAGCTACCGTAATTCCCTCAGGAATTGACAGGTTGATTTGACTCAGAACCGGCGTGGCCTCCTCCGGGTCTGACTGATCGTCAGAATAATGGAAAGAAACTCCGTCGAAACTGACATTTCCCTTAATCGGCGGCAAAATCACGGCGTCCGGGGTGTCCTGCACTTCAATCGGAGTATCCAAAAGCCCCAGAATTCTTTCCCCTCCGGCCATGGTGGTCTGAAGCGCGTCAATACGGCGGAAAAGGTCTCGAATGGGTTCAAAGAAACGGTCAATATACAGCACAAAAGCGACCAACACGCCGGCTGTGATTTGTTCGCCGAGTACAGCCGTCCCGCCCAGCCAGACCACAAGCGCCGTGGCAATCGCGCCAAGCACGTCCACGACCGGATAATACAAGGATGAAACTTTGGCAGCGCTGAGACTCATTTGCAGGTGATAACGATTTGTCGTATCGCTGAAATGCTCATAGTTGGTTTGCTGGCGCGAAAATGCCTGGACCACGCGCACGCCATTGATATTTTCCGCCAGCACGGAATTAACCCACGAAATTGCCGCGCGGACTTTGCGATAGCTTCGGCGCGCTTCACGGCGGAAAATATAGGTAGCAAGCGCCATAAACGGCAGAACGGTGAAAGTAATCAGCGACAGGCGCAGATTCATGCTCAACATTGCAATGATGATGCCAATCAGCACAAACACATCACGGACGATGGCCAGCATGCCCCAGGTCAGGAAATCGCGCAGGATTTCGACATCGTTGATAACGCGCGTGATGACACGACCCACGGAGTAATGGCTGTAAAAATTGAGCGAAAGCTGCTGCAAGTGAGCAAACAGCGCCTTGCGCAAATCGTAAATCACCGATTGGCCGACAATCGCCATGTGTTTGACGCGAAAATACGTACAAACCCACTGGATCATCGATACAACAACAAAGGCCAGCACCGTCTGGTTCAAAACAGCCAGATTTTTGACGGCCAAACCGTCATCCAGCGCCACTTTGACAAAATACGGCCCGGCAACGGAAGCCGCCGAGGCGCCGCCCATAAAAATCAGCGCGATAATTACGCGCCAGTTATAGGGACGGATAAAGTCGACCAAACGACGCGCAATCCGCGGATCGAAAGCCTTGTCGTATTGTTCCTCGGACTGGGTAACGTAAGCAGGTGGAGTGATCGTTTTCATAAATTCTTTTTTCATCATCAGGCTTCCTCATCGTGAGGCAGCTTTTCAAGCGAAGCAGGACCCTCTGTGGTTTCGAGTTGTTCAACGTCATTCAAAAATTGCTCGGTGGCCTGCAGCTGCAAATCGTGAATTTCACGATACAGACCATCTTGGGCGAGCAGTTCAGCGTGTTTGCCGCGTTGAACGATACGCCCATTGTCCATCACGAGAATCAAATCGGCGCGGCGCACGGTGCTCAAACGATGCGCAATCACGAAAGTCGTGCGGCCTTCCATCAGACGGTCGAGCGCTTCCTGGATGAGCTTTTCGGTTTGGGTATCCACAGACGAAAGCGAATCGTCCAAAATCAGGATGCGCGGATCCATCAGCAGGGCGCGCGCAATTGCCACGCGCTGGCGCTGCCCGCCCGAAAGCGTAATACCGCGCTCACCCACCACCGTTTCGTATCCATGCGGCATGCTGACGATGAAATCATGGGCCTGGGCGGCTTTTGCGGCGGCGACAATCTCAGCATCGCTGGCACCCGGCCGGCCATAACGGATATTTTCGCGGATGCTATCCGAAAATAACAGCGAAGTTTGCAGAACAATTCCAATTTGTTTGCGAAGGCTGATTAAATCCACCTTGCGGACATCCTGCCCGTCGACCAGCACTCCGCCTTCAGTGACGTCGTAAAAGCGGGGAATCAGATTAATCAGCGACGTTTTGCCCGAGCCGGTTGCGCCAATCAGGGCGACGATTTGATTCTTTTCGACCCGGACATTGATTTCCGTTAAAGAATCCTTTTTCTCTTCCAAATATTTCAGCGCCACATCCCGAAATTCGACTTCGCCCGTCAAAACGGGCAGTTTCACAGCGTCAGGCGCCGACTCGATCTCCGGCAGATGATCCAGGATTTCCCAGGCGCGCTGCGCCCCGGCGGCGGCCTCACCACCTGCATTGACCAACCAGGTCATCTGCTGCGCAGGAGCGGCCAGCATCAGCAGATAAGCATTGAAAGCCACCACCTCGCCAACGGTCATGGTCCCGGCAAGCACCATTCGTCCGCCAAACCAGAGAATAAGAATGGTGCCGGCTGTGATCAACCATGAAGTTGTCGGCATAATCGTGGCCCAATTGCTGACCACGGTCAGGCGGGCCTGATAATAGGTTTTATTCATTTCGTCAAAACGGGCAATCTCGTGTTTTTCACGTGCAAAAGCACGCACGACCTGCGCCCCGCTCACGTTTTCCTGCAACCGCGCGGAGAGGTCGCCCAGGGCGTTATCCACTTTGTAAAACAAGACAGTGATACGGTTGCCAAAATTCGCTGCCACCCACAGCAGCGGGATCATCGGCGAAAGGGCGATCAAAGCCATCTGCCAGTTATCGGTCAGCATCAACGCGGCAATCCCAGCGCTGAGCAGGATCAGCTGAATCCACTCGATCAGACTCGAACCGGCGAAATCCTGAATGGCGCGCACATCCTCGATGCAGCGCGAAATCAATTGCCCGGTCTGCGCGTGATCGTGAAAAGTAAACGACATGTACTGAATATGGTCATAAAGCTGATTGCGCAAATCATAGCCAATATGCGAGGCAATCCATTGCGCCAGATAGCGCTGAACCAGTCCAAGCGCTGACGAAAACAAGCCCAGCCCCAGCAGGAGCAGCGCGGCGCGGACAATATATGCGGTCTGCCCTTTCAGCAGGCCATCATCGATCACGCCCTGAATAATGCGCGGCACGACCAACGACAGACCGGTCATGGTCAATAGAATTACCAGATTGAGAAGAATTTCACGGGTATAGGGTTTAAGAAATAAGCGGATGCGCAGAAGGTTTTTCATGGTTTTAGATTTTCTTTTTCAAATTTCAACATGCCATAAGCATACCAGCCCCACCGCCATTGCGCCATAAAATAGCAGGTCAATATTCAATTTTGAAAAGAAATGGATGCGGTAATCTTGATTTTTGTCTGAGCCAGTGCTCTTTTTTATTTTGATAAAGATTGGAAAATTCATAGTAACATATTGGTTACGCGCATTCTGTTGATAAAAATCGAACTTTAGGTCAACAATCCAGGCTCATCCCTAGTAGATGAGCCTGGATTGTTGTGTATATGCTATTGATGGTTGCTGCGTTTTATGAAGACGAACTTCCTCGTAAAACTCCCTTGCCCCACCGGGGACACTAAATTCGCTTTACGTCGTGAGAGCCGCTCTCGAAAATGCCCGCGGCTGTAATTTCGATAAATTCGGCCTTTTCCTGTAATTCCTTGATGTTGTGCGCACCGCCGTAACTCAAACCCGAACGCAGCCCGCCGACAAGTTGGTGCAAAACCTCGCCAATATTTCCGCGATACGGCACCACGGCTTCGACGCCTTCCGGGACGACTTTCATCCAATCTTCTGAGTCTTCGGCGCTCTCGTCCTGGCCCCGCTCAATAGCGCGGCGCCCCATTGCAGCTGCCAGAGATGCCATGCCGCGGACGACTTTAACCTTCTGTCCATCGCGGATGACCGGCGAACCGGGAGCTTCTTCAGTACCGGCGAACATACTGCCGATCATGACAGTTTGCGCCCCAGCCGCGAGGGCCTTGACGATATCACCAGCTTTTTGGATGCCACCATCGGCAATAACTGGGATATCACGGCCGGATTCGCTGACGCCCTCGACGCTATCCATGATCGCCGTTAATTGAGGGACGCCAAACCCGGTCACGATGCGCGTGGTGCAAATCGACCCGGGACCGATGCCTACTTTGATAGCGCTTGCCCCAGCCTCGGCCAATTCCCGCGCCCCTTCGCGCGAAGCGACATTCCCGGCTACGATCTGGGCTTGGGGGAACTGCTGTCGCAAGGCTCGCACCATCTTAATGCAGTGATCGGCATGCCCATGAGCGATGTCAAGCACGAGCAAATCGGCACCAACTTCCAGCAAAGCAGCCGCCCTATCCAATTCCCCACGTGTCACGCCAATCGCGGCGCCCACACGCAGACGACCTTTTTCATCCAGTGCGGCAAACGGATTTTGAACCGGTTTGAGCACATCTTGAGAGGTAATCAGTCCTTTTAGCGTGCCGTCCGCGTTGAGCACAGGCAATTTCTCAATCCGATGCTCATAAAGCAGCGCTCGTGCTTCATCCACCGTAATGCCGGGTTTGGCAGTAATCAGTCGATCGCGCCCAGTCATCACCTGCCTGACAAATTCCCGGTCAGACGGAGCGAGGTTGACGTCACGCATGGTGATTATCCCCATCACAACTCTGGATTCGTCGAGCACGATCAGGCCGCCAACATCGTTACGCTTCATCATTTCACAGGCCTGTACGACTGTTGCATCCAGGCTAATAACATAGGGATTTTCGACCATGACTGCCTGGGCGCGTTTGACAAGTTTGATTTGCTTAACATGCATATCAACCGGCATAAAGCGGTGAATGATACCTATACCGCCGGCGTTCGCCATCGCAATGGCCATGGCAGTTTCGGTCACCGTATCCATATTTGCACTGACAATTGGGATGTTAATGCGAATATTTTCTGTTAAGGGCGATGAAGTATCCACCTGCTGCCGCGAAGCGATCGAAGAACGTTGCGGAATCAGTAAAACATCATCAAAAGTCAGACCTTTGGCGGCGCGGATTTTCATAATTCTCTCCCTGAAATCTTATTGAGCAAAGCAGGGCACATTTTACACTAAAAAGGAAGGGCAGGCTTTAGGCCCGCCCTTCCTTTTATAAAATTGCTTTCAACATCGTCGCCACTGCCTGGTACACTGGCGATTCGTCGGGCAAATCGACCAGCGGCTTGCCGGTGGCATCGAAACTGGCGAGTTCAGCATCCGCGGCGATGGTTCCCAGCAGAGGCAGCCCCATTTTTTCGACAAAAGTGCCGGTTTCGGGAGGCAATGTCCCGTTGACGCGATTGATCATGAGATAGGAATGCTCGATGCGAATATCCAGCTCGCGACTTATATCAGCAATACGCTGTGCGGCAACCAGTCCGCGCTGGCTGGGATCGCTGACAACCAGCAAGTGCTGGACATCGCGCGTGGTGTGGCGGCTGAGATGTTCCATCCCGGCTTCATTGTCAATCACCACGTAGGCATAATGCTTGCTCATGCCATCCACCACCTCACGCAGATTGTGGTTGACGGCGCAGTAGCATCCCTGCCCCTCGCCGCGTCCCATTGCAATTAAGTCAAAGCGGGAACCTTCCGCCAGCGACGAGCGCACGTGGTATTCGAGATATTCCCGTTTCGAGACACCGCCCGGCAGCCCGCCCATCGCGGCGCCGCCCTCCACCAGGGTCGATTTCACCTGCTGGAGCATATCCTCGCGGATGTCGCCCACCGTCCATTCAAGATCAAGGCCGAGCACCATATTCAAGTTCGAGGATGGGTCGGCGTCAATGGCGAGAATGCTCCCTGGCTGATTCTGCGCCAGGTATTTGATTACCATTCCGGCGACAGTGGTTTTCCCGACGCCGCCTTTCCCAGCAAGAGCAATAGTAATGGTCATAATAATTCCTTTTGATTTTTCAATGAAAATCAGGTTAAAACAAAAATGGGATGATACGCCATGATCTGGCGCGATATTCTTCCCAATCTGTTCCAAATTCCTGCTGCAACAAGGATTCTTCCGCCAAAACACGCCAGACTAAAACACCGAACAAGGCCAGAGCACACAAAATTGCCAGCCCGGAACGAAAAACCATGGAGATTCCAAGGAAAAACAAGAGAATACCCAAATAGCGCGGATGTCGAAGCCATTTGTAAGGACCGGATTGAATCAGGCGATGTCCGGCTTGCAGCCTCACCTGGATGCTGAATTGACCTACCAGGTGTTTTGCTGCCATTTGCATTAGCACAAAGCCTGGAATGATTAGGCCAAACCCGGCAAATCGGAAAATATTTCCAAATTCCAGGACGCCAATTGCACGGCGATCAAAAAACGGCGCCAGAAAGACAATTGCCAGGCTAAAAATCTGGATCAGAATCAGGTCAAGTTTATGCTCAGGCAAACCGGTTTTACGATCCTCTTGCTGACGACCGACTTGCGGATTGTAAATCAAGGCGAAAATTTGCAGCAGCGAAATCAGCACCAGGAAAGTTACCCTGGCGGGATTCGCCAGGAAACCGGTCACATCGCCCAATCCCCAACCAAACAGGGGCAGCCCGGCAAAAATCGCCATGCCGGCCAGAAATGCCAACCCAAAACTCGAGATGGATTTCATGGGATCAATTTTTCCGGCTCACAACAGAGAAAACTATCGTCATTACGAATTTTCCAGCTTGGCAAGGATGCTTTGAGCGGCAGCTTTCAGATCAGGCACATGATCATAAACCGGAATCCCTAACCGGTCAGCTTCTTGAACCTTCAAATCAGCTGGGAGAAAGCCCAGGGCGGGCAATCCGGGCGTTTCATTTTCTAAGAATTTGGATTCGTCCTGATTGCGGACTTTGTTCCCAATCAGATACAGCCGTGTCAGGCCAATATCATTGGCAAGTTTCTTGATCTGCGCGGCGGTGCCCAGGCTGCGGCGCGTCGGTTCGACGACAATTAGCATGGCGTCAACAAAATCAACTGTCGCGCGACCAAGGTGCTCAACCCCGGCGTACATATCAAGCAAGAGCACTTCATCCTTGCGGAACATGAGATTCGTAAATAAGGTTTTCAAAATAGCCGCTTCGGGACAGATACAACCGGAACCGCCGGTTTCGACGGAACCCATCTCCAGCAGACGCACACCGCGATGCAGAACGCTGAAACGCTCGGGAATGTCATCGACGCGCGGATTGATGGTGAAGAAACCGCCCAGCTGGCCTTTTTTCGCGCCAGTGCGTTCATAAATCAAATCGTCCATCTCGGAAATGGGCACAAGCTTGGCGCGCAGTTCATCAGGAAAACCCAAAGCGCCCGCCAGGCACGGAGATGGATCTGCGTCGACGGCCAGAACCTGTTTACCCAATTCAGCGTAGGCTTGGGCAATGAGTGCGGTAAGCGTGGTTTTACCCACGCCGCCTTTTCCTGTAATGGCAAGTTTCATATCAGACCTTTAACTTTAAGATTTTTTTGACCAGGGTGCTACCAATAATGGCGCAACCATCGATAGGCAGATAATGCGTGGCGTTCGCGTCAAACAGAATTTTACACGAAGATGGAAAATCTTCATCGCCAAGCCAATAAGTCATCATAACCGATACCTGCGGTAATGCCTGAAAAATAAAAGCCGCATCGCCCGCATCCGCCAGTTGACCGCCAGCTTTTTGACAAGCATCTGTGAAGGATGCGAGACCTTCACCAAATGCTTTGACAATTTCATCCCCGGAATAGCCCTGAAAGGCCTGGGCATACATGCGGCCTGAAGGTAAATCGGCAAATGAGACCCATTTTCCGGTCACGGGCGTGCCGTCAGCAGTGGCAAAATAGTATAAGAGAAGCAGCTGCTGGAAATCGGGCAATTCGCTGCCAGTCGCTGAAAAAAATGTCAGTTCCGGAAAAGTTCCAAAAACGGGAGCTGCAAACAGGGAAAGGTGAAATTCTGTGTTCCCCGCCTCGCTGGTCGCGAGCACGGAACCTGTGCGAAGAGCCAGGAGTTCGGCGGAAATCTGCTGGAGGCTGGCACGCAACTCTCCAGCGCGGCGAGCAAAGCCGGGGGTGGGTTGAGGTACAGGCCGCTTAAGCGGAGTGTCCAAATCGTCAAATCTCCACGGCCAGACAGGTCAAAGTCTCTTCCACGCCTGGAATCGGTTGGATCATCCCCGCCAAGATTTTCCCAAGGTCATCGATATCCTTGGAAACCACGACCGCGACGGCATCGTAGGGACCAAAAGTCATATTGACGTCCTTTACCTGCTCAATTTTCTTGAGTTGACGAATCACATCATAAACTTCGCCGGTTCGAATATTAATTAGCACAAATGCTTTCATAAAAACTCCTTGTCAACCGCGAACATGTTTTTGACATAGGATATTTGCCAGGGTGTTGACTGATTCATGTTTGCGACTCTTTAAGATTACCCCACGCGCGAAATGCGCACAAAGGCCAATCGTCACGTTCTGCGCGTATCATACATCCTGATTAACCTATCAACAGGCATTCGACTGAAGAATAAATTCTTTGCCGGTTCTTTTATTCAACTTTACGCCCTGCCCGCATAAAGACAGCGGCGAGCACAAAGGCCGCAACCACAATCAATCCCAGGATAAGCATGCTTGAATTTGACGAAACGGGAGCTTCAGGAACAAGTGTTGGCATTGGTGATGGGTTTATTGTCGGCAAAGGTGTGGCAGTAAGGGTAGGCTTTAGCGTGGCGGTTGGCGTATTGGGCAAGCGAGTCGGTGGGTCAACCTGTTTAATCAGTAATTTGTCGGTTGGAAAGATGCTTTGTGCTTCCGCCAGGTTATTCAGTCGGCGAATATCAACTATTTTCACGCCATACGAGATGGCAATCAGCCACAGCGTTTCGCCGGGCTTGACGATATGATAAACCTTGCCATCAACTTCCGGTGTGTTTGGAATAATGGTTCGAACGACAACCGGGCCGCTTGTTCCTGTCGTCGCTCCAGCAGATGATGTAACTCCAGGGGCCGGAGTATAAATTTGAGATTTTCCGCTGCTGGTGGGCTGGGCGCAGTCGATCACGTAATAGACATAATCGCCCACAATCACCACCCCGGCGCCAATTTCCTGCAAGTTTGGCGAAAGCATGGTGGTCAAGTGCGGCGAATCGCCCTGCCATTCCTTAACGGCATCCTGGACAGATTTGTTTACTCCCGCCGTGATGTTTTCGGAAAAAAAACCTCCCAACGTCAGATTACCCGCCAAAGGGTACCCAGCCGCAAGTCCGCGCTGATAGGGTGTCGTACCGCCTGCGCCGGTATGCGAAACACCGGCGGCAGATATATATTGGGCATGCTGTTGGGCAGTCAACATCAGGATAGGATTGATGGAATACGCCGGGAGACCATTGGCCGCACGAAGGAGATTGACCTCGTTAATGAGCGAAAATGGATCTGTGTCGACCCTCTGATTTTCGCGTGTTTCAGAAGCAAAGCCCCCCGCCCTGACGGGTGTACCCGTAAAAAATAACGATACAGTCACAATCAGCATCAACAATTTTCGCAGTTGCTTCAATCCGCTTGAAATCATGACTGCGATTATAAGTGAAATTAACTTGGGCGGCCAAATTTGGACAAGTCACCCAGACAACTTTGTGAAATATCGCACAACGTCATATAAGAGTAAGAAACAGATAGTAACATTTGGAACTATTATAGTAGGCCGCAATCAGTATAATAAAAATAGATAGTTACACAGTGAAAGGCACTTTCTTAAGCACAACTTGTGACATTTGTCACAAGGCAAATTTTCCAATACTCGCTAAAATGATAGACGGCCTTTTGATATATCAGGAATCAAAAAGTTTTACGAAGTCCCTTTATCATCAGTTTATTTCTCAGGAGGATCCTATGCAAAAGTCCACGTTTGACACGCCTGCCCTGTACGGTGACCATCACGTCACCGAGGTCAGACGGATGTTTTTAGAAATACCAGGCGTAAAAAATGTTTACGCCAGCAGTGCATTTCATGTGGTGCAGGTTGAGTTTGATGAAAGCCAAATCTCGCATGACAGCTTAATGCGCAAATTGGATGAAGCCGGTTATCTTGGCCAAATCCCGATGATGACCGAGAGCAGTGTTGCCGAAGAAGGTAAGAGTGTATTCCGCCACACGGCCACCTACGAAACGGTCAAAAAGACGGTTAGCTTTGCACAGAACACACCCTACACCGGACGTCCCTTGTGGAATTGCCCTGGAATGGGTGTCGTTAATAAAATGGATGAGTAGAGGTGATATATGGCCAAGAAACGTGAAATTCAAGAATACACGATCGACCCAGCTGCTCAACAGATGATCATCCGCGCGGAGGAGCTTGGGCTCAGCACAGCATTTTCGCGCGCCGACAATATGGCTCCGTGCAATATCGGCAGCACAGGTATGTGTTGCAAGCAGTGCGGAATGGGACCCTGCCGCCTGGTAAAAACCGGCGATGTGGGCATTTGCGGCGCTACGCTAGAAACCATCCAGGCTCGCAACCTGACTCGCGCGATTGCAGCTGGTTCAGCGGCGCACTCCGATCATGGACGCGATATGGCCTTCACCCTGAAAGCTGTCGCCAATCACCAAACTGAAGGTTACCAGCTCAAGGATATCGCCAAGCTGCGCCAGGTCGCAGGTTATTACGACATCAAGGTTGAAGGGCGCTCCCCTGATGAAATCGCCAACGAATTGGCTGACCTTTATATCGCGCAATTCGGCCAGCAGCGCGGAGAAATCGCCCCCGCGCGGCGGGCAACCAAAAAACGTCAGGAACTCTGGCGGAAACTGGGCATTTTGCCTCGCGGCGTTGATCGCGAAGTTGTCGAAGCGTTGCATCGCACGCACATCGGCGACGACCAGGATTACGAACACATCCTGAGTCACGCCATTCGCACAAGCATGTCCGATGGCTGGGGCGGCTCGATGATCGCCACCGATATTTCGGACATCCTTTTTGGCACCCCGGCGCCTGTCCTCGGTCAAGCCAACCTTGGTGTTCTTAAGAAGGATATGGTTAATGTGGTTGTCCACGGTCACGAGCCCACCCTGAGCGAGATGATCGTCGCCGCGACGCAAGATCCTGAAATCATTGAGTATGCCAAAGCGGCAGGCGCCAAAGGAATTCAACTAAGCGGAATTTGCTGTACGGCGAATGAAATTCTCATGCGCCAGGGCATTCCGGCGGCTGGAAACTTCCTGCATCAGGAACTTTCCATCATGACCGGTTCTGTCGAAGCGATGGTGGTGGACGTGCAATGCATCATGCAAGCGCTCGTCGGACTTGCCAGCCACTTCCACACCAAGATCATCACCACTTCGTCCAAAGTAAAAATTACGGGCGCGACACACATCGAGTTTGATGAGCACCACGCCCTGACAGTTGCAAAAAATATTCTCAAAGTTGCCATCGACAATTACAAGAATCGCGGCGAAGTCCACATTCCAGACGAAAAAGAGGACTTAATCCCCGGTTTCTCGCACGAATATATTAACTATATGCTGGGCGGCTCATACCGGGCGTCCTTCCGCCCGCTGAACGACGCCATCATGAGCGGACGCATTCGCGGCGTGGCGGCGATTGTCGGCTGTAATAACCCGCGCTCGAAACAGGATTATCTGCACGTCAAGGTAGTGCGCGAACTGCTCAAACAGGATGTGCTCGTCGTCCAAACCGGCTGCGGCGCAATTGCATCCGCCAAACTGGGACTTCTGTTGGGTGAAGCTGGTCTGGATCAGGTCGGCGCAGGTCTGCGGGAAGTATGCGAAACGGTCGGAATTCCGCCGGTATTGCACATGGGTTCCTGCGTGGATAACACCCGCATCCTGACCGTGTTGACCCAAATGGCGGAAGAAGGCGGTTTGGGCGATGATATTGACCAAATTCCGGCGGTCGGCCTGGCCCCTGAGTGGATGTCTGAAAAAGCATTGGCGATTGCGACCTACTGCGTAGCCAGCGGCGCATATGTCATTTTTGGCGGCTCATCTCCTGTCGGCGGTATGCCCGATCGCGTGGATGGCAGCGACAATGTGCTGAAATATATCTCGGAAGGCTGGGAAAAACTGTATGGCGGGAAACTCGAATTCATGCCCGATCCAGAACAGATGATCAAAGCCTCACTCGCCCACATCGACAAAAAACGCGCCGCGCTCGGCTTGCCCGCCTGGGACCCCACCAAGTATGGGAAATCGGGCGATGATCGCATGAACGAACTCGAAGCCCTGTCGCTCGAAGACCGTCGCGAAGCTATCTATGGATAGTCGATTAGTTGCCAGCAGGTCAATTTCTTGCGTCGCAAGGCTTTGACCTGCTAAAAGCAGACTAAAGACTAGGAGACAAATATGTCCCGTTATATTGCTACCCGTGCCATCCGTGGCGCAAATGCTCTGGTAACCGAAGCCGAGTTCATGTTGAACAAGGCCCTCGCCGAAAAAGGTGCTGATACTCCGATTTCCTTCCCGAACACCGCTTATTACCTGCCGACCATCTACGCGATGACCGGTATTGCGGTGGAAAAGCTGGGACAGTTGAAAGACGTGCTCAAACATGCCCGTGAATTACTGCACCCTGTCCCAGCCAATCGACACTGGACGCCCTATCTGGGCGAAACGCTGGATGGTGGCATGGCGACTCTCTTCGCCGCCGAAACCATCGAAGCGATTCGCTTTATCTACGATCTACAGCCGGAAATCAAGCCGGAATTCCATTTGGCAGGTGGAACGGCCTATCCTGCACTGGGTGACCAGGGCGGGTATCTGAATGGTCCAATCGACGATATTCGCCTGCGCTCGTGGGGTATTTCCCTGGTGGATGGGCGCATGCCCGGTTTTGCCGCCATCGTCGGCTGCGCCAAATCGAATGAAGTGGCCGTCAAGATCGTGCGCGAACTTCAAAAACGTAATATTTTGACTTTCCTGTGCGGAAACGTCAACGGTCGCTCGATCATTGACCAGTTGAATGAAGAAGGCGTGGAATTGGGTTACGACACTTACACCGTGCCCTTTGGTACTGACACCATTTCCGCCATTTACCCGTTAGGTTTTGCCTCCCGCTCAGCGTTGACTTTCGGTGGGATGAAGGCCGGCATGGCTAGAGAAATCCTACTTTATAACAAAGAGCGCGTGTTTGCCTTCGTGCTGGCACTCGGCGAAGTGGATGATCTGAAATATGCCGCGGCTGCGGGAGCCATCAATTTTGGTTTCCCGGTTATCGCGGATACGATCATTCCTGAAATCCTGCCAACCGGTGTCACCACTTACGAACACGTCGTCTCGATGCCGTTTGACAAAATTGACGGCGCAGATGACCTGGAAAGAGCCGAAAGACTCGTCCAGAAGTGTATTGAAACCCGCGGTATCAAAATCAAGTTGACCGAAGTGCCGATTCCGGTGCCTTATGGTTCGGCCTTTGAAGGTGAAGTTGTCCGCAAGACAGATTTACGGGTTGAATTTGGCGGAAAACATTCCAGATGCTTCGAATACCTTTATACGGCTCCGCTAGAAGAGGTTGTTGACGGAAAAGTGGAAGTGATCGGCCCCGACTTTAGCGGGATTCCGGCTCAGGGTAATCAGAGTGTGGGCGTCGTCATCAAAGTGGCCGGTCGCTCCATGCAATCCGACTTTGAACCAGTGCTGGAACGTCAAATCCACTACTTTGTTAATGGCGCGAGCGGCATTCAGCATGTGGGCCAACGCGACATTGCCTGGGTGCGCATCTCCAACGCCGCCGCGGAAAAGGGCTTCAGCCTGCCAGACATCGGCAAGATTTTGCACGCACGATTCCATGCTGATTTTGGCGCGATTGTCGATAAAGTCCAGGTGACAATTTACACCGAGCCGGAACAGTTCAACCAATGGCTGGAGAAGGCCCGCGAAACCTACGACTTCCGCAACAAACGCCTGGCGGATCTGACGGACGATAAAGTCGAAGAGTTTTACTCCTGCACGTTGTGTCAAAGTTTTGCACCCAACCACGTTTGCGTGGTCAGCCCGCAGCGACTCGGCCTGTGCGGCGCGTACAACTGGCTGGACTGCAAGGCATCCTTCAATATCAATCCCACCGGTCCGAATCAGCCCATCAAACTGGGCAAACAGATTGACGACCGCAAGGGTTACTGGCAAGGCACCAACGAATACGCGTCGATGGGCTCGCACGGTGTGGTCAACGAAGTTTCGATGTACTCGATCATGGAAAATCCGATGACGGCCTGCGGCTGTTTTGAATGCATCGTGATGCTGATCCCAGAAGCCAATGGCGTGATGGTGGTCAGCCGCGAAGATACGTCAATGACCCCGGCGGGCATGACCTTCTCCACGTTGGCGGGCATCGCCGGTGGCGGCCTGCAAACTCCGGGCGTGATGGGTGTGGGCAAATTCTATTTGATCAGCCCCAAATTCATCTCATCCGACGGCGGCTTCAAACGAATTGTCTGGATGTCATCGGTGCTCAAAGAAACGATGGCGGATGAACTGAAAGCTGTCGCGGCGCGCGAAGGCGACCCGGACCTGATTGAAAAAATCGCTGACGAGCGCGAAGTTTCAACCGTCGACGAGCTGCTGGCCTGGCTCGAAGCCCACGAACATCCGGCCATGATCATGGAAGCGATGTTCTAGAAGATCACCCAACTATTAAAAATGTGGATTGGGATGGAGTCCCGCCCAATCCACATTTTAGCGCCAGGGATTTTTAACAATTTTTCCAATGCCCACACTCGTCCGCGAAATCATGACCGTTGGTGTGCCGACCTGCAAAACCACTTCCCCGATTGTGGATGTGGCCCGTTTCATTTTGGAACACAGCGTCGAAGAAATGGTCGTGCTGGATGAAGAAGGCCAGGGCGTGGGCACCTGTGGCTACGAACAACTGGTAAGCGCTTTCGGACGGGAAGACATTGAAGCCCTGACCGCTGAAAACATCATGCACGAAGGCGTCCCGGAACTGCCCCCAGAGATCAGCATCACCCTGGCCGCAAAGATGATGCAAGACATGCACGTCCGCGCGGCATACATGACCCACAATTCCGCCGGAATCACCTATCCCGCCGCGATGATCTCGTATAAACACATTCTGCGCGCCCTGGCCGCCAAAGATGAAAATGATCTGAAGGATTTGGGCATAGCCGCAGAGAGAAAATCGCCGATTGAGCAGTTTCTCGAAAGACGGGATGAAGCCAGAAGAAAAGCAGGTTTGATCAAGTAATGGGAAATGTAATAAAGAATAAGGGATAAGAAACGAGGAAACTGCCAGCCCGGGTGACCTTTTCGAGTTTTTTCTTCTCACTTTTCACTATTAATCCCTATCCATCTTTTCACTCACATTGAGGAGAGACACCATGCCAGTAGAAATTCCAAAAGACAAGTGGACGGGTAAAGTCCGAGCCGTCACCATTGGCGCAACAGCTGCGGAGGGCGGCACGCGCGCCAAAACCATCACTGTTGGCGGCGACACCAGCATGCCATTTATGCACTTTGAAACTCCCACGCCGCACACCCCGTTGGTTGCCGTGGAAATCAAATCCCGCAAACCAGACGACTGGTCCGCTCTGCTCGAAGAAGTTTGGGGCGAAGCCCTGAACAGCCCGGCCGCCTGGGCCAAAGCCGCGGAAGCCACCGGCGCTGATGCGCTTGTGTTGTGGCTATCGCTCGAAGACACGCCCAATGATGCCGTCAAGGCCGTCAAGGATGTGCTGGCCGCCAGCGGGCTGCCGCTGATGGTTTTTGGTCCCGGACAGGTTGAGAAAGACAATGAACTGCTCGTGGCTGTTTCAGAAGCTGCCAAGGGCGAAAAACTCGTGCTCGGCATCTGCGAAGACAAAAACTACCGCACCATCGTCGCCACGGCCATGGCCAACGGACACATCGTCAGCGCCCGCACCGCCATGGATGTCAACCTCGCCAAACAACTCAACATTCTGATCAGCGATATGGGCCTGCCGCTCGACCGCGTCATCATGGATCCGACCACTGGCGCGCTCGGCTACGGCATGGAATACGGCTATTCCGTGATGGAACGTTTGCGATTGGCTGCCCTGCAAGGCGACGCCATGACCCAATTGCCCATGATGGTCACCCCCGGCTACGAAACCTGGAAAACCAAAGAATCCAAGGTTGGCACCGGCGTTCCCGAAGCCTGGGGCAACTGGAAAGAGCGAGCCATCCACTGGGAGGCGCTGACCGCCACCGCCCTGCTCGAAAGCGGCGCATCCATTGTTGTGCTGCGTCACCCGGAATCGATCAAACGGGTTCAGCTTGCCATCACAGAACTAATGACGGCATAGAGTAAAGAGCGGAGAAAGAAGGAAGAAAGCTGACAACCGCCTTCTCACTTCCAACTTCCTACCTTTACTCCACTAGGAGACACTCATGGCACTCTCAGGTATCCAAATCTACAAAATGCTCCCGCAGACCAACTGCAAGGAATGCGGTTTCCCCACCTGCCTGGCCTTCGCGATGAAACTCGCCGCCAAGCAAGTCGAACTATCCACCTGCCCATACGTCAGCGAAGCATCCAAGGCCCAACTGGCAGAATCGTCCGCACCGCCCATTCGCCTGGTGACGCTCAAAGGCATCGGCACCGAAGTCAAAGTCGGTAACGAAGTCTGCCTTTTCCGCCACGAAAAAACCTTCTACAACAAGACCGGCCTGTTCGTGCGGGTTAAATCATCCCAGTCCGATATCGCCGCCACAGTTGCCAAAGCCGAAGCCTTCAAAGTGGGTTATGTGGGCATGGATTTCAGCGTGGATGGCTTCACCGTTGAAGCGGACGAGCCGTCCAAATTTGCGGACGCCGTTAAAGCGGTGCGCTCCGCGTCAAAACGCCCGCTGATTCTGATCTCGAAAGACCCGGCCGTACTCTCAGCTGGATTAGCATCCCTGGCCGGAGAAACTCCGCTTTTAGTCGGCGCGGACGCCTCCAACTGGGAAGCGCTGGCAGATCTTGCAAAAACTTCCAAAGCCGCCCTGGCCGTCAGCGCTGACTCACTCGAAGAGCTGGCCGCCCTGACCGAAAAAATCAAAGCCAAGGGTGTGGACGATCTCGTCCTGATCCCTGGCGGAAAAACAATGGGAGAATCTCTCGCCAAATCGACGCAAATCCGTCGGCTGGCGCTGAAAAACTTCCGCGCGCTGGGCTTCCCCATACTGACCTTCCCCGGCGATGCCGGTTCCGCCATGCGCGAATCGCTCTTTGCCGCCCAGGCCGTCACCAAGTATGCCGGCTTCGTGGTACTCAACGAGTTCAACCCCGAACTGATGTACGCCCTGCTGGTGCTGCGCGAAAACATTTACACCGATCCGCAGAAACCGATCCAGGTGACGCCCGGCCTGTACGATATCAACAATCCCAAGCCCGAATCTCCGGTGCTGGTCACCACCAATTTCAGCATCACGTACTTCTCGGTTGCCAATGAAGTGGAAAGCTCCGGTCTTCCGGCCAGGCTGCTGGTTGTGGATGCCGATGGCATGTCTGTGTTGACAGCCTGGGCCGCAGGCAAGTTCGATGCCGAACGCATCGCCAAGGCCGTCAAGAGCTTCGACATCGAGAGCAAAATCAGCAAAAAGCGCATTGTCATCCCCGGCCACGTGGCCGTGCTTTCGGGCGAGCTCGAAGAAGAACTCCCCGGCTGGGAAATCCGCGTTGGGCCTCGCGAAGCGGTGGATTTGCCCGCGTTCATGAAGCAAGCGTTAAATTAATTTTGATCACGAAGGACATACGTCGCGCGCAGTTTGTGACGTATGTCCTTCCACCTGGAATGTATGTCCAACCACACCGTCGCATTCACTCACGAAAATAAGCAAGTCACCGTCACGGTACCGACGGGAACTTTGCTTTCCGATGCAGCCCAATTAGCCGGTGTTGATGTCGGCCAACCTTGCGGTGGTCAGGGCCGCTGCGGTCGCTGCGCAGTTCAAGTCACCGCCGGAGACATTCGCAGACGTTCCACCCTGCGACTTTCCACCGAAGCGATTGACCAGGGTTTTGCGCTCGCCTGCCAGTCCATTGTCGAAAGCGACGTGGGGATCCTTGTCCCTGAGCAAGAGAAAATTGAACGAAATCTCACCACGGACCGCGTAGCCGCCGAAGTCAGCGTGCCGGATGGCTATGAATTCACCTGGTCGCAAAATATCCGTCGTTATAGTGTCAGACTCAATCCACCTTCCATGGATGATCAGACCGACGATTGGAGCCGCCTGCAAACCGCGCTGCGCCAAAAATATAAGCTGGAAAATGTCTCCTGCTCGATCAGCCTGCTCAAGCGGCTGGGAGCGGTCATGCGCAGCGATGATTGGCAAGTCACCGTCATCACCGACCAGGAAATCATCGACGAAAACATCAAAACGATCCGCCTGTTGGATGTTGTCCCCGGCCTGATCGATGAAGACGACCCGCTGTGGGCCGCCGCAATCGACATCGGCACAACCACCGTCAGCCTGTGGCTGGTCGATATAACCAGCGGCAAGGTCATGGCGCAGGTGGCCGAATATAACGGTCAAATTTCCAGGGGCGAAGATGTCATCAGTCGCATCATCTATGCCAGTAAAGGCAGCGGCAGCGAGGAAATGCAGCGGCGGGTGGTCGAAACCATCAACCGGCTGAGTGAAAAAGCCTGCAAGAAGATCCACGCCAAGCCTTCGGACGTGATCAAAGCCACGATTGCGGGCAACTCAACGATGATCCATCTCTTGCTGGGAATTCCAGCCGCCTCGATCCGGCTTTCGCCATTCGTCACGTCAGTCAACCATCCACCTTTTGTGGCGAGCCACGAACTCGGCCTCAACTTCTGCCCGGATGCTTTGATCGACTGCTTGCCGGGCGTTGCCAGTTACGTCGGCGCAGACATCACCGCAGGCGTGCTTTCCAGCGGCGTTGATACCACCGAAATGATTACCCTGTTCATCGACATCGGCACCAACGGAGAGATCGTGCTGGGCAATCGCGATTGGTTGGTGACCTGTGCCTGTTCCGCCGGACCGGCTTTTGAAGGCGCGGGCGTTGTCAACGGCATGCGCGCCACAAGCGGTGCCATCGAAGAAGTTTGGATTAATGACGAGACGTATGAACCCACTATCCGCGTCATAGGAGCTGGAAAACCCAACGAAAAAGGCGGCGCCAAAGCCAAGGGAATTTGCGGTTCAGGGTTAATCTCGTTAATCGCTGAGATGTTCCTGACGGGCGTACTCGACAAAGCGGGCAATGTCAATCTTACTTTGCCGACCAAGCGTGTACGCGAAGGTGACCATGGCGGCGAATATGTCGTAGCCTGGGGCAGCGAAACGGAGTCCGGCCAGGATGTGATCATCACCCGCGTGGATGTTGACAATCTGCTGCGCGCCAAGGCAGCGATCTACGCCGGTTTCTCGGTGCTGGCTGAACAGGTAGGCATGAGTCTCGATGATGTTCAGCAAATGTTCATCGGCGGCTCGTTTGGTAAATATATCAACGTTGAAAAAGCGGTGCAGATTGGCCTGCTTCCCGATATGCCCTGGGATAAATTCAGCTTCCTCGGAAATACCGCGATAAAGGGCGCGTACTACACCTTACTGAGCGCGCAAGAACGGGAACGCGTAAAGGATATTGCCAACCGCATGACATACATCGAGCTTTCGGCGGACAATTCCTTCTATGAAGCATTCACATCTGCGCTGTTTTTACCGCATACCGATATGGCGAAATTTCCAACGGTTGAAGCGGCGTTCGCAAAACATCCGGCGTAAAGCGTATTTCGTCAGTTCCACCCGGCTGGTACGCACTACGCATCAAATCGCAATTCAAGATATCCCTTGCATCCATCTTTCGGAGGAAAAATGTACATCATCGGCGAAAACATTCATATCATTTCAGAAAAAGTCAAAGAAGCCCTCACCAATCGCGACAGTGAATTTTTCATGGATCTGGCGGTCAAACAAGTAGAGGCTGGCGCCAGTGCTGTGGATATCAACCTCGGACCTCGCAAAAAAGACTGGGCGGAAGTTTTCCCCTGGATTGTTTCAGCGGTCGAATCCGTGGTGGATGTACCACTCTCGATCGACACCACCAACGTCGACGGCATGGAAGCCGCGCTGAAAACCATCAAGAAAAATCAGCCCATCCTCAACTCGACCTCCGCTGAACCGGATCGCCTGGAGAGAATCCCCATGCTGGCGAAGAAATACGGCGCCAAGGTCATCGCCCTGACGATGGCAGCTGAAGGCATCCCCGTCGGCGCGGACGAACGCGTCAACATTGCCGTTGAAAAGTTAATTCCGCGCATGATGGAAATCGACTTTCCAATGAGCGACCTGATTATTGATCCGCTTGTGTTGACCACCAGCGGCTGCCAGCAGTATTGCCCGCAGCTCATCGAAACTGTCCGCACGCTGCAATACGCCTGGGATCCGGCACCGCTGATTTCTGTCGGCCTGAGCAATGTCTCCAATGCCGTGCCGAACGAGAATCGCCCGCTGATCAACCGCGTTTATCTGGCCATGTTGATGGGCGTTGGCTTGCAAATGATGATTGCCAATCCATTTGACAATGAACAAAACGATGTCATACGCTGGATTGAGACAAAAGACACTAGCAACTCGCTCGGTCTTGTCTATAATAAGATTGCAGAAAGAACTTCGGCCAGCGAAGAACCGCAACCTGAAGACTTCAACATGAGCGACCCTGAACAAGCTGCCATCTGGAAGACAACGCAAATTCTGCTCAACAAAGTCATTTACGCCGACGGTTATTTAAACCAGTAATCATCAAAACCTAGCAGTGACCAGGGGAAAAACGGTTTCGTGACTGGTCACTGCTTATGAAAAAATAAACACTGGAGACAGCCATGCCCATTTTTACCCCCGGCCGACGCTGGCAGCCTGCTTATTCACCCTTTAAGCAAGAGTCATTCGGCAAAATCGTAATGGAAAATATCGAATTCGCCATCAAAAGCCCGCTCTTTGGCTGCCGGATGTGCGGAAACTGCATGCTGCAGGAAACAGCCTTCATCTGTCCAATGGAATGTCCCAAAGGTCTCCGCAACGGACCTTGCGGCGGCTCAACGCCTGAACATTGCTACGTGGATAAGACTCGTCCCTGCATCTGGTACAAAATTTTTGAACGCTCCTTTAAGTTGGGGCGCGAAGAAATGCTATTGGAAGTGCTGCCGCCGCTCGACTGGGAAAAAGTCGGCACCGAAACCTGGGGAGATGTGGCCAGTTGTATCAAGAAAAATGGAACCGGCAAGGTATTCAAAAGCCTGGTCCTGAATCAGGGCGAATCCCGCTGGAAAACCTGGGATATGGTATTCCGCTCCGTCCGTCAACCGGAATGGTGGCAGGGCGATAATGAGTATCACGCCCCGGCTTACACCGAACCTGTCTCGAACCTGGAAAAAGCCTTCAAATCCGGCGAATTCGTTGTAGCCTGTGAAATTGCTCCGCCGCTGAGCACTTCCACCAAGAAATTGATTGAAAATATTAACATCGTCAAACCTTACGTCACCGCCATCAACTTCACGGATAACGCATCCGCCACGCCACGTATGACATCCTGGGCATGCTCCAAGTTCGCCATCGATGCTGGCGCAGAACCTGTCATGCAAATCGCGGCCCGCGACCGGACCCGCGCCAGCCTGCAGGGCGAAATCCTGGGCGCTTCGGCCCTGGGTGTGCGCAATATGCTCTGCATCACCGGCGATAGCCCCGTCCTGGCCCCACAGCCGCGCGGACGCATGGACATCAACGACATGGACGCCGTCCAGATGATCTGGATTCTGCGCCGCATGCGCGATGAAGGTCACTATCTTGATGGTCGCGAAATCAAATTCCCACCCAAGTTCTTCCTCGGAGCAGCCGCGGCGCCCTTCGCGTCTGACCCGAAATTCCAGGCGATCCGCGAGCACAAAAAGGTCAACGCCGGGGCGCAATTCTTCCAGACCAACCTGGTCTATGACCCTGATCGGATGGAAATCTGGCTCAACGAACTTGCCAAACGCAATATTTTGGATAAAGTTTACATTATGATCGGCATCACCCCACTCAAGAGTGCCAAAATGGCGCATTATATGACTCAGGTGCCGGGTGTATTCGTTCCTCAGGTCATTCTCGACCGCATGGACGACGCCACCACCAAAGGCGGCCCACTGGGCGCTCAGGAAGAGGGCGTCAAAATCGCACTCGAAATCATCGAGCGGATTAAAGGCAAGCAGGGCATCCACGGGCTTCACATCATGCCCGTCGGCTGGGAAGATATCGTTCCACGGATTGTCACTGAAGCCGGATTGCTTCCAAAAGGCTTTGTCGCTCCTGAACCTGTCAGCAAGGCACCCACAACCGCATAACCACCCAGCAGCCAGCCACCAAGAGGAGGCAAAATGCTTGTCAAAGAAATCGAAACCCATAGAGATGTCATCACGCTGAAAGATGGTGTCCGAGTTTTGCTGCGCCCGATGGTGCGCGAAGACAGGCAGCACTTGATCGACTTTTTCAGCGCCGTTGCAGATGACGATCTGCGCTACATGCGCCACAATGTAAAAAATCAGGCTCTGATCAATGCTTGGTGTGACGAGCTTGATTACAACAAGGTGTTACCCTTGTTGGCGCTTGTAAAGGATAGAATTGTTGGCTGCGCATCGTTAAACTTTTTTGAAGGTCCGAAACGCCACGTCGCCGAATATCGTATGTTCCTCGCCAAAGATTTCCGAAAACGCGGACTGGGCATGAAGATGACCCGCGCCTTGATCGATATGGCGCGCAAACAGGATATCCGTATCATCATCGGCGAGGTAATTGCCGAACAGACCAAAGTCGTCCGCGCTTTTGAGCAACTGGGATTCGAATCCAAGGCGCAGCTTGAAGACTTTTTTATGTTTCCAGATGGAGATACCTGTGATGTAGCCTATTTGGTGCTGAATCTTCAATCCAAAGGCGAAGAATTTTAAGTTAGGCCTGTCCTGTCTCGACAAAGTATGTCACCTCATTCGCTGCGACACATCGTCAAAACCGCCACCGGACAGGATGTCTACCATTGCCGGGAATGTCAGATGTGTGATTTACCATCGGCGGCTGATATGGATGTGCCACTGACAACCATCATCCAGATGGTCATGTTTGATGACGAGGAAGTACTCACCTGTCGCACAGTTTGGTCTGAACGGGTCCTGCAAGAGGCCTCCCACGCCTGTAAACGCGGATTAAACCTGCAAGCGATCCTTTTTGCGCTGCGCATGGAAGCTCAATTGCGCAATTTGGATTGATAACTTGGGACATTTCGCATGTAAAATAAGTGACAGGCGACTGCCTGTCACTTATTTTTTTGGGCGTATAATAGATTGTCTTTGTTCTAAATTTCACAATCTTTATTCATAGCCATTATTTCATCCGCAAAGCGGAAAATCGAAAGGATTATTATGACCACCACAAACACCCCAAACAGCGCAGCCTGGACTCGCCTTGACCCATCCCATGATGTTTACCAGTATGCGGCAAACCCACTTAAGAGCATTTTCGCTCCTCAAAATGTTGCCGTGATTGGTGCCACCGAAAAAGAAGGCAGTGTTGGCCGCACAATTTTATGGAATTTAATCAGCAGCCCCTTTGGAGGCGCGGTTTTTCCCATCAACCCCAAGCGCCCCAGCTTGCTCGGAATTAAAGCTTACCCCAGCATCAGAGACGTACCCGACCAGGTCGACCTGGCGGTAATTGTGACCCCGTCCACCAGCATTCCCGGTATTATCGCTGAATGTGCCGAGGCTGGTGTCAAGGGCGCGATCGTCATCTCAGCCGGTTTCAAGGAAGTCGGCGCCGCCGGGATCGAACTGGAACGTCAATTGCTCGAAAACGCCCGCAAGGGGAATATGCGCGTCGTAGGCCCGAACTGCCTGGGCGTAATGAATCCTATCAGCGGCTTGAATGCCACCTTCGCAGCCGGTATGGCTCGTAAAGGACATGTGGCTTTTATCAGCCAATCGGGCGCGCTATGCACCGCAGTGTTGGACTGGTCCTTCAAAGAAAATGTCGGCTTTTCAGCTTTCGTTTCGGTGGGCTCGATGCTGGATGTAGATTGGGGCGACCTGATTTACTATCTGGGTGACGATCCGCACACCGATAGTATCGTGATTTACATGGAATCGATTGGCGATGCGCGTTCCTTCCTTTCAGCGGCCCGCGAAGTGGCCCTGAGCAAGCCGATTATCGTCATCAAGCCCGGTCGCACCGAAGGCGCCGCTCGCGCCGCCGCATCCCACACCGGCTCATTGACCGGTTCGGATGAAGTTCTCGAAGCGGCATTCCGCCGCGCCGGCGTTTTACGCGTCAACAGCATCAGCGAAATTTTCTCGATGGCAGAAGTTCTCGGACGCCAGCCCCGTCCCAAGGGTCCGCGCCTGACCATTCTGACGAATGCCGGTGGTCCGGGCGTACTGGCTACTGACACGCTGCTCACGACAGGCGGCGAGCTGGCTGAAATCTCCACCGAGACCATGGAAAAGTTGAACGAATTCCTGCCCGCCTCCTGGAGTCACAACAACCCGATCGATATCATCGGCGATGCCGATCCGCAGCGCTACGCCAAATCACTCGAAGTCGCCGCGCAAGACGAGAGCAGCGATGGCTTGTTGGTCATTCTGACCCCACAAGCCATGACCGACCCCACCGCCACGGCGGAAGCACTCAAGTCCTATTCCAAAAGCTATGACAAACCGATCCTGGCCTCCTGGTCTGGTGGCAAGGAAGTTGCCGCCGGGGAAGCCATCCTCAATAAAGCCGGTATCCCCACCTTTGAATATCCCGATGACGCGGCGCGGGCCTTTACCTACATGTGGCAGTCATCCTACAACCTGAAAACTCTCTACGAAACTCCCTCCCTGCCCGATGACGAGGGCAGTGGCCCGGATAGAGTGGCGGCCAAGGCCATTATTGACCATGTCCGTGAAACCGGCCGGGAACTGCTGACCGAAGCAGAATCAAAACAACTCCTGGCTGCTTACGGCATCCCCACCACCCCAACCCTGATCGCCATTTCCGCCAAAGAAGCGGGCAAAATGGCGGCTGAACTCGGCTTCCCGATTGTCGTCAAACTTCACTCCGAGACCATCACCCACAAGACCGATGTCGGCGGCGTCATCCTCAACCTGCAGGATGCAGAAGCGGTTGAAAACGCTTTTGAAACCATCAAGAAATCTGTCAGCGAAAAAGCGGGCCCCGAGCATTTCCTGGGAGTCACCGTCCAACCGATGATCAAGGCTGAAGGCTATGAGCTGATTATCGGCTCGAGCATCGATCCGCAGTTTGGCCCGGTATTGCTCTTTGGCACCGGCGGCCAGCTGGTGGAAGTGTTCAAAGATCGCGCCTTGGGCTTGCCGCCACTCAACACCACCCTGGCGCGCCGCATGATTGAACGCACTAAGATTTATACCGCCCTCAAAGGCGTCCGCGGCCGCAAACCGGTAGATCTGGATGCGCTGGAAAAATTACTGGTACGCTTTAGCCAACTCGTTGTCGAGCAGCGCTGGATTAAGGAACTGGATATCAATCCGTTGATCGCCTCGCCCGAAGGCTTGCTGGCACTGGATGGGCGCGTGGTGCTTTATGGCAAAGATACCGCCGAAAGCGCTCTGCCCAAACTCGCCATCCGCCCTTACCCCAACCGCTACGTAGGCGCATGGACCATGAAAAGTGGGCGCGAAGTTGTCATTCGCCCGATCCGCGCCGAGGACGAGCCGCTCATGCAGAAATTCCACACAACGCTCTCCGATCGCTCGGTTTATCTGCGCTTCCTCTCACCGATGTTGCTCAGCGAACGCGTGACACACGAACGTCTTTCGCGCGTCTGTCACAGCGATTACGCTCGTGAAATTGCCCTGGTCGTGGAAGGCGAGGAAAACGGCGAACGCGCCATCTTCGCCGTCGGCCGCCTGAGTAAATTCCGCGGCGATGACGAAGACGCCCGCATGAGTCTCCTGACCAGCGACAAATATCAGGGCGAAGGCATCGGCATGGAACTTGTCCGCCGTTTGATCGT
Source organism: uncultured Anaerolineae bacterium (assembly GCA_903838415.1). Lineage (GTDB taxonomy): Bacteria > Chloroflexota > Anaerolineae > Anaerolineales > Villigracilaceae > UBA5195. Next base: position 10,765 of record CAILYI010000073.1, on the reverse strand, counting down.
CGCGGCCAAACATGAAAAAATCAAACGGGTCGTGGCCGTCATTTCTCGTGAAAACGAATCCATGCAGAAATTATGCCGCAAAGCGGGATTTTCCAGTTTTGCAACCAATGAAAAAACCGGGATGATCGAAGCGTCACTCTCGCTGTAGATTAATCGCCAGGGACGAGGATTGACCTCGTCCCTGGCTTATTTTGTGGGGAAATAACAACCCGTATCCTTTTTTCCGTTAAAATAACCTTTATCTCATCCCCTGGCCAACCCATTGACGACACACCGCAACACCTATCAGATTCGCGAATGTGAAAACCCAGCCTGCCTGTTACGCTATCCGCTGGTGGAGGCTCATCCGTTTGGAGAACGCTGCCCACTATGCCTTGGACCGACACAGGCGGCCCTGGAACGCCCTTTGGACAAAGAATCCGCCAAAGTACCCGAGTCAACGGATAGCCCGCCGCTGGAAGCCCTGCTGGACAACGTGCGTTCGGCCTGGAATGTGGGCGCCATTTTCCGCACATCGGATGGATTGGGAGTGGCAAAGCTGCACCTGTGCGGCATCACACCCACACCTGAGAATCAATCCGTTGCCAAAACGGCGCTCGGAGCAGATCAAATCATCCCGTGGACGCAGGCCCGAAACGCTCTCAGCCTGGCTGAAAAGCTATTGGCAGAGGGAGTCCGACTGTGGGCGTTGGAACAAGATGAAAGGGCAATCCCCGTTTCGACAGGCTGGGAAACGGATCAGCGGCGCATCGTGTTGATTGTCGGGAATGAAGTTACCGGCGTGGACCCGGCTTTGTTGGATCTGTGCGAACGGATTGTTTTCATCCCAATGCAGGGCCAGAAACGCTCATTAAACGTGGAAGTCGCTTTCGGCGTGGCGGTATCCGCCATAAAAAACGCCGTTCGCGCGTAGAAATTCAGTCAACCAAGAAAAAAACTGGAGGCGGGGAAAATCCCGTCCTCCAGTTTTTTTACGCTTGCTCCTGCTCCAAACGCTGCAGAATTTTTTTCCAGCCTTCGGTGTCATGCAAGTTGACAAGATATTTCGAATTGACGATATTATCAAGATCATCATAGCCGAGTTCGATGGCCTCCGAAAGATACTTGAGTGCTTTTTCGGTTTCACCAATCAGGGCGGCATCGCAGGCGGCGCCCCAATAAGCCGAATCGGGCACTTCGCCAAGCGTGAAGGCTTTTTCATAAAACGCCAGGGCTTCGGCATATTCGCCGCGACCGTGGGCAAAATAACCGTTTCCAGCAACATTTTTGGCATCGTCAAACCAGCCAAAGAAAATAGGATAGTCTGACACTTTTTCGAACCCGGCCTTGAGGGCGGTTGCCGCGGAACCGGCATTGGAGGCGTTGCAATGCCAACCGATGCGAGCCACATCCTTGGAACGCGCCTGCTCAATAAAAGCGGATGCCAACAAAGTGGCCAATCCCTGGCGCTGATAATCTTCGTGCGTGGCAATACCCACCTCGCAGCGGTGACCAGTATTGTATTCTGACAGACACCACCCGACGATTTCATCGGCCTTCACCAGGCAAAGGCCAAAGCTTTTGGCGAGGAAATCTTCCACGGATTCACGCTCGGAGCACATTTCCTCGGTCAAAAACTCAGGGTTTTGCCATTTTTCGGACAGCAATTTCGCATCCACCGCGCGGACGGAAAATCCTTCCGGAAGCAGGCTTTTCCAGTTGATTTTGTTGGATAAATATGAAAAGTACGAGCGCTGCGCTTTGATCGGATATTTTTGGTCGAGCATGCCCGTGATAAAGGTTTCCCATTTATCGGACGGGTAACTCACAATGTATGAATCGAGCCCGGTTTTCCAGGCTTGCATGGTGAAATTCTCAAGAAAAACCTTGCGCGCCTCTGCAATCAAATCAATATTGCCCGGCGCTCCGGCCAGATAAAAACGGTGACCGGTCCACGTCAGCGCAGTTTGCGGATGGAGGGGATTATCCACGTAAATTGGCGCGTCCACATTCCCGGCCAAAATCGCCTGCAGCGGCAAATGAATATCCAGCTTTCGAAACAGCGGGCGGACACGTTCGTAGTCAGTATGCCTTAGTTCGTGCAAAGTTTTCTCCCAACGCGCCGAGGCGCAATTTATTCTCGGTTCATTCTATCAGATGAACGGGCTGCATTCAGCATTTGAGCCACCAACACCACTGAATGGTCAGCCTGCAAACCGACTCCATCTGAAATCTGCGCGCGACAGGAAGTTCCAGCCGCCGCAATCGACGGAGCTCCAGTGGCGGAGGCTGCAGCCCGGATGGCGGGGAAGAGAACCAACTCCCCCACTTTCATGGAAACATCATAATGCTCGGTTTCATACCCGAAGGCTCCCGCCATGCCGCAGCAGCCGGATTGAATGACCTCCAGGTCATAACCCACCGCCCGCAGCAACTCCGCTGAAGCGTTCACGCCCACCGGATAGCCGTCTGCGCGTGGCGGTTGCGCCTTTTGGTAGCAGTGACCGTGTAACAGGATTTTGGGTTTTTCAGCATTAATTTTTGAACGTAATATATTGGCTACCCGCAATTTTTGTGTTCTCTCTGCTGGACGGACGAGAAATTCATCGATCAACCAGGCGCGGGCGGCCAGCGCTTCGATTTCTTCATGTCGATCGGGCAGTAAATCCAGAAACTCATCGCGGAGAGTATAAATCTCGGATGGTTCCAAGCCCACCACCGGCAGAATTCCATTCGGGTCAGAGCGGCGAATTTCGTCCAGTAAATGGGCGGCGTGTCGCCTGGCAGGTTCGATAAAGCCCTTTGAGAGCAATGTCCGCCCGGCGCCATAGATCGTCAGAATTTTCGCATCCACGCCGCAGGCGGTCAGCACTTGCAGAGCAGATTGCTCGATTTCGGGCTCAAAATAATGGGTAAAGGTGTCCGGCAACAGCAAGCAGGATTCGACGAAGTGAGAATCGGTAGCGGGCAAGTCAAAAGATTTTGGGCGAGCAAATTTCGGGAAAACCCGCTTTTCGGATATTCCCAAAACGGCTTGAGCCAGTTTTTGAAATATCCGCTTGTCAGCAAACCAGTTGATCAGCCCGCCAAATGGAGCTCCCAGCCGCGCAAACAGGCCGATATATCCAAAAAGGTAATCACGCCACGGGCGGCGATGCAACTGGTAATAGTGTGCCTGAAACTCGTACTTGAGTTTGGCCATATCCACGCCGCTCGGGCACTCGGCCTTGCAACCTTTGCAGGCCAGGCACAAATCCAGCGCCTGCTTGGCCTGCAAAGCCGACAGCCCCGTCCCGCCAACGGAGATCATCGCCCGCAATAGATTGGCCCGCCCGCGCGTGGAGTGCAGCTCCTCGCGCGTCGCCTGGAAAGATGGGCACATCACACCACTATCCTTGCGGCAAACACCCTGTCCGTTGCACTGCTCCACCGCGCCCGCCAGCCCGTTGTTACGCTTGAAATCTAGCGCGGGCGTCCAAGCCTGAGCGCGATAATTTTCACCGTAACGCAGCTGAGTATCCATGGGCGGAGCAGCGAATAAGTTTTTCGGATTTAGCAGGGAATTGGGATCGGCCGCTTGCTTCAGGCTTTTCATCGCTTCGACAAGAGGATCGCCGTACTCTTGCCTGAGCCACTCGGACCGCACCAACCCGTCACCGTGTTCCGATGACATGGCTCCGCCTACCCGCAAAGTCAGTGCGAGAACTTCCTCGGCGATGGAACGCAAGTTGCGGACGCCTTCTCCACTTTTGAGATTTATCATTGGCCGAATATGCAAACAACCCGCCGAGGCGTGTGCATAAAAAGCCGCTTCGGTACCGTGCGCCGCTAAAATGCGCTCCACTTCGCGGACAAAATCTCCCAGCCGCTCGACCGGAATGGCGCAGTCTTCGATAAAAGCCACCGGACGGGCCTGCGCCGGGCGCGAGTCAAAAATTCCCAACCCCACTTTGCGGACAGCCCAGACCTTGGCCTGATCCGCGGCTGATTCAGCGATCAGCACGTCAGGCCGCAACGCTTTGGCTTTTTCCCGTAAAACGGCCAAATCCGGCCCGGAAAATTCGACCACCAATAAGGCGGCCGGATCACCCTGCACAAATCCAAGCTGGCTGGCATAAGCCGGAACAGAACGCGCCAACCGGATCAGCATCTGCGGAACCAATTCCACTGCTGACGGACTGCGCTTCAGTAAATTGGGGACATCATCACAGGCGGCGGCGATGCTTGGGTAAGAAAGTACGCCCAAAATAGTGTTTTTCGGCTTCGGGACGAGATTCACTGTCGCCGTGCGGATGACTGCCAGCGTGCCTTCACTGCCAGCCAGGAGAGTGGCAAGGTTGAAGGATGAAAATTTCGAAATTGGCGGATAAGCATCTCCAGACCACTGCGACGGTTGCGTGGCCGACCAGGGAATCAGGTAATTCAAGCGGTACCCGGCGGAATTGCGCCAAGTACGCGGCCAATTTTCGTGAATAGCGGCGGCATATTTCTCCCGAATCTCAAACGCCGATGCAAGAATAGCTGCCTGAAGATCATTCGTTGTCGCTGACGGTCCATCCACCGCGCCCCAGGTTGCCAGGCTTCCATCCGAAAGAATGACATCGGCAGCCAGCAAATGATCGGCTGTCATGCCATAAAGAATGGAATGCGCCCCGGTGGCATTGTTCCCAATGACTCCGCCTAGAGTGGCGCGTTCAGCGGAAGCAGGGTCGGGACCAAACATCAAGCCCTGTTTAGCGACGGCGCGGTTCAGGGCGGAGAGAATCACGCCAGGCTCCACTTTGCCGGTTCCAGTCTCAGGATCAATATTCAGAATTTTATCGAGATGGCGCGAACAATCCAAAATCAAGGCCGGGCCAATAGCCTGGCCCGCCAGCGACGATCCCGACCCGCGCGGCAGGATGGGAAGACTGTATTTTGCGGCCAACTCGACAGCGGCAATCAAATCATCTTGCGTGCGCGGGAACACGACCCCCAGCGGCTCAATTTGGTAGATGGAAGCGTCCGTACTGTAGAGCACGCGCGTGGCATCATCCGTGCGGATATCGTTGGTGGAATGTCTTTGAAGTTCAGCAATGAAATCGGGAGAGAGAGTCATAGGTTGATTTTAACGCAAAGACCCTGAAGAATTCGATACTCTTCAGGGTCTAAAATCTCACATCTTCACTTTGGCTTACTTTTTACTGGTGCCCTGAGCCGCCACAGCGGCGGCAGCCTTGGCGACAGATTCGGCATCGCCAAGATAATAATGCTTGATGGGTTTCAGGTCGGCAGCCAATTCATACACCAGCGGAATGCCGGTTGGGATATTCAACTCGGTAATTTCGTCATCCGAAATGTTATCGAGGTATTTGACCATGGCGCGGATGCTGTTGCCGTGCGCGGCAATGAGCACACGCTTGCCAGATTGAATCATCGGAGCCAGGGTACTGTGCCAGTACGGCAGTACGCGATCAAGGGTGATTTTGAGCGACTCGGTAGCCGGAAGTTCAGCGGACGAGAGCCCGGCGTACCGGCGATCAAAACGCGGATGGCGCTCGTCGCTCAATTCCAACGCGGGGGGCGGGACGTCATAGCTGCGCCGCCAGATTTTGACCTGGGCTTCGCCAAATTTCTCAGCCATTTCAGCCTTATTAAGGCCCTGGAGTGAGCCATAATGACGTTCGTTGAGCTGCCAGGCGCGGATCACGGGAATCCATTCCAGGCCCATTTCTTCCTGGATAATGCCCAAAGTTTTGATGGCCCGCTTTAATACTGAAGTATAGGCAATGTCGAACTCATAGCCGCCTTCTTTGAGCAGTTTGCCTCCGTTTTTCGCTTCGGACAGACCCTGCTCAGTCAGGTCAACATCCGTCCAGCCGGTAAAGCGGTTTTCCAGGTTCCAGGTGCTTTGACCGTGTCGAACAAGAACAAGTTTGTATTTCGCTTCCATGCAAATCTCCTGATTGGTTTGCCCCTGAAATGCCGCGCCCAATAAAGGTTTTCGCTTGCAATGACAGTGGGACAAGATAAACCGCCAGGGGCTTGCGCTCCTGGCGGTTGTCGTTTCAACTTCAGTTAGCGGATGGCCTGCTCGGTTTCGGTGTCAAAAATGTGGAAGTTGTCCATATTGAGAGCAACCTGCACATCTTCACCAGCCTTGAAGGAAGTGCGCGGATCAACGCGGGCAACGAAACTATTTCCGCCGCTGACCAGGTAAAGGTAAATTTCATTACCCATCAGCTCAATAACATCCACTTTGGCGGACATTTTCTCGCCATGAATGTTCGGTGGCATGAACTGAGGATTCTTAACGTCTTCCGGACGAATGCCGAAGACAACCTTTTTATCAACATAGTCGAAGTAAGGTTTTGCGCGTTCGTCAGGAATGGCGACTGTGAATCCGGCAGTTTCAACAAACAGCTTGCCGCCTTCTTTCTTGATTTTGCCGGGGAAGAAGTTCATGGCCGGAGAACCGATGAAGCCTGCCACAAACATATTCGCGGGACGATCATACATCGCCTGAGGAGTATCCAACTGCTGCAACATGCCCTTGTTGGTGACAGCGATGCGGGTCGCCATGGTCATGGCTTCGGTCTGATCGTGAGTAACGTAAATAAAGGTGGTCTGCAGACGCTGATGCAGTTTGCTGATTTCAGCGCGAGTCTGAACACGCAGCTTGGCATCCAGGTTGGAGAGTGGTTCGTCAAACAGGAATACTTTCGGATGGCGCACAATGGCGCGACCAACAGCCACGCGCTGGCGCTGTCCACCTGAAAGCTGACGAGGTTTGCGATCAAGGAGTTCGTTGATGCCTAATATCTCAGCCGCTTCACCGACGCGTTTCTTGATTTCTTCCTTGGGTGTGCCGCGCAGCTTGAGGCTGAACGCCATGTTATCAAAAACAGTCAGGTGCGGATACAACGCATAAGACTGGAACACCATGGCAATATCACGATCCTTGGGTGCCACATCATTGACCACACGGTCACCGATCAAAATCTGTCCACGGGAAATTTCTTCCAAACCAGCCAGCAAGCGCAGGGCGGTTGTCTTTCCGCAGCCCGAAGGGCCAACGAAAACGAGAAATTCTTTATCCGCGATTTCCATGTTCAAATCGTTCACCGCGAGCACATTTCCAAACTCTTTTGTTACGTGGTCGTACGTTACACTAGCCATCACTTCCTCCAATTCACAAGAATATAGTGAATATATTATAGCGCATTTCATATCGGGAACCTGTTGTTTTATTCACAGAAATCATTCAAAAATTCACCGGTTTTCCGAACTTTGCATAAGACAAAAACATCGGAAGTCTCGCCCGATCCAATTGTCGATTTCCCATTTCACGTAGTAGAATCAACCCATGCCCACCGACGATGTCACCCCTGTCCGCCAGCAATACCTCGACACCAAGCGCCAATACCCGGATGCGATTCTGTTCTTCCGCCTGGGCGATTTTTACGAAACCTTCGACGAGGACGCCGAAATTATCTCGCGCGAGCTCGACATCGTCCTGACCTCGCGCCCGATCGGGGGCGGCATGCGCGTACCGCTGGCGGGCATCCCCTATCACGCCGTCGATAATTATCTCGCCCGGCTGATCGAAAAAGGCTACCATGTCGCCATTGCCGAACAGGTTGGCGATCAGCCCGCCAAGGGCATTTTCCCGCGCAAAGTGGTGCGCGTCGTCACCCCCGGCACACTGATCGAGCCGAATCTTCTGCCCGGCGACGCCAATAACTATCTCGCCGCGATCGTCATTGACGAGCAAAAAGCTGCCGTCGCTTACGCCGACATCAGCACCGGAGAATTCGCCGTCACCGAACTCGACTACGCGGACGGCGCCCCGCTGCGCGCCGAGTTGACGCGCCTGCGCCCGGCGGAAATCATCCACCCTGATAATCTCGTTCTGCCCAACGGCAGCGGCGGACACACCAGTCCGCTCCCCGCCTGGCGCTTTGAGCCGGGACGCTGCACCGAGAGCCTGCTGGCCCACTTCAACACATCCACGCTCGAAGGCTTTGGGATGAAAAACACCCCGCTGGCGATTCGGGCGGCAGGCGGCATTCTTCAGTATCTCAAAGAGACCGAACCCGCCGCGCTGGCCCTGCTCACCAGCCTGCGCCTGTACAGCCTGAACGAATTTATGACGCTTGACGCCGCCACGCGCCGCAACCTCGAACTGACCGAAACCCTGCGCGGCGAAGTCAAAGGCTCCCTGCTCGGCGTGCTGGATGACACCGTCACCCCGATGGGCAAACGCCTGCTGCGCGCCTGGGTCAGCCAGCCGCTGCTCGACCTGCCAAAAATCCACACCCGCCAGAACGGCGTGGAGTTTTTCTTTACCAGCGGCATGCTGCGCGCCGAACTGCGCGCCACGCTCAAGCCACTATCCGATCTTGAACGCCTGACCAATCGCATCTTAAGCGGACATGCGCAGCCGCGCGACCTGGTGGCTTTGCGCGAAACCCTGAAGCGGATTCCTGCCATTCTGGCGGTCTTGCCCTCCGGGGCTGCGCCGATTCAGACCACGCTGAATCTGCTGTCGCCGTGCGCCGAGGCCCTGTCCCTACTGGAAGCCTCCATCGCGGACGACCCGCCAGCCACGACTCAAAACACCGGCATGATTCGCCCCGGTTACTCCGCCGAGCTGGATGGCGTCATCAGCGCCTCGGCCCACGCCCGCGACTGGATCAACAACCTGGAAGCCATCGAACGCGACCGCACCGGCATCAAAACGCTCAAAGTCGGCTACAACAAGGTTTTCGGCTACTATATTGAGATTTCCGCCGGGCAGGCCGCCAACGCCCCCTCGAACTACATCCGCAAACAAACGCTGGTCAACGCCGAGCGCTACATCACGCCCGAGATGAAAGAATACGAGACGCTGGTGCTGAATGCCGAGGAACGCATCCGCGAGATTGAACTACGCCTTTTCAAGGAAGCCTGCGCGCAACTGGCAAGTTACACCGCCCAACTGCTCAACACCGCCCGCGCCCTGGCCGAACTAGACTGTCTCTCCGCACTGGCGGAGGCCGCCGCGCTGGGCGGCTACACTCGCCCCGAAGTCCTCGCAGAGGACGTGCTCGAAGTCCGCGATGGCCGGCATGCTGTTGTGGAGAATTTGCTCAAAGGCGAAAGATACGTTCCCAACGACATCATATTCGAGCCGGGAGAACGCGTCCGCGTCATCACCGGGCCAAATATGTCGGGTAAATCCACCTATCTGCGCCAGGTGGCGCTGATTACGTTAATGGCGCAAATGGGTAGTTTCGTCCCGGCAGCCTCCGCCAAAATCGGTCTCGTCGATCGCATCTTCACCCGCATCGGCGCCCAGGATGAAATCCACGCCGGGCAATCGACCTTCATGGTCGAGATGATCGAGACGGCCAACATCCTGCACCATGCCACGCCGCGCTCCCTGCTGATTTTGGACGAAATCGGGCGCGGCACCAGCACTTATGACGGCGTCTCCATCGCCTGGGCGGTCGTGGAACACATCCATAACCATCCACACCTGCGCGCCAAGACACTCTTCGCCACGCACTACCACGAACTGACTCAGCTGGCCGATTTACTGCCCGGCGTGAGAAACTACAATGTGGCAGTCACCGAAGCTGAAGGAAACGTGGTCTTCCTGCACAAAATCATCCCCGGCGGCGCGGATAGAAGCTACGGCATCCACGTCGCCCAACTGGCAGGGCTCCCCCGCCCCGTCATCCAGCGAGCAGGCGAAATCATGTCCGAACTGGAGAAAACATCCGGGCGGGCGGTCAAAATCAACCCGGTAGCGGCCCAGCAAGTGGCCTTGTTCCCAGAAACCAATCCTCTCCTCGAGGAGATCAAGAAGCTGGATATCAATTCGCTTTCGCCGATTGAAGCACTGAACAAGCTGTTCGAGTGGCAGAAAAATTACCTGAAAAAGCAATGAAGTATCGAAAAGCCCCCAACGGCTTGTACATGTTAGGTAGGATGTAAGAAGGATGCAGGTAGGATGATTGATCCTAGCCAATGAGTTCCACCCGGGCGGAATTAGCGCTTTGCGAATATTTGTTCAGACTCATTCTCGTAAACAATTTGAAATTGGCCCGATGGCACCAGTGATTTCCGAAGAATTAAGTAAATATCATCTGCCATCCCGGAGTCTGTTGAGGCAACTGGGACAATGATGAAATCAAAATCCATATCATTGGCAGAAGACCATTCTTGCAAACAAGCTTGACCCTGATTAAGGCATTTTTGCAAACTGCGATACTCCGCAATATGTTTAGCAAATAATTTCCCGGGAAGCCACTCATAGCCTTGAATAGCCAGAATGCTGGTGCGCAATGTCAACGCCGGGAACCATTCCAAAAAGGGACTGAGGGTGAAATCAGGTGGGCCAAGCAATAGGAATCGACTTGTTTGAGGGGTATTCGTTTTGACCCAAGCCATGGCCTGGCGTTCGCTGACTGACAGAGAATGATAATTGGACAGCAGGTTATTCCGGTAGCCGACCATAAACAGGCTGAAAACAACAACGAATAACACAATAAGCGCATATCTATTGCGCAAATAATCCATAAGCCCCAAATCCAGTGTTTTTTGTGATTTCTCCAGCTGGTTGTTTAACGCTTGGATAAATCCCGGCAACAGGATACGATCAACAAAGATTGCAAAAGCTAACGCTAAGGGAATGACCGCATACTGGTCCGCGCCGCGTGGCAATAATAAAAAAATGGCTATTGTCCAGACCGGCAAAAGATAATCCCTTCCAAACAAACAAAACAACAATCCCATTAGGCTAAAAATCAGAAATAAGGCT
>CAILYI010000072.1 GCA_903838415.1 uncultured Anaerolineae bacterium | reverse complement strand
CGCCATTTTGTGATTCATGGGTAGCCAAATTCACTATGACCGCGCTTATGCTCAAAGAAACAATTCCCGGTTCTGATGTTTCCGCTTACCCGCTTGCATCTATTAAGATACATCTTGTCTTATTCAAAATGAGAACTGCTGCACCTGCCAGGGTGAGCTTCTCGAAATTTTGGCGAGTGGGCAGATCAGGGTCAATAATAAGATTTTTGTAGGATACAGTCTCCAGTCCCTGTCTATAGGAAAAATCTGGCGTACAATTGTCAGCATGTTACGCGTTGCCATGCTTTCTTACCACACCTGTCCATTGGCTACCCTGGGGGGCAAAGATACCGGCGGAATGAATGTTTATGTCCGCGAATTAACGCGCGAATTGGGGCGTTTGGGCATACACGTGGATGTTTTTACCCGTTCGCAGGATGAACACGTCCCGCATGTGCTGCACGACCTGGGCTATGGCAATCGCGTTGTACATATTCCTGCCGGACCGGAACAACCTTTCCCGAAGAAGCTGCTCGCCAATTACATCCCGCAGTTCGTCGATGGAATCAGGCAATTCGCGGCAGAAAAAGGGATCCATTACGATTTGATTCACAGCCATTACTGGATGTCCGGTCTGGCCGCTGAACAACTATCTGACGAGTGGAATATTCCAATTATCCATATGTTCCACACGCTGGGTGAAATGAAAAACCGCATCGCATCCAGCGAAGCAGAAAAAGAAGGTGCTTATCGGCTGGATGGCGAGCGTCGCGTTTTGGCCCGCGCTGATCGAATCATAGCCGCCACGCTGGCAGAGCAAACCCAGTTGCAGTGGCTGTATAAAGCCGATCTCAGCAAAATCGCCATTATTCCCCCGGGAGTGGATTGCGGCCACTTTTATCCCATCCCCGCCGATGAGGCCAGGGAATTTGTCGGAATTCCCAAAGACGATCGCATGGTCTTATTTGTCGGAAGAATCGAACCGCTTAAGGGTGTGGATACGCTCATCCGCGCCATGGCTTGTATGCGGATGAGCGAAATGGAAAAGCCCGCCTATCTGGCGATCATCGGTGGTGATCCCAATGCCAGCCCTGATGATATGACCGCAGAAATGACCCGCCTGCGCGAGCTTTGTCATGACCTTTGCCTCGATCGCATGGTTGTATTTCTTGGCAAGCGGGGACAGGATACCCTGCCGTACTATTACTCGGCGGCCGAGGTGCTGGTGATGCCATCCCATTACGAATCCTTTGGAATGGTTGCGCTTGAAGCCATGGCTTGTGGGACGCCGGTGGTGGTTTCTCAGGTTGGCGGGCTGGCGTTTTTGGTGCAGGATGGTGTGACAGGCTTCCACGTCCCAAACGGTGATTCGGATGCCTTGTGCGAAAAACTCAGCCTGTTGATGAAAGACTCCACCCTGCGCTTTCAAATGGGACAACAAGCCGCCGACCACGCCCGGAGCTATGCCTGGGAAACCATCGCGGCCCAGATCGTCAAAGTTTATGAGAGTTCAATGCTGGAAAAAATAGGTTCTCACCTTATTTGACTTGCAGGGAGTTCATTACGGGAAAACAATAGCGAATTTCGCGCCTTCTTTTTATAATCGCCAAAAATTGAGAGATTTTGCAATAACTGGGAGATAAAATAAAGCATGGCCAAAATAGGACATCTCAAATTTAATGACCTCGCGCCGGATCTGGATTTGCTTGCCCTAGATGAGCGCATCATCCGGCTTTCGTCTCTTTGGAAAAATGGGGTGCTGATACTGGCGTTCACACGTCATTTCGGCTGCCCGCAGTGCAAAGAGATGATGGATCAATTGGTGCAGTTTAAACCTGAATTTGCTGCCAAAGGACTTTCCCTGGCGATTGTCACCCAGGGGACGCCCGAAATGGCGAAAGCCTTTTGCGCCGAGCGCGCCTCGGGAATTTTGTGTCTGGCGGACGAAGATCGTGCGGCTTACCGGGCATACGGCCTCGGGCAAGCCACTCTCCTGGAATCAATTTTATCGCTGGCAGTTTTGAAGTCCAATCGACGGATAGAACGGGAAAAAGGTTGGAAGCCCGAGCTTCCGCCTGCCGGTCAGGATGCCATGCAAATGTCGGGAACGTTTATTATCGGTACCGATGGCCGTATCCGCCTGCCATATTATTATGATGACATAGCTGATCATCCGCCAGTGGAATTGCTCCTGCGCGGCGTAATGGGGATGGAGTGGTCTACCCCACTGGATTCTCCGATTCAACCTGAGTAAATTATGAAAAATATTAGTCTTGCTTCTTACCTGGCCTTGAAAGAGGTCTGGCGTAATCGCGGCCGCTTTTTACTGGTGAGCATGGTGATTGCGCTGATAACTTTGCTGGTGCTGTTCATCGCCGCCCTTGGCGAGGGACTTGGTACAAATAATCGCGAATATCTATCCAAAGTGGATGGGCAGCTGGTGGTGTTCTTGGAAAAAGCCGATTACATCATCAGCGCCAGCCGTTTGAATCAATCCACGCTGCGAGCGGTACGCCGCGTGGAGGGTGTGGCCGATGCCGGGTCAATTTCAGCTTCAAATACTGCCATTTTGCTGCCGGATGATAAGGTCTTGAAGGTTTCTTTGTTAGGCGTGGAGGCTGGCCGTCCGGCAACTCCCACCATCACAGAGGGGCGTGCCTTTCTTTCGGCCACGGCGCGTGAAACGATCATTGACGAACGAACTATTCAGCGTTCCGGCATAAAAATCGGAGACACCATCACCATCCGCTCGACCCAGGGTACCAAGGACCAATTTTACGAGTTGAAAGTGGTCGGTTCAACCAGCGGGCAGGCCTTTTTCTTCCAGCCGTCTATTTTTGTGCCGCCCTCCGTTTGGGAACGCGTGCGCCCTAAATCGGAAGCGGAATTGGACAACCTGACTCCAGCCATCAACGTTGTGGTGGTGCGCTTAAATGACCCGACGCAACTGGAGCCAATGCGCCAAAAATTACAGAGCACCATTGAAAACATTGAAGCAGGCGACCTCCAGACCACCATTAACAATATTCCGGGTTATTCTGCTCAACAAGGGACCGTGCAGACTCAAGGTTTCTTTACACTCTTAATCGGTGTGTTGGTGATCGGCGGCTTTTTCCAGATTCAGATTTTGCAGAAAGTCCCTCAAATCGGTGTATTGAAGGCTATCGGCGCCTCGAATGTGGTCGTGGGCGCCTCTGCAATCATTCAGATCAGTGTGGTGACGGCGATAGGCGTGGCGATTGGCGGATTTCTGACCTTTTTGTTTTCGCTCGGCTTCCCCCCGACAGTTCCGCTGGCTTTTAATGGGACATCTTCAGCGCTGGCAATTATCGCGCTTTTATCGATTGGCCCGTTGGGCGGACTGGTTTCGGTATTCTATGCGGTACGGATTGAACCGCTCAAGGCATTGCGCCTTTCTTAGGAGATCAATAAATGAGCGCGATAGCACTTGAAGTGCGCGAGGTAGTCAAAACGTTTGACACGGATTCTGGGACGATCAACGCCGTGGATGGTGTTTCCTTTACGGTTGATCATGGGGAATTTGTGGCCCTGGTTGGACCTAGCGGCTCCGGAAAAACGACGATGCTTTCTATTATGGCGGCGCTTCTGACGCCGACAAGTGGTCAAATTCTGATCGATGGTCAGGATCTGGCCCAGATGAGTGAGACGGCGCGTGTGGGATTGCGGCGGGAGAAAATCGGGTTTACGTTTCAATCGAATAATCTCATTCCGTTTCTGACGGCGGCTGAGAACGTCGAGTTTATGCTGCGTTTGAATGGGAAGCTCGATAAAGCTGGGAGAATGCGTTCGGAAGAGCTGCTGGCCCGGTTGGGGCTGGCCGACCGGTTGAATAACCTGCCGAACCAAATGTCCGGCGGACAGCAGCAGCGGGTGGCGATTGCCAGGGCGCTGATCCATGCGCCCACCGTGGTTCTCGCTGATGAGCCGACGGCCAGCCTGGATACGGAACGCGCCTTCCAGGTGGTCAAAACCTTTTCCGCGCTGATCCATGAGAACCAGCGTGCCGGGGTGATGGTTACACATGACCTGCGCATGGTGCAATATGTCGATCGGGTTTTACAGATGCGTGATGGAAAATTGATCAAAGTCTTTGATAAGCGCGAAGAGATTATGGCGCTGGCAAAAGGCGAATAAAAAGCAAACAGCCCGACGAGTTAACTGTCGGGCTGTTTGCTTTTAAAAACCTGTTTTCTCAGGATCTGGACTGATATAGTGCCATCAGTGCTGCGCCAATGGCTTGCGATAAATCGCCAAGCGCAGCGGGGACGACCGTCAGGCGGGCCTGTTGCGCAGGCCACAGATACGGCATGGCTGATTCTCGCAGAATCCGCAGGTAGCGTTCGCGGAATTCCTCCGTAGTGGATTCCGGGTCCATCAACCCGCCGCCAATCACGACAAACTGCGGATCAAGTACCATCGCCAGCGAGGCCACATGCAGCCCAAGGGCTTTTGCCTGGAAGTCGAAAATTTCCACTGCCAGCTGGTCACTTTTTTGAGCCAATCCGCGCAGCAACAGGACTTTTTCTTTCGGGCTGAGCGGCGATTTTGCCAGGTCGTGTTCGGGATATTGTTCCAGTTTTTCTGCGAGCAGATAGGGCAGCCCTGAAATTGAAGTATAGACTTCGATGCAGCCCCAATCCTTGCCGCAGCCGCAGGGATAGGCTTTCGCGCCCAACAGGTGGAGAGGGGCGGCCATGTGGCTGGCTTCCATTCCGGCCAGCGTATCCCCTTCGAGCGGCAGACCATTCTGATCGATATAGGCACATCCCACGCCGGAGCCGGGAGCGAGCATCAGCACGGAGCTTTTACCGTTCCCACGCACGCGCTGAGCTTCCGCGACGCCGCCGTAGTTGCCGTCGTTGCCCACAATCAAGGGCACAGCTCTCCCGGCGTGTTCGGCCAGGGCGCTGCTGTAAGAAGTATGGACATCCCAGCCTTCAAAGGATTTCGGCAGGTTGGCGGAGCGATCCAAAACGCCATAGCGCTGGTAAGGACCGGGGATTGCCAGACCGACGCCCTGCACATCATCCCAATCCAGTTCGTTTTGTTCGAGATATGCGCTGATGCCCTTTACCCAACCCTGCACGACCACATCTGGGCCATCTTGCGAGTTGGTGGAGGTTTGCATCAGCTTTGTTGAAACGGTGGTGCCATCACCCCAAACGCCGCCAGTTTTTGAAGTTGTGGCTCCGCTATCCGTGCCGATATAAATTTTTTGTTTTGAACTCATAAATCACCTCGGAGAGTAGAAAGTCTGCGTTGTTTCCATGCTGGGAAATTTACTTTGACAGGTATTCCACGACTTGCTGCGGAATGAATGGTTGATCGAGACTGTTGTAGATTTCCCAGGTTTCATTGTGCGTGAGGGTTTCACCGGGGGCGAGTTTTGTCAGCGGTCCGAGCGTTTCCAACTCGATGAATTTGTCATTGCAATAGGACTCTGTGTTGCAGCCGCCATCCGGGAAGGTTTCACCAGGATGCGAGTCGAAGCGTTTCACAAAGAGCAGGCCATCGATCCAGTACCCCATCCAGCCATGCGGGTTGTAATAGCCAATTTTAATGGGAGGCAGGCTGGGGGTTGCATTAATCAGGATGCAATCTTCGCGCAGAATCAGTCTTGGGTCCGCAATCTTGGTATAAGGCCAGATGGAAATCTGCCGATTCGCCAGGAGTCCGGCAGGATCAACGTTGCCCGTTGGTTGCGGAAAAATCCCGACGCCGCCTTGTTTGACCATCGTCAGCGCCCAGGGAGCTAATTCTACCGCCCAGGCGCCGTCGTTGCGCAGTTCATGTCGCAGGATGACTTGTGGTTGGTGCGGATTTAATCGGATTTCGATGTTTTTTGTGATGTTTGTCCAGGGTTCCGTGGGCATTTCGATGCGAATGCCGCCGGGAACTTCGCTGATTTCAGCGCCCTCATTGTCTGGAATGTAGGTGCGCGGCATGGCTTCGGGCGAATGCCAGAAGCGGTGTCCGCCGTGAAAATAGAAATCCCCGTAAGGGGTGGGCAAGGGGGTACTTCCCAGGTCTACGAACAGGTTCGCTTTGCCGATTGGGCTAAAGCGCACAATGCGCGCAGAATTTTTCAGCATTTCGAGACGCACAAACTCGTTTTCGAGAATGAGTGTGGGCCAGCCGTTAAAGTCGCCATTCTTCATAAATTCACCTTTTGCGTGGGATGATACAGGGATTTCCTGTGATATTACTGGTATTTGGTGCCATCGTCAAGCTGATCTTATTGTAATTTACAATCAATGTTCGTGTCAGGTATTAAGGTTATTTACATTGTGAAATAATTCACAAACCCAGAGAAAAGGGTTATAATTGAAATGATAAATAGCCCAAGATGATGCTGCCAACCGGGATTTGCCATAAGGCCGGATTATCATGAAAAACGGGAGCGAAGATGGAAAATTTACCATATGGAATTTTAGGCGTTGGAGCTATTTTTTGTGCTTATCGTGCCATGGTGTCACAGCGCCTGCTTTCGGCAACTTTATACCTGGCAGGGGTCAGCGCGCTTGTTTCGGTGGTTTTATACATGCTCGGTGGGCAGCAGGTGGCTGTCATTGAATTGAGTGTGGGGGCGGGCCTTGTGACCGTGTTGTTGGTCTACGCCTTGAGCGTGGTAGGGGAAGACTCGCGCGATTCTATTTCGGTCATTCCAAAACCGCTGGCTTTTACGCTGGTGGGGCTTTCTATTATATTATTGGGATTCATGATCTTTCCACTGCTTGAGCCATCCGTGGATGTAACCTCATTCTCCCTGACGGTTGTTTTGTGGCAGCAGCGTGTACTTGATGTCTGGATCCAGATTGCGTTGATATTCTCTGGTGTGCTCGGTGTATTGGGATTGCTTTCTGAGAAGATTGCTTCAACCGAGAAACGGGGCGAGGTGCATTGATGAATATTTCACCACTAAATATCGTTCTTTTCACTGTCGTTGGGTTGCTGGGAGTAGGGCTTTATGGATTGCTCATCACCCGCAACTTGATCAAAATTGTCTTGGTGCTGCAAATCCTGGTCAAATCCGCAATCCTGGCGCTGGTCCTGGCTGGGAAGGTGGGTGGCAATTTGGGGCTTGGTCAAAGCCTGGCGGTGACGGTGATTGTCGCGGATACGGTTGTGGCTGTCGTTGGGTTGGCGCTGGCGGTGCAGGTGCGTCGTCGCTTTGGTACATTGGATGTGCTGCAGATTTCCACGCTGCGAGGTTGAGATGGTTGGAATCCTATCTTTTCTCCTGATTTCAATTCCCTGGCTGGGCGCCTTGCTCGTCTGGCAGACGGGTGACTCCCGCTCGAAAATCCAGCACCTGCTGGCGGCTGGATTTAGCATCGCTGCCGGAATAATTTCACTCATCCTTTTGGCTTTTACCAGCGCCGAGACTGCCCTCGTCATCCCGGTGGGGGGTGTTTTTGGTGAGATGACTCTGGTCGCTGACGGGTTGGGTGCATCCCTGGCGGCGGTGGCTTGCGTGGTTGGTTCGCTGGCTGTGCTTTTCTCGGTCGATTATATGCGCGGCGAGGCCCAGCTTGGGCGCTATTACACTTTCGTTTTGATATTTATCGGCGCAATGACCGGCCTGGTGTTGAGTGGAAATTTACTATTCACTTTCTTCTTCTGGGAGATTACGGCGCTTTGTTCTTATGCGCTGATTTCCTTCTATAACGATGATCCAAAGGCGGTGGCGGGTGGGCTCAAAGCGCTGATCATCACGCAGGTGGGCGGCGTCGGTTTATTGGCCGGGACGCTGGTCGCCTATGCCAACCTGGGCAGCTTGCAAGTGACTGACTTGCTTAAAAACGCAGCTTCCATTCCAGCTGGCGCATTGGCGTTTGTTGCTTTCGGTTTCTTGCTGGCAGTCGCGGCGAAATCCGCACAGTTTCCATTCCACACCTGGCTGCCAGATGCCATGGAAGCTCCCACACCGGTTAGCGCGCTCATTCATGCCGCCACGATGGTCAATGCGGGCGTCTATTTGTTGGCGCGTTTCTATCCGGCTTTTGTACAAGTTCCCGGCTGGGCGCAGACGGTGATGCTGGTCGGTATGATTTCGGCGTTGCTGACGGCCTTGATGGCGCTGACGGCTACTGATCTCAAACGGGCGCTGGCTTATTCCACGGTCAGCCAGTTAGGGTACATGGTTTATGCCATCGGCGTGGGCGGTTTCTTTGCCAGCCAATTCCATTTGCTCAGTCATGCCGTTTTCAAGGCGCTGCTCTTTCTTTCAGCGGGCGCGGTTATCCATGCCGTGGGCACGCGCGACATGCGCAAAATGGGCGGCCTGGGTCAGAAAATGCCCTTTATCCGCAACGTGTTTATCGTTGGCGCGCTGGCACTGGCGGGGATTCCGATTTTCAACGGCTTTTGGAGCAAAGAACTGATTCTTGAAGCTGGTCTCAAGCAGGGGCCAATTTGGGCTTATGGATTTATGGTACTCGGCGCGGGCTTGACCGCGTTTTATACCATCCGTATGACCTGGCTGGTTTTCTTTGGAAATGAACGCAGTTCATTGCATGTTCACGAAATTGGAATTTATATGCGGGTAGCCACTACGTTACTGGCTTTTGGAACGATTTGTACCTGGCTTTTGGCGGGTCCGTTCTCTCAAATGCTCAGTCGAAGCCTGCCTTTCCACGAAATGGAAGTTGTCTCAACGCTGCAGGTGGCCGAGGAAGTGCTGTTCGCTCCGGCAACCTGGCTGGCGCTGGTAGTCATTGCGGGTGGGGCGGGAGTCTGGATGCTGAGACAACGGTTTTCGAAACAGGAGCAAGGTTCCGGGTGGTTTGACGCGCTGATCGAATCCAGTTTCGGGTTTGAGTCGTTCAATCGTCAGATCGTGGTCTGGGTGCGAAACGCCTCCGCTTTCCTCCAAAAAACACAGACTGGTCAACTTAATTGGAATATTCTCGGAATCATCGGCGCGCTGTTGGTGGTTCTGGCGATTCTGGCATGGGGTTCTTGATGGACGCGATACGATTTACATGGATGTTTGTGATCCCGCTGATTGCATCTCCGGTGGTTTACCTGGCCGGACGCCTGGGCACACATGCAACAACCTTAAAAGGTCGTTCGTGGCTGGTGCGCGGATTGGCGTTGTTGGCTGTTTTGGCCGCGTGGGTGCCGTTTGTGGTCACTGCGCAAAGACTCGCGGCGTCGTCCGGCGGTCAGTTGGAATTTGCTGTTGAAAGCGTCTGGTTGCGCGCCGATGCGCTCAGCCTGTTGCTGGCGGCGATGGTGCTGGTGCTCGGCACTTTGGTGATCTTGTTTTCCGGTCCATACATGGCTGGCGAGGTGGGCGAAGAGAAATTTTACGCCATGCTGCTGGCAATGATGGGGATGATGATCGGGTTGGGCTGCGCCGGGGATTTGTTTAACCTGTGGGTCTGGTTCGAGGGGATGGCGGTTTCATCCTACCTTTTGGTGTCTTTTTATCGTGAGCAGGCGGCTTCACTCGAAGCCGGGATGAAGTATCTGGTGCAAAGCGCAACTGGATCGGTGCTGGTTTTGATGGGAATTGCGCTGGTGCTGGCGAATACTGGCAACCTGGATTTGCAGGTTTTGCACAACCATGACTACGCCCAGTCAGCCAATCAGCTGGCGCTGCACGCCGCGGCGGCACTTTTCATCATCGGATTTGGCGTCAAAGCGGCGCTTGTGCCGCTGCATACCTGGCTACCCGATGCGCATTCACAGGCGCCGAGCGGAATCAGCGCCATGCTTTCGGGCGTGGTCATTGAAGTCGGGCTGATTGCGATGCTGCGTGCGCTCGGAGCCGTTACTTTTTCTGCGGACTGGCGGATTTTGCTGTTGGGTTTTGGCGCATTGAATATTTTGTTCGGCAATCTGATGGCCTTGCGGCAAACGTTGGTGAAGCGCCTACTGGCTTATTCTAGCTTGAGTCATATCGGCTATATCCTTTTGGGATTGGGTGTGGCGCTTTATGATGGCGGCAGCTTGGGGGCGCAGGGCGCGATGTTTCATCTATTCAATCACATGCTGATGAAGGGACTGGCTTTTTTGGCAGTTGGCGCGCTGATGTATGGCCTGTATCTTCAAAATGGCAGTCACAAAGCATTAGCCGTGTCCGATCTGGCCGGGGCTGCCCAAAAATATCCGTGGGTGGCGCTGACTTTGAGTATCGCCGTGCTGGGCCTGGGCGGGTTGCCGCCGCTGGCAGGTTTCATGTCCAAGTGGCAGATTTTTGTGGGCGGCTTCCAGACTCAAAACGGCTGGATTATGGCGTTGATGGTTTTTATGGCGTTCAACAGTGTGCTGTCCCTGGCTTATTATGCTCCACTGATCAATTTGATGTATCGAAAAGCACCGTCCGAGCAAGTTCTGGCAGGCAAGCCTTTGCCGTGGCCGGTCATTTTTCCGCTGATTTTATTGGCCTTGGCGGTCATCGTGTTTGGTTTTGCGCCCGGATTGCTGGATTGGCTGACAGTTCCAGCCGCGCATCGTCTGATCGGGATGTTCTGGAATTAACCTTTCCCAGGAAAGGGCAGGGATAAGATGGCTGACTTCATATTCGCTCCATTAATCGCGTTTTTTATCTATTTTCTGGTGGTCTCCGCTGTTTCAGGGCTGGGACGTCGATTCTCTGCCAAGGGGCGTGAAACGGAATTCAAATCTGCCACGTATGCCAGCGGTGAAGCCTCCGATCCTTTGCCCGCCGCGCCCGGCTACCGCCAGTTCTTTGTGATTGCGCTTTTTTTTGCGGTCCTTCATCTGGGCGTGTTGGTGGTTGGCAGCAGTGGACTTTCACCCGCGGCGGTTCCATATTTACTGGGCTTGATGCTTGTGCTGGTTGCGTTGATTTTAGGGTAATGTTATGAATCTAAAAAAAGAACAGTTATGGAAACAGGTTTTCTCGAAAGTGCGCACATGGGCGCGGCTCAATTCCATTTGGGCAGTCCATTTCAACAGCGGCTCATGCAATGGCTGCGACATTGAGATTTTGGCGACCCTCACTCCTCATTACGATGTCGAGCGTTTCGGGATCAAATTGCAGGGCAGCCCGCGTCATGCCGATGTGCTGCTGGTGACCGGGCCGGTTACCCGTCAGGCGCGTGAACGTCTTTTGCGCACGTATCAACAGATGCCGGAGCCAAAATTTGTCATTTCGATTGGTTCTTGCAGCATTTCGGGCGGCGTTTTCGACGGCTGTTACAACGTCGGCAGTTCGGTGGATGACGTCGTTCCGGTGGATGTTTATATTCCGGGCTGTCCGCCGCGCCCCGAGGCTGTCATCGACGGTATCATCCAATTGATCACCCATTTACAGGGTGGCACGCGTCCGCCAGCCAAATTGACACAAGCTGTTGAGGAGATCGCCGCATGAACACCGAAAAAGTCTTACAGCAAGCTGAAGCGCTGCTTACTGCTTGGAATCTGGAATCAACCCGCCCTGATCCCACCCGCTTGGATGTGGTTGTCCGCGCGGATAATTTGCGTAGCGCCACCCGGGCTTTGCACGAAAGCCATTGGGGTTATCTCTCTGCCATTACCGGATTGGATTTGGGTACTGTCTCTGGTCAATTGGAAGTCCTTTACCACTTTTGCAACGGTCCGGCGATTACCACTCTGCGCATTCGTCAGCCACGTGATGGGAAGGCTACAGTTCCCAGCATCGCCGATATCATTCCGCCGGCTTCCTTTTTTGAACGTGAACTGCAGGAAATGCTTGGATTTTTGGTCACCGGCCTGGATATTAGTGAACGCCTTTTCCTGCCGGATGACTGGCCCGAAGGCGTTTACCCGATGCGCGCGGATTTCTCGCTGGAACAGGCCGCCCCGGTACCTGGTCGCCAGGCTGACGAGTTACCAGACGAAGGCGTCGTCCGTGGAAATACGTTTGTCGTCCCGATTGGGCCGCAGCATCCGGCTTTGAAGGAGCCAGGTCATTTTGAATTTGTCGTTGATGGAGAAATTGTGACAGGCGCGCGTATGCGTCTGGGATATGCTCATCGCGGCATAGAAAAGGCAGCCGAAGCGCGCAATTGGAATCAAAATTTATACCTGTTTGAGCGCGTTTGCGGCATTTGTTCGCATACGCATGCCATGGCTTACGCTATGGGCGTCGAAAAACTCGCGCAGGTCGAAGTCCCGGAGCGCGCGATGGCAATTCGCGAGTTGGTGGCTGGTCTGGAACGGGTCCATAGTCACCTGTTGTGGCTGGGAGTTGCAGCCCACGAAGCCGGTTTTGACACGCTTTTTATGTATTCCTGGCGCGATCGCGAAACCGTGATGACTCTGCTGGAACAAATTACCGGAAACCGGGTCAATTATTCCGCCAATGTGTTGGGCGGAGTCAAATGCGATATCGGCCTGGAGCAGGCGAAAGCCGTCAAAGATGGCTTAAACTACCTCGAAGGACGCATCCGCCACTACCTGGAAGTTGTCACCACTGACACCATGTTCTTAAATCGCACACGCGGCATCGGCACGATTTCATTTGACGAGGCGGTAGAGTTTGGTTTGCTGGGACCCACTGCCCGCGCCTCGGGTTTGGTCCGTGACGTGCGCGTGGAAGCGCCCTACGGGGCGTATGCCCGCTTCCCGGTCAGCGCCGTCACCGAAACCAATGGCGATTTGGAAGCCCGTTTTGTTGTCCGCCTGAAAGAGTTGCTGGTTTCCTGCTTCACCATGCGGACGATTGTCGATAATCTGCCCGAAGGCCCGCTTTCGGTGCGTGTGCCTCGCAAAATCCCGGCAGGAGAGACAATTTCCCGCCTGGAAGCGCCGCGTGGTGAACTGTTCTATTACATCAAGAGCAATGGCGGCGAGACTCCTGCCCGCATTCACGTCCGCACGCCCAGCCTTTGCAATTGGGTTTCCGTGCTGGAAAAAGCGATTGGCCGCCAGTTGGCCGATGTCCCGATGTTGATTGCCGGCATGGATCCGTGTTTCTCGTGCAATGATCGTATGGTCACTGTCGCCCGCCCCGGAGACCGGCAAACCTGGTCTTGGGAGCGGCTGCGTGAATATGGAATTGAGTATTACAAACGATGAACACATTAACCTCCTTTTTTACCCTGCTGATTTTCCCCGCCGGGCTGACTCTGGTTCTGCTGGGGATGTTCTACGAGTGGATGGATCGCAAACTGGTCGCCCGCTTTCAGAATCGGATTGGTCCACGCTGGTTTCAACCATTTGCGGATATGGTCAAACTGTTTGCCAAGGAACAAATCGAGCCAAGAGTTGCCAATCCGGTGTTGTTTTTTGGGCTCCCCATCCTGGCGCTTTCCGGCGCATTGACGGCTGCCCTGTATGTGCCCATGCTGGGACTGGCCCCTGCGCACAGCTTCCCCGGCGATTTGGTGGCGACTCTCTATCTGCTCAGCCTGCTGACGGTCTCAATCGGTTTGGCGGGCTGGAATACCAGCAGCCGGTTCTCGTTGGTCGGCGCCACCCGCGCCCTGACGCAGACATTTGCTTATGAAGCGCCCTTTCTACTGGCTTTGCTTGGCCCGGCGCTGGCTGCAGGGAGCTGGCAAATCAGTGAAATTAACGTCTACGCCGCCAGCCATTGGATGATTCTCTCCCAACCGGTCGGGTTTGTCGTGGCGCTGATCGGCCTGATGGGCAAGCTGGAACTCCCACCTTTCGATGCCCCCGAAGCGGAGACTGAAATCGTCGCCGGGGCTTTGACGGATTACAGCGGCCGCGGCCTCGCCATTTTCAATCTGGGCAAATCCGCGGAACTGGTCATCGGGCTGACGCTGGTTGCGGCTTTCTACCTGGGCGGGCTGGGTGGGGTCGTGCCGTTCCTGTTGAAAACGATTTTCTTGCTGATCGTTATGTCTTTGCTTCAATCCGTGCTGACACGCTTGCGAATCGACCAGACCGTTGGCATGTGGTGGCGCTTTGGCACACTGCTCGTCCTGGCGCAAATCCTGTTGATGATCGTCTGGAAAGGCTGGTGGCTATGAAATTTGGAACCATGCTCAGGGATGTATTTGAATCGTTTATCAAAAAACCGGTCACGCAGGGTTATCCGGTTGAGAAAGTGGTTACTTCTGAGCACTTTCGTGGCAAACTGATCTATAATCCCAGCGCTTGTACGGGCTGCTGCCTGTGCACCAAGGATTGCCCGTCCAATGCGATCGAACTGATTACCATCGATCGCGCCGCCAAGCGTTTTGTTTTGAAATATCACATGGATCGCTGTGTTTTCTGCGGGCAGTGCGTCACCAACTGTAAATTTAAATGTATGGGCATGTCCAATCAGGATTGGGAACTGGCCGCGCTCAAGAAAGAATCTTTTGAGGTTTATTATGGAAAAGAAGACGACATCGCAACTTTCCTGGAAAGTATTGCTCACTCAAACCCTGTCGACACGATCGAGTCAGCTGAAAAATGATCTGCCTCGCGTAGCGATTGTTGGAATTGGCAACGAATTCAACGGCGACGATGCTGCCGGGGTTTTAGTGGCGCGCAGATTGTCCACGCGCGAATGTTCCGCCGATGCCAGTCATGTCTTGGTGATCGAAGCGGGTCAGGCGCCGGAAAATATCACCGGTGAGCTGCGTCGCTTTCAGCCGCAGGTTGTCCTGCTGATTGACGCCGCCCAGATGGACGCCGTTCCCGGCGATATCGCCTGGATTCCATGGGAAACGACCAGCGGGATGAGTGCTTCGTCGCACAGCCTGCCGCTATCGATGCTGGCGCGTTATCTGACCCTGGAATTTGATTGCTCTGTGCACTTGCTGGGAATTCAGCCAGTCCAAAATGAAGTCAATGCCTCTGTCAGCGCACCGGTTCATGCCGCGGTGGATGAAATACTCCAGACCTTGTGCCAGGCACTTTTTCAGCCGCTGAGCGTTTCTTGACGAAAATTGGTCCTTGATTATGATAAACTGTTGGCTATTCTTGCGCTGATAGGATTTGCCGATGAGTACTCACTCTACACCCGCACCCGATTTCCCGCCCGAAATACAACTCAATAGCCCGGACGGAGCTTCCGCCAAAATCAGTCCGTACGGCGCGCATGTCCTTTCCTGGATTCCCGCGGGCGGAGATGAAGGCTTGTTTCTCAGCCCCAAAGCCGAATTTCGTTCTGGCGCCGCCATTCGTGGCGGTGTGCCGGTTATTTTTCCGCAATTCGCCGGGATGGGGAACCTTCCCAAGCACGGTTTTGCGCGCAATCTGCTCTGGGAAGTGGCGCGGGCAAGCGCGGATAGCGCAACTTTCTGGCTGTCGGAAAACGCCGATACCCACAACCTTTGGCCGCATCGTTTTTTGGCGGAATACAAGGTGCAGATCAACGCGTCAAATCTTTATATGACGCTGGCAATCACCAATATTGACGTGGCGCCCTTCACGTTCACGGCTGCCCTGCACACCTATCTCCGCGTGGCGGATGTGCGCCGGGCTTCCGTTGCGGGGTTGAGCAGCCTAAATTTTCAGGATTCAGCCAACGGGGGGCAAGAATTGCGGGAAAACGCTGACAGCCTGACTTTTCCTGGCGAGGTGGATCGAATCTATAGCGACGCCTTGTCCCCCCTTCAGCTTGTCACCGAAAAACAACAAATTTTGATCTCTGCTGAAGGCTTCCCCGACGCCGTGCTCTGGAATCCTGGTCCTGAGAAGTGTGCCAGCCTGGCGGACATGGAGCCGGACGGTTATCTGCAGTTTGTCTGCGTGGAAGCGGCAGTTATTGGTCAGCCCGTGCTGCTGCTGCCGGGGCAAACCTGGCACGGCACGCAAACGCTGAGCGCTCAATAACCGCGCTCGAAATCGACCTGGTATTTGGGCGCCTGACCGGCGGCAAAAAGCCGGTAATTTTCGATAAAAACGGCCGCGAGATCTGCGGGGAAACTTGGCGCGGAAGTGTGACTGGTGATGAAGGTGTTGGGCGTTTTCCAGAGCGGATGCGCGGCGGGGAGCGGCTCCTGCTCGAAAACGTCCAGAACAGCTCCGGCAAGGGCTCCCGTTTCAAGCGCTTTGATTAAGGCTGATTCGTCCACCGCGCTGCCGCGTCCGACATTGATAAACAGGGCCTGCCGGGGCAAAGCCGCCAGAACCTCCGCGCTGATGATTTTGCGCGTTTCAGCGGTATTTGGCAAAACGCTGACCAGATAATCCAGTTCTTTTGCAAAGCTTTGAAGCGTATCAGCCTGTTCCTGCGCCGACGCTGCGCCATGAAAATACCTGTCGACCTGCGCGCAAGTTTCACTGGCGCGCGTAAATCCATATACCTTCATGCCAAAAAAGCGGGACGTTTTGGCCAATTCCGCGCCAATCGAACCGACTCCGAGCAAGCCGATTGTCTTGCCGCGCAAGCTGCCGGGTAAAGTGGCGTCCCATTTCGACAGTTTTTGCGCTTCCAGACGCTGTAAAATCTTCCGTTCGTGCAGTAAAAGATAGCCGAAAACAAACTCGGACATTAATCCGCCAAAGACGCCGCGCGCATTGGTCAGGATGTAGTCGTGCCGCAGCGCCGGGTCGAGCAGCGGCTCAACGCCCGCCCAGCTGGCTTGAACCCATTTCAGCCTGGGCAATTGGACCAGCACGTCGCGGATGAGATTTGGTTCGCCGAAAATCAGCTCGCAGTCCGGGTCGGGGGCGGTGACAATTTCCAGCCCGGTCAGGTTGGCGGCGGCGATTAATTGTTGGTATTCATCCGATTGCCGGGAACAAATCAAAAGTTTAGGCATGGTTGCTCGCAATCAGGGTTTTGGTGCTGGTGAGAAGTTTTTCACGGCGCTGATAGGCAGCTTGCCCCAAAACCTGCTCCATGCCTAACAGCACGCCGCCGACAACTGGTGGAGCATTCAGCCGGACGAGCTGCGCTTGGGGCGCAACAGCCTGAACCGTCTGGCGCATAGTTTCGGTCATGAGTGGATGACCGTCATACAGGCTGCCAATTTGCACCACTTCGACCGGTTCATTTTCAAGTTGGAGCTGGCGGATGACGCCGCAGGCCATTTCTCCGAGTTGGCGGCCCGCCCAACGGATGACGTTGAGCGCTTCGGCGTCGCCCTGCGTAGCCACCTTGAAAATCAGCATGGCCAGCGAACCGTCAAAGTCATATTTCTGGATGTAAACGCCTTCCACCAATTCGTCCAGTGTTTTGGCTCCGGTTTTTTCGAGAAAAGCATGTGAGAGAGCCGTGGCCGGGCCGCGCTTGTTCCACTCAAAGGTGACGGCGCGCATGGCGCGTCGGATGACATCATAGCCGCCCGCAAATTCTCCGGACCATTCCTGCGCGCCGCCCACCACGCGGCCTTCACTGTGACGGTCTTTGCCCCAACCCCGGCAGTTGCAGCCGGTTCCAGAGACGACGGAAACGCCCCAGCCGTACGTGGTTCCGGCAAAAATACCGAGCGTGGCGTCATTGACGATCTCGAGTGGACAGCTCAGTCCGAGCAGGGCGATTGCGCCGAGAATCATCTCGCGCTGACTGGGCCAGTCATAACCCGCCAGCCCCATTCCGCTCCCTGAAATCTGCTCAATGCTCAACCCGGCCATTTTGAGCGCTTGTCCGGCGGAAACCTGCAGGGTGGCGGTCAAACCCGCCAGCCCGATTCCTTCCCAATTCCCTGGCCCGCTCACGCCAAAACCGAGCGCCTGTCCGCTTTCATCCGCGATCAGGGCATGGGTTTTTGTGCCGCCTACATCTATCCCGAGAAAATAGCGCATCCTATTTCCTGATTGCCTCGCGCAGCGCCCGGTAGCCAATCACCTGCAGACCGGAATTTTGGATAAAGTCCTTCAATTCTGTGCTCATGAAGGCGTTGTAATTTGCCACGCGCGCCTGCCAATCTGGCGCAATGGCGCGCAGTTCGGGCGTATCCACTGACGGATGGAATAAAAAGTGCGTGATGCCCACCGGAATTTCGCTGAGCAGTTTTTTGGCGATGTTGATATGGTCGTCGGCGTGCTCAAGCGGCATGGCTGCCAGGCCATCCAGCATGGGCAATCCCTGGGCTTCCAGTTGATACAAAATGGGGGTGTAAACAGCCAGGTCTTCATCGCTCAGGCCCATCATCCCGAATCCCTGGGCGCAGGCGCGCGGCAGCATGTTCGGGATGAGACGGCTTGTCCCGGTTTGTAAATAGGACTGCACGAATTTGGGGTGCATGATCGTGCCCATGTGCGAATCGATGTGGCTGACGTCAATCCCGGCGGCGAGTGCCCGCTCCACCTGGGCGTTGACTTCAGCGGCGACGGCTGCGGGGCTGGCGTTTTCGTAGACGGCGGGGCGCCATTGATGGAAATATCCATCCCTGTCAATCAGCCCGCTCTCCGGTTCACTGGTTGAGATAGGGCCCCATCGATAATTTCCCCATTCGGCGTTGAGCGTGGCGTGAACGCCCATATCGATCTGTGGGTTTTCGCGGCACAACTGTGCCGTTGCTGGGAACCAGGGACAGGGTACCATGACCGCGCCGGAAGAGATCGTGCCGAACTCCCACAAATGCTCAAAGGCTGTCAGCGAGGCCTGGCACATGCCAATGTCGTCGGTATGGAGAATGACCAGACGGTCGCTGTTCGAGAACCCCATTTTTTTGAGTAAAGGATTGACGCTCATTCAATCTCCACGACTTTTCCGGTTTTGCTGGATTCATAGGCCGCATCCACAACCTTCATGTTGGCCCAGCCTTCCAGGCCGCCGGGAGTGGGCTTTTTGCCTGTTTCAATACAGGCGATGAAGTATTTCAGCTGTTCGTCATACATTTCTCGCGGGGATTGGTGCTGATAGCGAGGCGCGAAACCGCCCTCGTCCAGCTCCAGGCCGTCATGTTGGGCGTTGAATGTCCCGACTCTGGTTGGAAACAGGGATGCAAAGCCGTTTTGTCCATAGAACTGCGTCCCGGCGTTGGGCTGATCGGCGTGCGGCTGCCACCAGCCGGACTCAAAATAGGAGCTGGCGCCGTTATCCCAATTCACGATGACGATGCCGGTGTCGTCCACGTCATAATCGCCGTAATAGGTGCCGATTTTGGCGTATACGCTGACTGGCTGCGGATCGCCGAGCAGGAAACGTACCGTATCGAGGGCGTGGACGCCCATATCGGCCATTGCACCGCCGCCCGCGAATTTTTTCTGCGCAAACCAGCCGCTCGGCCCCCAAAGCGTATGCACCCCGCAGCCTTTAGTGCGGATGATTTTACCGATTCTACCTGCCGCGATTTGCTCGCGCAGCCAGATGGCTTCCGTATCGAAGCGCCAACAATGCGCCACCATCAACAGTGCGCCGCTTTTTTCGCTCGCGGCCACCATTTTCTCACTTTCAGCGGCATTCATCGCCATTGGTTTCTCGACCATCACATGCACTCCGGCTTCCAGGGCGGCAATCGTTTGCTCTGCATGTAGATAATTGGGCGTGGAAACTACCAGCGCATCCACGCCGCCAGCTTTCAGCAGCGCGGACACTGTTTCATATTGGCGCGGAATGCCGTATTCCTCCGCAAATTTGGCCATTGATTCGGGTTTATGGTTGACGATGGCAGTCAATTCCACCCCGGTTTTTTTCGCCGAGTTGGCGTGGACTTTGTTGATCCAGCCCGATCCTGTAAAGGCAAGTTTTAGTGTCATAAGTTACTCCCAGAATTGAGGTAGGTGTTGCTTGTAAGTCGTCAGGTAATCATCCAGCACCAGCTTGGCCGTTTCGATGTCGGTGATGACAGGGTCGAGCAGCAGGCATTGTAGTGCTTTCTGACGGTCGCCTTCCACAGCCGCGTCTATGCCGAGTTGGGCCACAACCAGTTCGCGGCGGCAGAGTTCAGCAATCGCTTCGGGCAGCGCGCCAACGTGAACTGGATGAATGCCATCCCCATCGACGACGACCGGCGTTTCGACGGTTGCTCCCAGCGGCAGGTTGCTGATTTGTCCCACATTGGGCAGATTTGCCGCTAAATGGTAATGAGTCCCGGCTCCGACGATGTTTTCGATCATCTCCAGCGCGCCTTCAGAATCGGTGTCGAGCTGCGCATCGATCGGCATGACGCCATCCGCCATGCTTTCAAGCCGGTTCAGGCTGAAATCGCGCATCGTGGCGAAGGCATCCCAATCATACAGACGGATGTTGTACTTGTCCCAGGGTTTGGTGACGGGATCCGAAACCCAGGGCAGATATTCGCACAAATGGGTGTCGCCAGGGACAGGGAAAAGCCCGAAAGCATCGTAGATTCGTCGGGTGAGTGGTTCAAAAGTGGGATTGAAGGTTTCCCAGCGCTGCCGCAACAGCGGATAAAGGTCTTCGCCGGTATCGCGCCTGCGGATGGAGAGAATCCAGCTAAAGTGATTTGTCCCAGCGGCGCGAATATCTACCAGCGGCAGGACTTGGTGCAGCACATGTTCGCGCGCGGCATGTTCCATGATGTCGGCCTGCATGCCGGTGATGCCATCGGGAACATCGATGCCCAGGTCTTTTGCCAGGATCATTCCGGCAAAGTTATAGCCGATGAAAACCTGGTGGCACAAGCCAACCGTCTTGATCTTGGTGTGACGGTTGAGCAGATCGCAGATGCGCACCATCGGATTGGTGAAGTTGATGAACCAGGCCTGCGGACAGATTTGTTCCATGTCGCGGGCGATTTCAAGCACCGGGCGCACGTTGCGCGCCGCATGCGCGAAACCGCCGGGGCCACCGTTTTCCGCATATGGTTGGCGCACGCCATACTTGAGCGGAATCTCGAAATCGCTTTTCCACAATTCCTCCCGCGGGCCAACTTCAATGGCGCTGACGAGGAATTCCGCGCCTTCGAGTGCTTCCTTGTGATGGGTATGGGCGCTGATGGTGAAACCGGCTTGCCAATCGCGGTTGAGCCGCTCCGCGAGACGGTTGACGATGCCGAGACTTTGAGGGTTTCGATCAACCAGGGCCAGGGTGCTGCCCTTCAGCCTGGGCGAACGCATGATTGCAGAGAGTGTGTTTTCGCCAAAACTGGCACTCCCGGCGCCAACGACGACGATTTTGGTAGGGATGGGCATTTGTTCTCCATTGTTGTTCAACACTGCGGATATTTACCTGCCTGGAATTATAAGGCATGCCAGAGTACCAGAAGTGGATTTTCCTCCAATTCTGTTATTTGCGAGAATAGGCGCAATATGGTAAAACAGCAGTCTATATGTTCGCTCTACCACTCGCGGGGTGGTAAGATAATGAACAATTTCAACAGGAGACAAGTCTGTGAACAAACGGTTGATTTTTATTGTTATTGCAGTCGGCGCCTTGGTGCTCGCTTCGCTGGCTTGCAGCGCCAGCACGGCCAATATTTCCAGCGCGATTTTGACCGCCGATGGTCCTGGCGGAACAGAAACCACCACTTTCACACCGGATCAGGCGTCATTTTATTGTATTGTGGCATTGGCAAACGCGCCTGATGACACAAAAGTTAAAGCAGTCTGGTACACGGTTGATGACGTTGGAACGGCTACGCAAATCGTCGATAGCGAAATCGTCGGGAGCGCATCTCCCATCACCTTCAAAGCCACCAATGATGGTTTGTGGCCGGTCGGAAAATACAAAGTTGAAGTCTATATGAACGATAAATTGGATCGCACGCTGGAATTTACCGTACAGGAATAAGGGCAAAGCTCCACGCGTTAGAAATTGACCAGGTACCGGGTTTAATCGCTTTGAGTGATTGAACCCGGTACTTTTTGCCAGCTTTCTCTTTTCAGTGAAAGTCCTGATTCTGACGGGAATATCAATTGACGATTACCAATTTCGGCTTTAGGATAGTAGCCTATTTTGGAAACTGTGAAGCGAATGCCCGGTAAATCTGCCCAGAAAAAAAAGAAACGATCATGCCAAAGCAGAACCCTTTTCGGAATATTAATCAGCGATTACAGCTGTTCATCGCGAGCGGAGAATGGGCCCTGGCGTTGCCCCAGGAATCCCGCCGTAACCTGTCGCGCTACTGGTTTGACGGGCTGTTCGCCGCTGCCAGTGACACCATCCCGATCAATTATCTGACGCTTTATCTGTTGGCGGTGGGCGCCAATAGTTCGCAGGTGGGTTTGTTCAGTTCCTTGACCAGCCTGGCTGCCGCCGCCAGCTTGTTGCCGGGCGCGCTGCTGGTGGAACGCTATGGACATCGCAAGGAAATCACCGTTTTGTTTGGCGGGATCATGGCGCGCGTTGCCTTATTGTTCCTGGCGCTTCTGCCACTTGGCTTTAGCGGACAGGTACTGATCTGGGCGGTGATTTTGCTGTCGACCGTTCGCAGCGCGCTGGGCAACCTGGCATTCCCGGCCTGGATGTCGATTACTGGTGATATTGTCCCTTTGGAAGGGCGCGGGCGTTATTTTGGCTCGCGCAACTTCGTGATGGGTATTTCCGCGCTGGTCATGACGTACTTGGTGGGGGAATTCATCACCCGGATTGGTTCTCCGCACGGTTACCAGATTTCGTTAGCCCTGGCATTTGTCGTGGGGATGTTTTCAACCTGGTCCTTCTCACGGATTAAAGATCAACAACCCGAACGCCACATCCACAGCCCGATGTTGGTTTCGCTGCCCGAAATTTGGAAAGACCTGCGCGCCTCACCTATTTTTCTGTCCTTCTGTTTCGCCTCCGCACTGTGGAATTTTTCCATTAACATTGCCGGGCCGTTTTTCAACGTACACATGGTTCAGGATTTGAAATTTACGGCCGCCATGGTTGGTATCACGGCAGTCAGCACCAGCATTACCAAGATGCTGATTCAGCCTCAAGTTGGCAAACTCTCAGACCGCTGGGGGCCGGGCAAAGTACAAGTGGTGTGCATGTTTTTGATGCCGTCCCTGCCATTAGCCTGGATTTTTATCACGCAACTCTGGCAGGTCGTCCTGCTCAACATCTTTGGCGGGGTGCTTTGGGGCGCATTCGAGTTGGTTTCCTTTAATTTCCTATTGCAACTTACGCCGGATACCCAGCGTGCGCGTTATTCAGCCATTTTTCAGATTATTGTTACGTTGGCGCTGGCTGGCGGAGCTGCCTTGGGCGCCAGCATCATTTATTGGTGGGGTTATTCTGGAATTTTCCTTACCTCGGCAATCGGCAGGGCAATCTCAGCCTTGTTTTTTGTGCGGCTGGTACGGAATCTCCCCAAACACGTCGACTCTGCCGGTCAATCCGCGGCCATGGTTGATTCTGCCGAGTCCCTGTAGTTGGTTGTTGCGGTCTGGTTCAGGGCGCGTTATAATAAGTTTAGCCTTGTAAGGAGTGGCTTAATATGACTGATAAAACTTCCCGTAAATCCCCAAGAGAGCATCTCCCCGAAGATGTGCGCGAGCACCTGCATGCCGCGCGCGAGGAAATGCATAAAAGTGTTGAAGGAATTCTCCCGCCGGAGTTTGTGGCACACCGCCGCGCCGCCCGTAAGGAGATGCTGCTGGCTTTTCGCGGTATGCTGGATCATGCCATCCAGCGGATTGATGAACATACAGCCAACAAAGCCTGAAATCAAAAAATGCCCTGTCAGCTGACAGGGCATTTTTTGATCATTGAGTATTAATCCCACGGACGATGACCGCGCGCGAAAAATAGCATCCAGAACAGGGGGAGACCGGAAGCGCCCATTAGGATTTTGCCAAAAAGCTCGTTCGAACCAAATAGGATTGCGCCGCCAACCAGCATGGCCGCGAAGACCATCCCACCCGCCAGCCGGTTGACCGATTGTTCAAGGTGCATTACCTGACGGTTCACCTGCGGCGTTTGGACGGTCAGCCCGCCGCGTTCAATCATCGTCAGCACCCGATCAGTGCGTCCGGGCAGACCGATCAGCACCTGGAATATTTTTCCGGCCTCATCCAGCCAGGTTTGCCAGTTGGAAATGCCTTCGTCTGCGATCAGCTTGGTGGTGTACGGGGCGATCGATGTCCAAAGATTGAACTCCGGGTCCAGTCCTGTGCACATCCCTGAAAGGATGGCAACCGTACGGCCGAGCAGCAACAGGTTCTGGGGCAGTTGAAAGGGCATGTTGTACATCAGCTCGCGAAATTGCAGGCCGAATTGCATCATTTCACGGTGATCGATCTGGCGCAACTCGCTCATACTCTTGCCCCAGAAGCGGTCGAAAAGCTGGGCGCCCGCCATTTCGATTAGTTTAAGGTCGGCGCTGGGCAGCAGCACTCCGAGTGTTTTGTAAGACTGTACCAACCGCGCGGCATCCTGAGTGCCAACCGCGATGATTGCTTCCCGCAGACCGGCGCGCAGGCTATCGGGCATGCGTCCCACCATGCCAAAGTCGATAAAGGTCAGTTTCCATTCGCGCTTGCCATCGGCACTTTTGCTGTCCAGCGGCGTGACAAATAGATTTCCAGGGTGCGGATCGGCGTGAAAAAAGCCGTCCTCGATGATTTGCTGCATATAGGTGTCGAGCAAGCGCGAAGCGACATCGCCACGGTCAATTCCGGCGGCGGTGATCGCGTCGTAGTCGCTCAATTTGATGGCAAAAACATTTTCAAGAGTCAAAACCCGCCGCGAGGTGATATTCCAGACCACTTTAGGAACGTGCACACCGGCATTTTCCTTGAAGTTTGTGCTGAAGGTTTCCGCGTTGCGGCCTTCAGCCAGATAATCAATTTCTTCGCGGGTTGTGCTGGCAAACTCCTCGACCAATTCTCTCACGTCCGCGCGGTCGCTGATTGGCTTGTATTTTTGCAGCCAGCCGCCTACGCGTCTCAAGGCGGAAAGATCGATTTCGACAATTTTCTCGATGAATGGACGCTGTACCTTGACAACCACCTCGCTGAAACCCTGCGCCGTCGCATCGGCGGCGAGTAAACGGGCGCGATGCACCTGTCCCAACGAAGCGGCTGCCATTGGAGTTTCATCAAACCACAGGTATTTTTCTGTGAGTGGAGTGCCTAATTCTGCTTCGGCTTGCTGACGGATCGCCTCAAACTTCTCAGCCGGGACTTCATCCTGTAAACCGGCCAGTTCATCGGTAATTTCGGGGGGTAATACATCCAGCCGCGCCGATAGGAATTGTCCCACCTTGATCATCAATCCGCCCATGCCAATCGCCAGGGCGCGGAATTGCCGCGCGATCTTCGTAAAACGCGCGGAACGGGTTCTGCGCGAAAGTCCGCGCAGACCGATTTTCGGCAGGAAAATCTCCCAGAACATAAAATTGGCGGTAACCCGCCCAAAGAAAAAGACAATGCGCCAATAGCGGGCGCGTAAATGTGCAGTATTCATACGATCACCACGGAAACCTTTCAGCCTTATTGTAACACCCCAAGGTCAGGCCGGTTTTTCAACCTTCCACGGATTCCAGTCCTTCATTTGTGAGAACATCACGGCGAATAAAATAATCACACAACCCAGAATTTGAATGGGGAGCAGAGTCTGCTTGAGGATCAGCCAGGCAGCGGTCACCGCGAAGACAGCTTCCAGCCCGAGAATGAGGGCCGCGTCGGTGGGTGGCGTGTGGCGTTGCCCCCAGACCTGCAGGGTGTAACCAATTCCAATCGATAGTGCCGCCCGATAAAGGATTGCGCCAATCACAGGCAGGAGCGTCAACTGTCCGAGTGGTTCAAGGCCCAAGCCCAGCAATAAATTTAATGCGCCGCTGATCAAGAATTGCCCGGCGGCAAACGAAATCGGCTCAAATTCGGAGGCAAACTTTCCCAGCACGACGAAGTGCAGGCCCCAGAAAACAGCGCCTGCCAACTCCAGGCCATCGCCCGGCTGGATCTGGAAACTTCCCGCCGTTGAAAGCAGGTACGCGCCTACACTGGCAATTGTCACCGCCAAAACGTCAACCCAATGTGGCCTTTCGCGGAATCCCAGCCAGAGCAGGAAGGGCGTGAACACCGTGTACAGGCTGGTCAGAAAACCCGCATTGGCGACCTTGGTGTAAAAAATGCCCACCTGTTGCAAGGCGGATGCGCAAAACAAAATCACACCGGCGATCAGCATCCATTTCCATTGTTTCCAGACGATTTTCTTTTCGCGCGGAATGAAAGGAATCAGTATTAAGGACGCCAGTAGGAAACTGACGCCGTTGAACAGGTAGGCAAGATGGTATTGTGCCGCAATTCCTTGCGTGATGAAGGCTGTCCCCCAAATAAAGGCAACCGCAAAAAGTGTCAGATCGGCTTTTAAGCGCATAATTCATCCAGTCCAGATTGAGAATTCGCCAATCATAGCACAAGATGAATTGAGTAAGCCGAAATTGCGAATCAGGTTTTTCTGTTCTCTTTGATCAAACTGCGGATTTGGTTTGCCAGGTTCAGCGCCGCGATCAGCCCGGCAAGCGCCGCCGAAAGGGCAAGCAGCTCGCTTCTGGAGAAACTCTCCACGTTGACGGAGTGCGAGACGCTGCGCTGCTCAGTCCCAATTTTGATTTCTGCCTGAATGGTGAATGACTTGGTTGGCGACAAGTCCCCGTTGTAATAAACCGCTGCTTTATTGTTTTCATTCGCGTCACTCGTCAGCCCATTTTCGAAATTGAAAAAGGTTCGCGAAAAGCCCACATGCTGATTTGGGCTGCTGAGAGTGATCATGGCGGGAGTGTTTTCCGGCAGGATGAATTCGTCAATGACCAGTTTGATTTCCTGCTGGCGGGCATTGCCAGTTAACAGGCGTTCAGGCGTCCAGATTTGAACCGGTATTCCGCCAATGGAGCTTTCGCTGTAATTGAGCGCTGGCGCGCGGTTGAGCGTCTGCCAGTCCTGCAGCAGCAGGATGGCAAACATGCCAAAAAGCAGCGCGTAAAACAAACTGCGGAATTTGGTCAACCGCAAGCTGATGGACGAAATTCTTCCAGATGGCGCTTTGGAACTGTTTTCAGGCATGGCTTCTTCGTGGCATTATTCATCCCTGGCGGATTGTCCGCGCAGGGATGAAATCGTCTTTCTTTGGATGGGATTGGTTCGAGTTTGACAAAGATTTGTCGCGAATTTCAAACCGCAATTCCTGTATGGCCGTACAACAGCTGCTTGATGCGCATGATCTTTTTGCGCATTTCCGGCCCAGACTCGATGTCCTTGGTGATTTTCTGGA
This sequence comes from uncultured Anaerolineae bacterium, assembly GCA_903838415.1. GTDB lineage: Bacteria > Chloroflexota > Anaerolineae > Anaerolineales > Villigracilaceae > UBA5195. The sequence goes on along the minus strand of CAILYI010000072.1, from coordinate 18 downwards.
TGGCGTACATGACCGTGG
>CAILYI010000071.1 GCA_903838415.1 uncultured Anaerolineae bacterium | reverse complement strand
TCAAGCCGGTTGCGCGTTGATCATCTTGCAAATACATCGGTGTCAAGCTCAGCGGCTTGCCTTTCAATCGGCCAAAACAGCGCTCAACCAGATATTCTTCGCGATAAGCCAGCACAGCTTTCTGGATGGCTGTTTCATCTCTCGTGGTCACAATGATTAATTTTCGCTCAATCCGAGTTCCGGCAGGACGATCTTTGTATTTACGAATGTGCCATTCGTGCACTTCTTCGGTAATATGAAAGTGCAAAAGTCCTGCGATTTCGTACTTTTTGATGATTGCTTCAGCCATTTGACTCAAAATTTCTGGTTCGCTGACAAGCTCTTTGCCTTGCTTCCTGGCAGTTAAGGCTTCAATCGCAGCTTTGGCTTTCTCTAAACGGCTGAGCAACGCCTCTTCGGCAGCTTTGGCATGGGCCAGTGAACGGATTACCAGGCGGCGTTCGTTCCAAGTGATTTCTTCATCTTTTACCGTCGCTAGTTGCGCTAATCTGAGCTCATAACCTTCAGCGATCTTTTCCAGTTTGCCAGTTGTGCTTTGACGTTCGACTGCGGTTAGCGCTTGTTGCCCAGACCAGACAGGTTCCAGATAAGTATCCAAGGCACTTTGCGGTATCTGGACTGCCGAAAATGGCCCAAGATAGCTGTCTTTACCCGCTTCTATGTGGGCACGGGTTGCTAAAGACATTATTTTGCAGTCACCAATATACAATAACCCTTTCTTCCCCAGCCCTTTGCGAGCCTGATCTATGGCTGGAATGTATAACGGGTCATCTGCTTTTTCTCCACGAACCACCAGGGTGGCCACCGGCATTGCTAACGGATCCAGCGTTGCCAGTACAACCTTCAGTTGTGGTAAATCTGGCCGATGATCTTTGCTGTGACCGGGTTGAAACAGGCCATCTTCGGTCACGTTCCAATAGCCGCTTGCAGTTGTCGTGTCAATCCGAACACATTTCTGCCGCAGATCATAGACCCGAATCGTGCGCCGATTCAAATCTGCCTCAAATGCGGCCCAGCGTTCGTCATTGCTCAACATATCCAGACCCAAGGCCAGCCTATCATCGCTGAAATCCAAGGCTTCCAGTTCCATGCCCAGGCTACCTCGCAATGTTTCCAGTCGTTTACTTGCCCAGTCTTGTACCCGGTTTAAGCGATGGTCTGCTTCTGAAAGAATATGACTCATCCAACCGGTCATCATTTTCCCAAAACTGATTCCTTGCCAGTTGCCATGCTGCTCAAAGTGTTCATCCAGCAGTTTGGGAATGCCCATGCGTTCTGCAAATGACATCAAGACTGGTATGTCATCTACTCGTTCTGTGGTTACTTTCGGTTTTTCGCTCACTCACATAGCTTATCTCATTTTCATTTTCTCGTCAAAATTTGAGCGAACCTCAAGCGAATAGCTCGGGTTGAAAGAAAACAGCAGGCTTGAGCCGCCGCTGGGTCTGCGGCAGCGCCATAGAAAGCCAGGCGACCCTCAATTTAAGCCGTGATAATCGCCAATTAAGCCGCTCGATAAAAAATATCTCGGCGAGATAATTTAAAAGCTCGGCGAGATATTTTCAAAGCTCGCCGAGATATTTCCAATTAAGCGGCTTAACGACCTGATTAAGCCAGTAAAAACGAAACTCGAACGGCTTCATCCGCCACTGCCGCCGGGAAGTTCTCCCCGCCTGATAGCGGCGCATTTCATTTCAGTTGAAAGGAAAATCGAAGGTCGAGTAGCCAGCGCTTTTCCGTCGTAACGAGACCCGGACTCACAGGTCTCGATACGGACGGGAAAACACCCTCCAACTCAACCTGCTTTGTGCAACTGACTTGAAGCTCCCCTGCGTCATTTCTCCGCACTGGCTTCACACTCAGTTCACAGTTGACATCTATACTGCAATTAGATTTCACAGGAAATCAACACAACAAACAAGGAGCGTAAAAATGTTCAAACATATCGTTTTTCGGTTCGTCGCCGCCCTGGTATTACTGGCTGCCATCGCGGGCATCGCCTTTTTCGCCTTCAACGCAGGCGTGACGCGCGGCGCAGTGCTCAATCTCCCAACGCCCGCCGCCGGACAGCCCGTGCCCTACTACGGTTACGGCATGATGTACCCGCACTTCCCGTTCTTCGGAATTGGGCTCTTCGGCCTGCTCGCCCCGCTGTTCCTGCTGTTCCTGGCCATTGGCGCAGGCCGCCGCATGCTGCACGGCCCGCGCTGGGGCTGGCAGCATATGCAGCACGGCCCCTGTGGCGATAAAGGCCCCGGCAACCCGGATTTCGTCCCGCCGATGTTCGCCGAAATGCACCGTCGCGCCCACGCCGCCGATCAACCCGCCGGGGAATCTGACAAAAAGTAAGCAAGTATAATAAGAGTGACAGTCACCATCCAAGGTGGCTGTCACTCTTCCCAAAAATATGAAAACGATCCTGGTCGTGGATGATGAACCCAAAATTGTCAAACTGGTGCGCGATTACCTCGAGCGCGCCGGATTTGCCGTGCGGACAGCCTTTGACGGAAAATCCGC
>CAILYI010000070.1 GCA_903838415.1 uncultured Anaerolineae bacterium | reverse complement strand
TGGGCGTTATGCCCGACTTGCCCAAGGTTCCATTTCGGAAGGTGGCGGTATGCAATTCGCCACATTCCCATTTGCTGATGTCCTTGCCCAATTTATCGGTGCAAACCTGACAGGTCACCGCTTTGGCGAAGGCGCGCGCAAAGATATCGTCGCGCGTTTCAACTTTATCGGGCGTGCTTTTATCATCCCACCAGGGGCTGTCGGGTTGTTGAATCAGGGTGCGCATCACCACATACCAGCGCGAACCGCCCGCAGGCCAGTAATCCCTGGGCAGATCATCAGAGAAAGTTTCGGTCAACAAACCCCACCAGAACGCTTCAAAGACCGTTGCGGAAACCGAATCGGCGCGCTCCTGGTAATCCCACTTGGCCAGATATTGATCCCGAATGGCGGCCAGCTCGGGATCCAGCTTCACAGAAAGCAAAACCGGCACCAGCGCTTCCGCATTCAGGCTCTTCGAGTCGCCGTGCATGGTCTGGAAGTAAGCCATGTCGATTTTTCCGGGGGCGTTCTGGAGCATATCCACAATGCGGGCGGCGCGCTGACCGTAATCCCACTCGGTAGTAATCAGGTAGGGATAGTCACGCGGATTGGCCTGGTTGTTGGCCGTGGCAATAAATCCGCTCTCGGGATTGTAGGTATAAGGCAGCTCATCAAAGGGGATAAAGCCGCTCCAATCGTACTCACCCGTCCAACCGGGCACGGGCAGGCTGCCATCGCCCTGCTTGCGAATAGGGATATTACCGGGAGTCTGATAGCCGATATTTCCATCGACATCGGCATACAGCAGATTCTGGGCTGGCACCGACCAATGACGCGCCGCATCCCGGAACTCTTCCCAGTTTTGGGATTTATCAAAGCCCCAGACTGCCTCGAAAGGCGAGGCGGGACTCAGCGCCGTCCACGATAGAGCCATGACATAATTTTCGGGCAGGTCAATGCCAGCCTGATCCTTAAAGGGTTGGGGCGTGACGTCCTGGGGATCAAAGCTCGAGTTTGCGCTCTTCCCACCACGGGACACGTCGGTATAGATTTTGCCTTTTTTCTCTTTCTTGGGATCGATCTGATCTTTTAGCGAACCGTAGGTATCCGAAACAACCGGCCCATGACGGGAGATACGAACGGTAATCTCCACCGGATCCCCCCCACCGACCACGATGGTTTCCTTGCGAGTTTCGAAATCCACCCACTTACCGTCCACTTCATACTGGTTGGAATTATCAGGATTGACTTTTTCGATGAACAGATCCTGCACATCCGGCCCAAGGTTGGTGAAGGCCCATGCCACGCGATCGTTATGCCCCGCCACAATCCCCGGCACGCCCGCGAAGGAAAAGCCGGTCACGTCAAATGGACAGGCCTCACTCTTGGGCTGACAGTGCAAAGCGACCTGGTACCAGATGGACGGCATCTGAATGCCCAGGTGCATATCATTGGCGAGCAATGGTTTGCCAGTTGTCGTCAATTTTCCCGAAACCAGCCAGCTATTGGAACCAATATCCGTGCCGGTGGGGCCGAGCATGCTTTCCATCAGGGCGAGTTTGCCCGCAATGGCCTGATAATTGGCGGCGGGCAAGGGAACGCTGACAGTTGACGGTTTTGCATTGACAACTGATGGCAGAGCGGCGACCCCCTCTCTAATTTTTGGCACAATCACCGGATAATCCGCCGGGTAGGCTGGATAGAGTTCGGCCAATTGCTCAGGCGTGAGCGATTTAAGCAGAATGGCGCGTTCAATCTCGTCATCCATATTCCCGCCCAAATCCCAGGCCATAGCCTTCCCCCAGGTCAATGAATTGACAGGAGTCCACGGTTCGGGCTTGTAGGAGGGCGTCAGCAGTCCGAGAATGCCATATTCAAGACTGAGTTGGGTGCCGGAACGTTCTTTCAGATAGGCATTGACCCCAGTAGAATAATCGTCAAGAATGGCTTTGGATGTGGGACTGAGCAGCGCATATTCCTGTTCGGCGACTTGCCGCCAGCCGAGAGTGCGCAAAAACATGTCAGTATCCACCTGGCCTTTGCCAAACATCTCCGAAAGGCGACCCGAACCGATATGTCTCCAAAAATCCATCTGCCAGAAGCGGTCCTGGGCATGAATGAAGCCCTGCGCCATAAACAGATCGTGTGAAGTTGTGGCATAAATGTGGGGAATTCCCATCTTGTCACGATAGACGCTGACCGGTCCGTTCAACCCCGTCAGCTTGATTTCGCCGCTAATCTGCGGAAACGACGCTTTTACCGCCATATTGCCAGCCAGTCCTCCCAGAATGGCCAATACTAATAAAACACCGATAAGACCTATCAAAAATCGACGTACTTTGGATGACATGCTTCCTCCTTGGGACAGAATTTGTGCCGATTATAGCGCAGTGTTTAACAAATTGTTTACAGAATAGAAAGTTTCCTTATTCACCCATAAATGGTATACTTTATCATATCGAATTCAGGAGGATGAATGATAGCAACACATAAAAAACGAATTGGGGTTTCAGCTCGTTGGGAGCATGTTCAACAACCCGTTCACGGCACAGGCCAACCCGCAGATTACTTTCGTCTGCTGGCAGCATTGGATGAAGGCTGGCAAATCGTGGAAACTGCCGAATACCTGGCTCACGGCACCAATGCCGAGGGACGCAGCTACCTGCTAACGCTGCTGCACCCTCACCGTTTGCTGACCCGCGAATGGACCGTGACTTACAGCCCGGAAATGGAAGCCTTGCTCGGCGTTGAGGGTGTCCCAGGTTTACGAAAATAACCCGCCAAAGTAGGAATTAAATCGGCAAGTGAAAGCTCCCTGGAGGAGTTTTTGACATTTTGCTCCAGCGACCGATGGCTGCGCTATAATATTTAGGGAGGAACTTATGCGCAGATTATCTAATTTCGCAATCAAGCTTGCCACCGTCAACGCGGCGATTTCTCTCTGCCTGCTTTTAAGCGGGTGTGGAGGTGCTGCTGCCACCCAGGCCCCATCAGTAACAGAAACAGTAGCTGAGACCGCTGCGCCGATAGCCCAGCCGACACCAGTTTCAGCGTTTCCAACGCCCACCTTGGCTGTTTCTGATACCTTTCAGGCCACATCAGATCAGACCCCGGCCCAATCGCGGCTGGGACAAATTCAGGTGGAATATCCCATCCTGCTCCAACCGGGGGCCAGCAAAACCGTCAATTTCTCCATTTACATCCCGGCCGAACTGGCGGATGCTTCACCGGAATCATTCAAACGCGAAGTGCTGTCGCCAGATAATCCACGCCAACTCGGCAAGTATCGAGAATACAGCGCGCTGATTCTGGTCTCAAAGCGCATGCGCGTCGAATTGCTCGCGCCAAACTTTATCGTCCAGGAAATCTACCCGGCTGACCAGGATTTGGATATGGGAACGACCCAAGCCCGCACCAACTGGGGCTGGACGATCACGGGTCCCGCCATCCCCAATGAGTATGTTCTCGTCATCAAAGTATTCATAGCGAATGAAAAAGCTCCCAGCTGGGTCGGCAGTTTTGACGTTATCGTGGAACCTGCGACACCCACCCCGGCACCGGAACCCACAATCACATCCACCCCCAACCCCACCGCCACACCCCTTTCTGCAACAGACCGCTTCGTTCAAAATATCGCGGATAACGCCGTCACATTAATCGGCACATTGCTGACAACCATCGTAGCCCTGATCGGTTTGTATCTGCAACAACGAAAGCCGAAAGAGAAAAAATAGCGAAAAACTGCCGCAAGCTGAGGCCTGCGGCAGTTTTTTATCGCGTTGAACCCAGTTACTTGACAATCCCCATCATGCGCGGGAACCAGTACCAGAGCAAGTCAGCAGCCAGTTTTCCGCGCACCGAAGCAGATTTGTCCATCAACGGAAGCGGGGGATAATATCCACGACTGACGAAACCACCGACCCAATCACGCTGGTTGATGGCTTGCAGCATGGATTGATATAAATCAGCCTGGATTTTGAGATCCAATGTCGCAGACGGTGAATCCGGGTATGGACGGGAGAGCGCCGCCCAATCGAGGCAACCGGCGCCGCCAGTGGGCACACAACCCGTCGCAGCACCCTGCGCGGATGGGTAATCCACCGCGAGCACAGCGCCTTTATTGACCTTCAACAGGAAAGGCGCAATCTCGTTATCCAATTTTGCAACCGCGTCATTGGTCATTTCTTCCACGGTAGCCGCAGGCGCCGTCGCCAATGGCGCAGACCAGAGCAGGTAAAACGCATAGAACTGGTCAATAAACACCGGGGCGGGAGCGATGGAGCCACCAGTGTAGGGATGCGCCCACAGGATTTGACCGCCAAAACGTTGATGGGCTTCGGTCAGGATGGCTCTCCAGCGCGCCTCTGCATCCGCAGGGACATTGGATGAACTGCCGTCAATCAAGGTACCGCCCGGCAGCGAAGGCAAAATCGACTCGCCGCCCAGAATCAAGGCCTGAGCGCCCGATTGCGCCGCCAAATCGGCATGATACAGTACAAAGGCGCGATATCGCTCAAACCAGCTATTCCACCAATCGGGAGTTCGCGGCGCTTTCAGCCAAAAATCCGCATTCGATGGAAGCAAATGTGGCAGAGCATAAATCGCCACATTAAGATTCTGGGCGCGGCCATACTGCACCGCCTGGAGCGAATCCGCCCACAACGGGTCGCTGCCCGGCGTCGGCGCAAAAATCAACGGATTCGATGAAGTCGCCGTCCAGGTAGGCGTGAGCACAACAAAACTGGCGCCCAAACCCTGCACATTTTGCATCGCCGAAGGCAAAAGCGCCTGCCAATTGGCTGAATAATTCGGGGAAAGTTCCATACCAGCCCAAAATGCGCCAGGACGCACTTTGACAGGAACCGCAACCAGAGTACCCGGCTCGGCTTCAGGCCACCAGACCCAGGCAGCGACATTATCCTGGATGTTTTCGCCTATCAGGCTCGTGCTGACGATTCGTCCTTGCGCCGATTCCCCGGCCGTTTGCGCATCATCGGCGGAACCGCATTGATCGTTTCGACAATAACGATAATGGAAAGAACCCAACATATTCAAAGGGCCATACAACTTATAAACCCAACGGTTGTTCCCCAAGGGCCACATCGGGACAGGTTCCGTCCAACCAAAAGGATTAAACTGAATTGAAATCGTCTCACCAACGGGGGTATTTTCGGGCACCGTCACATCGAAAAGAATGGGGGCGGATTTCGTTCCAGCCTGCCAGGTTGCGACAGTATCCGTGACGACCACGTCAGTGGCTGGGACAATTAATTGCCGCAGGACAAATGTTTCGTCGACGGCATGTTCGGCATTCCAAAAACCGTCGCCGAGTGTGTACTTGTAACGAATATCCGCACCAACCGGCAGGCTGAGCGTAACACTCTGCTTTCCATCAGGCAGCGGCACCAGGGTCGGCATCCGCGTCGAAACGGTGCTGACACCTCCGCGCAGATCTGCAAAGGTATTTCCCAATTGAACCAAATTCCCGGCCAAACGCACCGGCGCTCCCACCACCGTATCAGACGGAACATTGACAACAAATTTCACCTGGACAATGGGCGCAGGTTTCAGGCTGATCGGCGCGGAGGTCACCAGGCCATTCGACACTTTTGCACCTTGCTGAAAGGGGCTGTATGTGCCGTCGATGGCGTAGGCGCTCAAAAGATGTGTACCCTCCGTCAATCCGTCCAGAATGTACTGGCCGAGAGAATCGGTCAACGTTGAAACGCCCCCGGCTGTCACCAAAATATTGGGGATGGGCTGGCCTGATACCGAATCAAGCGCTACGCCGGAAATTTTACCTGTTGAACCAGAGAAAGCCACATCCGACCAGGAAGCCACCTGATCATCCACGCTGCCTGGCCCAGTAACGGAATAGATGCGGTAACGAACAGACCGTCCAAACGCGGTATCTTCAAGGGCCGAAACAACGCCCTGGCGGTAGTAGCGGTATTGGATAACGGAATTTAGATTCAGGGGAAGTTTGACCGTGTAATGTTGGGCATCGATCGACGTCATCGAGTAAAGCACCGGATTCAACCCGAGACCGGTAACTTCATCCAAAAGACCGATGGCGATGCTTTCCCCCGGCTGCAACGACGCTGGGATAGCGACCGTAAAAGTGATTTCAGCCAGCGCGACGGGCGTTGCCGTCGCACCCGTATTTTTATCCGCAACCGGCGTTGACGGAGTAATAATCGGGCCGATATCAATCAGCGACCAGGTGCAAGACAGGCTGGTCAGCGCCAACATCAAGATGGCAACCAGACACATCCAGCGTGAACGATAAGGTAATTTCATAATTCTCCTCCAAGCAGGCTGCCTGTCAAAAAAAAGAGACTGCTCTGCCTGATTAATCATACATCAATATTTTATGCAGTTTCCATGAAAAGTCATCGGACATGAGCTTAAATAAAAACGCAAAGACCCAAAAGGATTCCTTGCGTTTTCAAGTCAGGACATTTTTTATTTCAAGATCAAGCAGAGGTCGGTGTTGATTCGCCTGTCTTCGGTTTTGCCGGGCCGCGACTGGTAATCTGCGCCAGCCAGCTGAATAAAATGCTCAGAAAATATAAACCGGTCATAGGCGCCATGACAAGCGCCATGTTAACCGGGTCAACAGTGGGAGTAATCACTGCCGCGAGCACCGAAATCAGCACGACCGCCAGCCGCCATTGTTTGAGCAGCGTTTTCGGCTGGATAAAACCCATGGCTGAGATGCCAAAAATAACCAGCGGAAATTCGAAAGCCACGCCAATCCAAAACATCAGGCTGGTGATGAATTCAAAATACGAGGCTGGGCGCAACCGCGTGGTAATCCCCAGGAAATCCAACAGGAAAGGCAGCGCGGTCGGCAGCATGACATAATAAGCAAACGCCATACCGCCCATGAAGAATACCAGCGCCAGCGGTATCGAGAATAGTCCCAACTGCTTGGAACGCGGCATGATGCCGGGCGCAAAGAAAAGCCAGAGTTCAAAAGCGATGTATGGCGTTGCCAGTGCAATACCGGCAATCAAGGCTACCTTCATGAAAACGCCAATGGATTCGGTGACTTCAATGGCTTGCAGGTTCTGCAATCCGCCGACCGGCACCGCCAAAAATGTGATTAAATCCTGTGTGAACCAGAAAGAAGCCCCAACCGTGATGATCAAAGCCAATAAAGAACGCAGTAAATGCTTGCGCACATCATCCAACTGCCCCAGGATTTCTTCCGGGCTTTGGAAAGCTTCGAGAACAGCTTCCATCGCTGGGCGGTCTTCAGGAACATCATTCAGGAATCTATAGACCGGGTTTCGGCGAAACCTTTCCAGCACTGGACGAAACAGCCAGCCGATAAAGCGAAAAGGCAGGCTGATCAACCACCAGAACAGCCTGAAAGGAGCAAAAAGAATCCACTTGAGGGCGCGACGAACTTTGTCCATGATGAGTTATGCTTCGCTGTTCTTGAGATTGGTGGAGGGTGATTCCGTCATGCCGGTTGGCGGTTCGACCGGAGGTGGCGCCGCTATGCTGGCTGTCGTAGGGGTTGCTGGTGTTCCAGTCACCGGTGCAAAGACCTGGCGTTCGTCAAAGGCTTTGCGCACATCCAGTGATTGAAGTGGATTTTTGATATTCTGAATCTCGCTCTGCAGTTCTTCCAAACCAGCCTCGCGAACCAATTTGGTTGGTAATTGCTGAAGTTCTTCACCCGTGCGGCGCATGGCCAACCAGGCCGGGGAGGTAAGGAATTTACGCAGCGTACCACCAATCGTACGTCCCGCGGCAATCATATCTTTTGGTCCAAGCAAAATGAGCGCGATTAAAACAATAAATGCCATTTCAGGCAGGCCGACACCTAGAATTTCCATTTAGCCAGAACCTTTCTTGAGTTTCTCGCTGATCTCGAGCTCATGATCTGCCAAACTGCCCAATACGCCATTGATAAAACGCGGAGTAGTATCTGAACCAAAGAGCTTGGCAAGCTCAACCGCTTCGTTAATGGCAACTTTCAATGGGGTCAGGTCAGAAACAGCAAATTCCCAGGTAGCGATTCGCAGAATATTGCGGTCGATCGCGGCAATCTGGTCAAAGGGCCATTCAGGCGCGTAGTTGGCAATCACATCATCCAATTCTCCGACAAGCGGAATAATGCCCGAAATAATCTGGCGCGCAAATTCCACCAGCTCCGAGGTAAGCTCAGATTCGCCTTCAAGGTGCATTTCTTGCAAGCGCTGTTCGAAAACAGTGCCTGGAAGATGACCGGTCATATCCACTTCGTAAAGTACTTGCAGGGCGAGTGAACGAGCCCTGGTGCGGGATTTCATAAAGGCTTATTTGTCCGCATTGTAGTCAATATCTTCGATATGAACGTTGACATGTCCAACTTCCATGCCAACCATTTCAGAGATGGCACGCGCCACCTTTGTTTGCATATTGCGGCTGATTTCGCGCACATTCAAATCGCTTTTCAGCACAACGTACAGGTCAATATAGACGATGCCATCTTCGATAGACATCTGCACGCCGCTATCAGTCCCCTGCCGGAACAGGCGGTCAAAGCCGCCCGGAACTGGAGCAAGGTGGCTGACACCTTCCACGGCGAGCGCAGACATGCGCGCAATGGTTAATAGAACTTCAGGAGCAAGGGTTGTTTTCCCAGGTGAACGATAATTCTCTGTCATCATAGTCTCCTACATCATTGCCATGCCACCATCCACGCCCAACGCCTGGCCGGTAATATATGCGGCCTGGTCGCTGGCGAGGAAAGCCACAGCGTATGCAATTTCTTCTGGCTTGGCCTTGCGGGCTAAAGGCACCAGTTTCAGGGCGGCTTCCAATACTTCAGGCGCCATGCTTGCCAGGATTTCTGTACCCACAAAACCAGGGGCAACCGCATTCACAGTGATATTGCGTGCCGCCACTTCGCGCGCCAGGGCCTTCGTAAAGCCAATCTGCCCGGCTTTTGAAGCAGAATAATTCGTCTGCCCGGGATTGCCCATTTGACCCGCAACCGACGAAATATTAATTATACGACCGTAGCGTTTACGCATCATATGCTTCACCGCCACCTTCGAGCAATTAAATGTCGATTTCAGGTTGGTATTTTGCACCACATCCCAATCATCTTCCGACATCATCATGATGAGCGTATCGCGGGTAATCCCGGCGTTATTCACCAAAATATGCAGATCGCCAAATGTATCGACGGCAAACTTAATCAGACTTTGTGCTGCCAACAGATTGGAAACGTCCGCCTGGAAGGAGGCCGCTTTACCCCCCTCAGCCTTAATCTCGTTTACGACGGCCTCTGCCGCATCGGGTGATTTGTTGAAATTCACAACCACCGCCGCTCCTCGGTGGGCCAGTTCAAGCGCAATAGCACGCCCAATTCCACGCGAACCACCCGTCACAACGGCCACACGATCTTTTAGCGATAACAAATCACTCATCCAGAAGCTCCTATATCTAAAGAGATTATACCCTACGCGGGCAGGGACAATCAGTTCGTCGCCTCAAAATTAAACCCTTTATTTGGATTTAAGTTTCAATCCAAGCGCAAGAATCAAGCCCACAATAATGGAAAACCCGCCAATGTAGGCGACGGCATCTTCCCAAAAACGAATAGGGAACAAACGAATCAGGGTATCTGAAAACTCAAACAGCCAGGTATCGCCAGAAAAGAACAAAGAATGGAACCAGGTGAAAAATTGCCAGAAGGAAGTAGCCGCAAATGCCGCCATGGCGACCAACAGGCCAATAGTTAAGAAACCGCCGCGTTTCATGCCCAAAAGAAAGTCAGAAAGCCAATTTCCGCGCCAGGCCCACAGGCCGAGCAGCCCCAAAACAACCAAATCGACATACCAGACTTTGAGCAGCGTTTGAACGACATCTTTCACATCATGCATGTGCGAAAGTTCCCGCTCATTATAGATGGAAATGCCGTTATCGAATTTTAAATCAGCCAGAAAATTGATCTCCGCACCATTGACCAGGTATTCAACCGATGGCTTGGACCATTGCAAACGGTCCTTGAGTTGAAATCCAAAGGCGTCTTCCGGGAATCCGGGCATGCGATATTCCACATCCAAAAAGAACGGAGTCATCAAAAGGCGCACTCCCAGCATGATGATTGCCAGCGGAATCAGCAATGTAACGAGTATGGAAAACAAAGGCTGTATTTTTTTCATAATGTCATCTCCTGAATATGATAATAATCACACAGCCATTAAGGAATTCCTTAGTACCTTGCATTGACCCATTCAAATGGCTATCCTAATAGTACCAAGAGTTGGATTTTGTGTCCAACTTTGTTTGATATTTGATTGGTCATCAATAAAAATAGCTCTTTAAACGACCAAAATCACTATTCAATTCATCACACCCAGGCAATCTCAATACAACCCAGGAGGAACATATGGAATTAGGTGGTTATGCAAACAAAATCGCTCATGTGGATTTGACCAAAGGGAAGGTCGAATTCAAGCCAATCCCCGAAGATTACAAGCTTAAATTCATCGGTGGTCGCGGTTTGGGCGTAAAGTACGTTTTCGAAAATGGTCCAAAAGTGGATCCGCTCTCTCCTGAAAATATTCTGTGCTTCATGAACGGCCCATTAACCGGCTCTGAAGCGAATATGAGCGGACGCATGGCTGTTGTCACCAAATCTCCATTAACTGGCACCGTTACCGATAGCCACCACGGTGGCTGGTCTGCTGCCCG
>CAILYI010000069.1 GCA_903838415.1 uncultured Anaerolineae bacterium | reverse complement strand
GTTATAATTTTTTACAGGCTCCGAAAAAATAAAAAGAAAGCAGGTGCGTAATGGCTACTGTTGATTTGAAATTATCGTTACCAGAAAAATTTCACCAGGAAGCTGAGAAAGCCGGGCTTCTGACGCCAAAGGCCATCGAACAATTGCTGCGCGAGGAACTTGCCAAATTGGCCGAAGTGCGCCTGGTTTCGCCAGACAATTCTGATAAGGCGATTCGGGAGGGGCAGAGAATGGCCGCTGAAATACGCGCGCAACTTGCCCAGTCAGACAAGTCAACGACTTTGGATGAAACCATGCAGCAGTTGCGAGGTTGTTCATGGTCGTCGTAGATAGCGATGTGCTGCTTGCTGGTTTTTGCCTTCCACCTGGATAATCGCCAGATAACAAATACCGAATTCCTGAACATAATCCAATCTGAAAACCCGGCAATTACTATCTACAGCCTGATGGAAATCATTGATCAGCTGTCTTTCAATTTGTCGCCAGAGAATTTATCAACCTGGCAATCCTGGCTGGTAGACGCCTACCACTTGACGGTTATCTGGCCGGTTGATCCGGATTCTCTCCACTGCCGGGTTGTCTTTTAAAGCCGAGATTTTTGAGCGCCCGTTTGAACGAATGCGCACTCAGCACGCATCTTTTATGGATACGTTGATTTTGAACCTGGCCGAACGCACGCCTAACGTGGAAACTTTTGTGACCTGGAATGCCCGGCATTTCACAGGGAAATCATCCCTAAAAGTGCTGACACCACAAGAATATCTGACCCAGGTAGAATAGCCACTGAAAAGCCCTTGCCCCCAAAAGCAGGGGCTTTATATTTTTCCAATCGATTCCAATTTACATGGATTTCTCGATGCAAATCCTGGAAATGTCATCACCATTCATACTCCATCACCAGCTTCCCGCACCCCGCGCACGTGCATAGTCCAGAATCGGACAGCTATTTTTTCTTCTCGATGAACTCCACGCCATCCAATCCGGCAAAATGCGCGTCCTGCGTCCAGAGTGTGGCATGGAAAGCGCGTGCAGTGGCGTAAATGATACTATCGGCCATCGCCAGTTTGTGTTCGCGAGATAAATCGGCGGCCTGGATGGCAATCTCTTGATTCAGGTCAATTATCTGCGCGGTTGCCATCCAGGCAATGGCGGCCAGAGCTTCTTCTTCATCGCGTTGAGCAACAACCCACTTGTAGACTTCGTACAGGCAGATGGTGGGAACCAGAAGCGCTTTTGTGTTGTGAATAACCGGTTTGAAAAAGGTACTGTTGGGACCTTTGGCGAAATAATCGAGCCAGCCGGATGAATCGACTACGTTCATCGTGCTTCATCCTCTTCTTCGCGTTGGAAATCGGTATCAATGCCTTGCAAAAAGCCCTCGGCTTCTTCGATGGGCGGGACGATAACCATACGCAGACTCCTTTTATGCGGAATAAAGACTACTTTTTGACCGGGTTTCAGATCAAATTGCTTGCGGACTTCCAGGGGGATAACCACCTGGTATTTGGTTGAGATGGTGGTTGCATACATTGTCTACCTACTCCTCATCGAACGGTTTTGGTAATACGATTATAGCACTTTCCGTTCGGTAAATTCACTCATCCAAACTGGAAGCCCATAAACATCCGGCACAAATATTTGATGCAAATTCCTTCGAGGGAATTTTGAATTACTCTCAAAGCCGTCACCACGCCAACGAGGCCGAGATTAGCTGGATGGTAGTGATGATCGCTAATTTTATTTTCACATCCATCCGGTTATAATTTTTTACAGGCTCCGAAAAAATAAAAAGAAAGCAGGTGCGTAATGGCTACTGTTGATTTGAAATTATCGTTACCAGAAAAATTTC
>CAILYI010000068.1 GCA_903838415.1 uncultured Anaerolineae bacterium | reverse complement strand
GTTATACAAAAAAAAAGGCCCTACAAGGTCTTTTGAACCTGTAGAGCCTGGTGATGCGGGTTATTTGGAGCCGTTGAATATTTCGTAGCGTTGTTCGTAGGTACTGACTGTCTGGCGGGCGAGTGTCACCAGGTTGCGGATGGCAGCTGGCAGACCTTCGGGCGCGCCCAGAGTTGCCTCCACGTTGTCGGTGGCATTCCTGATCTGGTCGGCCAGGTCGAAGAAAGCGGCGTCGAAGGTGTAAATCTGGGCCAGTTCGGCCTCATTGATTTTGACCGCATCGAACAGGCCTGAGTAGCCGTAGGTGGCATTGCGGATTTTATCGGTGAAAGTGCGTATCTGAAGCGCAGCTTTTTCAAGATCATCGATATATTCGATGCCGCCCTGACTGATGAGGTCGCCCTGCAAGGCTGAAAGGCGTTTGTAAAGCTCCTCGAAGCGTCGGGCAACGGTATCGCGCAGTAGTTTGTCGGCTGCGCGCCGGTTTTCCCGCTCAATGTATCCTTTGAAACCGGGAATGTACGATGCCAGCTTCTTGATGGGGTCTTGATCCCCGGTTACACGTCCAAAAAAGTCGCTCATTGTTTCCTCCTGGGAAAGCTGCGAGTTGGAAGGATTTTCATTATTATAGCCTGAGTTTGTGTGTATAATCAAGTTAGGTTTTATGGCTACAACCACATTTACGCTACCACGCGATTAAAGGTTGCAAATTGCCCGTCATTTGACGGTGTTCATTCTCACAGAAAGGGAAGAATTATGATAGTCACAACGAAGAAACTGTTTGAAGCTGCCTATGGCAAGTATGCCATTGGTGCTTACAATATCAACAACCTGGAGCAGGCCATGGGCCTTTTCCGCGGTTCCGTCGACAGCAAAGCCCCATTTATCATCCAGATCAGCAAAGGCGCCCGTTCCTACACTCACAAGAAAATGCTTGAAGGTTTGATCATTTCAGCCAACGAGGTTTTCCCGGATGCCATTTTTGCTGTCCACCTCGATCACGGCGATGAAGAATCCTGCTACGATTGTATCAACAGCGGCTTCTACAGCTCCGTGATGATCGATGCCAGCCATGAATCTTTCGACAAAAACATCGAAATCACCCGTCGCGTGGTGGATGCGGCGCACGCTAAAGGCCTGGTCGTCGAAGCGGAACTCGGCCAACTGGGCGGCGTGGAAGAGCATGTCGCCGTGGATGAGGCCAACGCCAAGTTGACTGATCCGCGCCAGGCCAGGGAGTTTGTGGAACGTTCCGGCTGCGATTCGCTGGCTGTCGCCATCGGCACCAGTCACGGTGCTTTTAAATTTAGCGGCACGCAGGGCTTGCACTTTGATGTTCTGTCAGAGATTCAGAAAGTGCTGCCCGGCTTCCCGCTGGTGATGCACGGCTCCAGCTCTGTGCCGCAGGATGAAGTGGCGCGAATCAATGCTGCCGGTGGCAATCTTTTAGGCGCCAAAGGTGTGGATGACACGCAATTCAAAATGGCTGCCACCCTGGGCGTCACCAAAATCAACATTGATACGGATGGTCGCCTGGTTTGGACGCGTGTTCACCGCGAATACTTCCGTGATAACCCCGAGAACTTTGATCTGCGCCCGGTCGGAAAAATATTCATGGCGGAATATGCCAAGTTTATTGCCTCCAAGAACGAGAAATTGGGTTCAGCCGGTCACCTCGACGAACTGCACAAGTTGGTAGGGTAACAAATCCAGGCCCGAAGGGTAAAAAGCCCTTCGGGTTTTTTGTTGGGAGTGCTATGCCAGTTTCTGATCAGGGAGTTAACCGCGAGCGTTACATGCTGATTCCACGCACGGCGATTTTTTTGCGTCGAGGCGATGCCTATCTATTGCTTAAAGGCGCACCCACCAAGCGGCTCTGGGCCAACCGATACAATGGTCTGGGTGGGCATCTCGAGCGTGGCGAGGATGTTTTATCAGCTGCGAAACGCGAACTGCTCGAAGAATCCGGTCTCAGCGGGGATTTGTGGCTTTGTGGTACGTTGATTGTCGAAACGGGGCAAAATCCAGGCATTTGCCTGTACTTTTTTAGCGGCGAATCCAACGGTGGTGAGCCTCAGCCATCTTCAGAAGGTCAGGCTGAATGGATTGAATATGACCGCTTAAGCGATTTACCGGTGGTGGAAGACTTGCCCGTTTTGTTGGAGCGGATCCACGCGATGAAGCGTGGGGATCCGCCCTTTGCGGCCCGCTCGTTTTATGATGAGCACTACCAGCTGACGGTTTTGTTCGGATGAAAAGAAAATGCCCGAGACACAGTGTCCCGGGCATTTATCTTGAATGACGAGTCTGTCAGGCTTTGTACCCGATCATGCGCAGGAAGCCTTTGCGCCAGTCTTTCTCGGCGGCATCTTCCACGCCTTTGGGCGCAAACCCATCGATGATGCCCATAATGCCACGTCCCTGCTCGGTTTCAGCGACCAATACCTGGGTCGGATTGGCCGTCGCGCAGAAAATCCGCGCCACTTCGGGCACGTTTTTGACCGCATTCAAGATGTTGATCGGATAAAATCCCTCGCCCAGGAACAAAATGAAAGAATGTCCTGCGCCGATCGCCAGGGCATTTTTTGTGGCCAATTCCACCATGGCCTCATCGGTGCCGCTGAAGCGCACCAGACATTTTCCCGACGCTTCGCAGAATGCCAGGCCGAATTTGATACCGGGTACGCTGCTTACCAGCGTTTCGTGGATGTCTTCAACGGTTTTGATGAAGTGTGACTGGCCCAGGATGAAATTGATGGCTTCAGGTTTTTCTATTTCGACAATTTTGATGTCCATAAACGACTCCATGAATTGATGATTGCGTGCCTGATTGTACTGATTGATCGAATTCTGATTTGCTGATGGTAAAAGTATATCGCAAAATAAGTCAGCGGGATGTTGTCGTGGGAAACTTATTTTGTTGAGAATTGTTCCTTTGGATAAAAAGCGAATTCACGTGCCGCCCGGCAAGTGTGTCAACAGTAAAGCGGGGCCGCTCTGTAGCAGTCCCGCTTTTGGATAACGCGCTATGGAACTTTTAATCCAGGCTTGGATCAGGGTTGTAAAATGCCGCGATCTACAAATGCCTGTCGAACAGCCAGAGCAACGGAATGTTTATAAAGAACCTCTGCCGTGTCCACAGTCGCCTGGGCAGCAGCTGGCATGGAAGTATCGGGTGCAAACGAGAACTGTGCCTGCAAGATGATTGTATCTGCCTTGACGTTGCCAAGCTCATTGCGAATATCCCATAATGCCCTGGACCAGATCTGTCCGTCATGATGAACCAGTCCGTTTAAATCTTCGGGATAGTGCAAATCAGTATCTACGCGGCGCAGACAATGCGGCGTGGCGGAGGTGTAAGAGACTGAGTCCCAATCCGCGACACAGGGAGTATCCGCTGTCGGAGCAAGCACGTTGCTGACGGTGACAGCGAAGTAATCGCCGAATCCTTCACCAATTGAACCCGCTTCCACCGATGAGCCGAAACCAAAAGGCGTCATCTGCGAATCTTGCATGGCGTGACCATATTCGTGCAGAATTACTTCTGCATCTTCAGCGTCATCCACGCCACCTTTTCCGAAGCGCAGCAGGTCGTGCTTGTCCCATGAAAAGGAATTATCGATCCCAATTTGATTGATGCGAATATCCTGCGATTCTTTATTAATTGGCGCATATGTTGTACCAAAGCCCAGGCTTTGGATATATTTCTGCGCCTCCGTCACCCAATAATACGCCATCACCTGTTCAAAGCGATCATCATTACGTGTGTAAATGAAAGTATTGGTTGTGGAAAAGGCCGGGTTGCCGGTTTCGCTGACTACGTTGGCCCAATCCCCTTTCAGGTACCCGCTACCATTCAGGTTTGTGAGGGTAACCGTCCGGTATGCGGGTTGTAAGGCCGCATAATTGGCATCTTTTTGGTCAGTCAGCGATTGATCACCCAGAAAAGCGACTGGATTCGGTAGGAATACTTGTCCCGTGCCGGTTGGTGTGCCAGGACCTCCTTTGCCTGCCAAAACACCACTTGTGAGAATCAGGATTAAAACAAGAGTAGTCAAACTTGCTATCCTGATTGACTGACAAATCTTAAGTAACTTCGAGACGTAATTCAAACAAAGTAACAATTGGCGCAGAGGCCTGACGATTTGATGCACGAGCGTGAAAT
>CAILYI010000067.1 GCA_903838415.1 uncultured Anaerolineae bacterium | reverse complement strand
GTTTGCTTCAAGGATTTCAAAAGCAAGGACATCATAATTAAAGTAATGCCAGCAAACATTTGGTTGGTCGATTGCCAAACCAAGCATATATTTTCCGGAACAAAAATTTAAACTACTTATTAAACAAGTGAATATATTAATCCCTTTGCTAAGAAGTATGTCCATATCTTTAGTTTGCTTGGTATTTGAAGAAAATAGAATTCCATCAACAGAATTATTCGTTAACATAACTTGCAAGCCAATACCAGTTACTTCTTTCTCAGAAGAGATGTACACATTTATCGACAAAGGCTTGAATGGGAGAATACTACCTTGGATATCCTCATTAAGTGAAATTTTTTGAATGACAATTCCCAGAGCATCGATGCTAATCGGTATAAAATCTTGCATAGAAACATTAGTGTTTGAATATAATTCGACAATATCGTCTGCTTTACCGACATTAACAATACTACCATTCTCTAAAAGTATACCTTTAGTGCATAATTTCTTTATCGCCGCCATATTATGGCTGACAAACAACACCGTCCGGCCTTCATGAGCAACGTCACCCATCTTGCCCAGACATTTCTTTTGGAACTCGGCATCCCCAACTGCTAGCACCTCGTCAACTACGAGTATCTCCGGCTCCAGGTGTGCTGCCACGGCAAAGGCCAGTCGCACGTACATGCCGCTGGAGTAGCGCTTTACAGGCGTATCTAAGAACTTCTCAACCTCGGCGAAAGCCACGATCTCATCGAATTTGTACCGAATCTCAGAGCGTGCCATACCCAGGATGGCGCCATTTAGATAGATGTTTTCGCGCCCGGTTAATTCTGGATGGAAGCCGGTGCCCACTTCCAGCAGGCTGGCGACTCGGCCTCGGATGGTCACCCGCCCAGCGCTAGGTTCGGTGATGCGACTTAACACTTTAAGCAGCGTGCTTTTGCCCGCCCCATTGCGACCGATAATTCCGACTGCATCGCCTCTCCGGATTTCAAAACTCACATCCCTGAGCGCCCAGAATTCTTCTTGAGTATCGCCCTGAATGATGTCTTTTCCCTGTATCAGGTCTCTAGTTTTGGAGAAGAATCCGCGCACATTTTGCGTTACTACATCGCGAAGCGCAAGGTAGCGGTCACTTTGGGCTTGATGACCGATAATGTATTTTTTGCCCAAGTTTTCAGCTTTAATGATGATATCAGACATAGCTAAATCATATCCGCAAACGTTTTTTCCATCTTACGAAATTGGCTGACACCCAACCACAGGAAGAAGGCTACCACTAAGAGGCTAAGAGCAAAGCCGGGCCAATAGATCGGGCTGGCACCGCCCAGGATGCACCAGCGGAAACCGTCAATCACGCCCACCATCGGGTTTAAGCTGTAGATCAGACGCCACTGCACCGGGACGACGCTGCTGCTGAATCCGACTGGTGAGACATACAAGCCAAACTGCGTAATGAAGGGAATTACATAGCGAAAATCCCGATACTTAACATTCAGGGCCGTGATCCACAAACCAGGGCCCAAACTTGCTAATAAGGCTAACAGCATAAACGCGGGTAAAAGCAGCATGGTCCAGCCCGGTGCGAAGCGATAATAGAGCATCAGTGCCAGCAAGATTACTAAACTAATTAGAAAGTCTACGAAAGCGGTCACGATGGTCGCCGTTGGCACGATCAGCCGGGGGAAATAAACCTTGCTGATTAAATTTGCGTTACCAATCAGGCTGTTGGAAGCGTCGCTCAAGGATGTGGCGAACAGAGTCCATGGCAGCATGGCAGCAAAGACCAACAGCGCGTAAGGTGCATTACCATCGCTTGGCAAATTGGCGACCTTGCCAAAGATGACCGTAAAGACTATCATCGTCAGGAAAGGCCTGATGATGGCCCAAGCAACGCCGATGACGGTTTGCTTGTAGCGCACCGAAAGGTCACGCCAGGCCAGAATCAAAAAAAGTTCCCGGTAGCGCCACAAGTCGCTCCAGTAATTCAAATCAGCCCGGCCAGATTCCAGCACAATCACCGGTTCTTCGGGCGGTTTCATTACATTTGCTGTTGGTAAACCTCTCATTACTTGGGGACCATCCTGCATCGGTATATGATTAATCCAGGGATATCTGTCGGTTTCCAGTCACCATATGGAAGAAACGCCTGACTGTTCGACTCGTTAGTTCGGAAGATGTGATGGGTATGGCAGTCAGGCGAATCGGAGAGTGAAAACCCGAAATAACCAAGCATATTGTGATGCTTCTGTTGATTTTCTACTTTGCGGTAGGGGCGATTATACCGCATCCGGATTCTTCGTAGACTACCTGGATGCGGAAGTACGAACCCCCTTGGGATGATGTCCGGCAATGTCCTCCAAGTAGACTTCATCATTGTAAATCCAGTTGAATTGTTCTTACGTTCAAGATTCCTGCTGGGGTAATTCTGCTCAGTTTTAGCAGCCGTACTCTTCCTTGATATTAGAATCGGGTTCCGCTGATTGGTTCAAGTTCGTAAAGCATGAGACAAAAAGTCGTTATAATAAAACCAGCCTTGTGGTTATTTTCATAGACGGTCTGGATTAGGCCGAAGTGTTGTTCTTGTTATTGTTTGATGGTGTGCCAGTCAACCCTAAATAAACCTAATTTAACGTACTCCTGATGTAGCATCTTGTTCTCCTGATACCGCTATCTTCCAAACCAATTCCATAACACCCCGATAACATGAAACATCAAGACCAAACCATTTCTGGTGGGAAAACCGTTCTCGCAGCCATCTTTTTTCTTGGCTTTCTGGAATTCAGCGCTGCGGCCGTTTCGATTCTGAGTATTGATCCGGATCCGAAAAACGCGGTATTGCTTGGTTATTCTCTGCAAAGACTAGCCTTGTTCGCGCTGACCATTTCGCCTGGCTTGGGCTCGCTATTGCTCAGTGGCATGGTCTGGTGGGGGCAAATGGCAGGGGCTTTGGAACGATTTGTTCAAGGAAAAAGTGTTTGGTTGGGAATGTTAGCCTTGGTGTTGGCATTCCTTGCTCTGCTGATTGTTGTCATGCCGTCTGCCTGGATGGGGAGTTTGAGCGGTTATTATCGGCGCATTCAGCCCCTGTTGGTTACGTTGTGTGCTTTTCCTGCCCAACTCGCACTCGCCTGGCTCCCTCGAAAGAGTTGGCAGCCAGACCGACATGGCTTGAGATGTCTGCTAGTTTTTTTAGTACTCGGGTTTGCTTTTTGGGGCATTGTGTTGTTCTCCGGCTTAGGCATTACGCCAGAAAAAGAATTCACGACTGGTATTTCATGGAATAACATTGCTGGAACGCCATTGACCATGTTCCAATGGCTTTTGGCTGTTTTGATTACATTGGGTGTTGCAGCCTTGCTGACTCTATGGTTCAAACCATCGCGTGCACAACCCAAATGGATCGATCTCTGCATTGCGCTTGCTCTCTATCTTGTGACCGTCCTGGTTTGGGCTGGGACGCCGCTCAAAGATAGTACCTTTGCTAGCAAGCTGGATTGGCCGTACTACCAGGCTTTCCCACTCTCCGATGCTGCAATTCATGATATGGGTGCGCTCTCTATTTTGCAGGGCCAGGGCATAAATTTTGGAGCTTATACTGATAAACCCATTTACATGTCTTTCCTGGCCATTTTGCATTTATTTGCCGGTTATAACTACAACCTGCTCGTTTTTCTGCAAATTGGTTTTCTGGCGCTGATTGCTCCCGTGCTCTATTATTTAGGGAAATCCTTTCACAGCCGTCCGGCGGGAATTTTGACTGTGGTTGTTCTTATGCTGCGCCAACGCAATGCTATCTTGTTGACCAACGTACTCTACTACAATGCTGCGCCTAATCTATTGATGACTGAGGTGCCTACTCTGCTTGGGTTGCTGATCGTGACCGGTTGCTGGTTCGTTTGGATGAAGAAACCTCGTGTCTGGCTGGCGCTTGCCGCGGGAGGAGCTTTGGGCGTGTCCTCGCTCATTCGTCTCAATCCCGTGCTTATTTTACCGGCCATCCCAGTTTTTGCCCTACTGGGTCAGTGGGGCGATAAAAAGCGCTGGCTATCCCATTTCCTGGCCTATTTGCTCGGTTTTGTCCTGCTCATCACTCCATGGTTGTTCACTGGCACAAATTCTAGCGGACAGTCGTATTTTTTGTTCAAGTTTTTTGACATAATTACCGTGCGCTATGGCGTGAGCGCTGTTCCAATGGAACCTATCCAGCAGCATCTGAGCCAGCCGGTTGGGCTTAATTCTTTGCCAAATTCTGCCTCGGAGATCGATGTAAACACATTTCCGGGGTTTGTCATCAATAACTTCATGCATAATATTGTTGAATCATTCCTGGTTTTGCCCGATTCTCTCAGCCCTTCGAGCCAGAACCTTTCTGACCTCGAGCAAAGATTTTACTGGAAGCCGGAAACCTTTGAGCGCGAGCGTATTCCGTATGTCGTGTTGAATTGTTTCTTAGTGGCTGTTGGCCTGGCATGGAGCTGGCGGCGCTGGAGGTGGACGGGCATGGTGCCCATGTTGACCTTCTTGGGTTATTCCCTTTCTCTGGCGTTGGGTAGAACCTCTGGTTCGCGTTACCTGGTTCCTATTGACTGGATTTTTTACTTTTATTATGTCATCGGGGTTTTGACCATCTTGCGATTATTCCTGCCAACCTCCTTTTTGACCGTTTTTCAGCCCGAGGTTGAGGTTGCGGCATCAGAACGCGCTCACCCGGCTGTTTTGGGAGTTGTCCTGGTGATGCTGATTGCCTTGGCGGCGGTGATTCCGGTTGCTGATAATCTGATCCCCGAAAACGCATCTCTGTGTCAGCCTGGTGACTTATCCACTATAGTAGCTCGGCAATCTGAATCAGAAGCAAATAGTGATTTTAACTTAAGCAAAGGGATTGTGTTGTATCCTAAAGTTGATAAACAAGTGCTGACCTTTGATTTGTTTTCTTGTCAACAAACTACCTATGTTAAAATGGCAGCGCCATTCCCTGTCGTGAAAAGCGGTGATATTGTCATTGTCGGCTGGCCTGCATCAGATTTATCTTTCGATCCATTACCGATTTCGCTTCTCATCCCTGCAAATTAGGTCAGAGCATGCCCAAAACGGATAATTTAATCCCATTCCCCCTTAATAAATTACATCGCCAGTTTATTCTGTTGTTTTTATGTTTTTTAGAATTTAGCGCCGCGGCCATTCTGATTTTGCGCATTGCGCCGGACCCTAAAAATGCCGTACTGTTCGGGTACTCCCTATCCAGACTGGTGCTTTTTTCGCTGGCTATTGTCCCGGCAGGCTGGCTACTTGCGCTCATCGGGCTGGCGGATTATCGTGTACGGTGGTTGCAACGTGTGGAGTCTATTCTGCAAAAGCGACCTCTATATTGTGGTCTGTTCCTTTTCTCTTTGACGCTGCTGGGGATGGTTATTTGGCTGCTGCCGATTGAAATGTTGGGGAAATACGGTCTTATTTTTGAAAGAGGGCGACCGCTGTTGCTGGTATTGAGTTTTTTCCCGGCGCAATTTTCCTTGAACTGGCATATTCGACTTACCAGAATTACAGAGCTGCCTTTGTGGCGCCCGACCCTAGTTTTTCTGGGAATATTGCTGGCGGTTAGTGGCCTGATCCTGTCTACTGGTTTGGGCATAACCCCGGAACAATATCAGCATTGGGATGCGGCGGGAATACCTCTTACCAGTCTGCAATTATGTGTACTGTTTTTGTGCGGTGTATTACTTTTCGGCTTGTTAGAGCTTATTAAACCGTGCCTTTTTACTCGCTATGCCGGAATTCTAGATGGCTTGATTATTTTAGCCTTATTCGTGGGAGCTATTTTGCTCTGGATGAGCACCCCCTTTTCAGACAGTTACAGTTACCAATCCACTCGTCCCGCGGCGCCATATTTTCAAGCCTATCCTGCATCCGATGCAATTCGCTATGATTCAGTTGCTCTGAGTGTGTCGAAAGGCTTTGGGTTAGAGGCGTTTACTGATAAGCCTTTGTACATTGTATTCCTGGCACTTCTGCATGTTTTTGCAGGCTATGACTATAACCTTCTGGCTTGGATGCAAACGGTTTTTTTGGCGTTGATGGTGCCATTATTGTATTTATTTGGTAGATCTTTCCATGGCCGCTTGTTCGGGCTGTTGCTGGCGGGTATTGTTCTGCTTCGTCTGCAGAATGGAATATTATTGTCCAATGTGTTGATCTATAACATTACGCCTAGGCAATTCATGACCGAAGTGCCTACAATGTTGGGTATTATTGTTTCTGCCAGCGCGCTGTTTTTCTGGATGACGAGTTCCGGGAAATGTAATTGGTGGGCTTTTGTGACCGGCGCTGCGCTGGGAGCAGTTTCGTTAATTCGCCTGAATCCTTTTTTACTGATTCTGGCTACGCCAATATTTCTTTTTATTGCACTGTTCCGCAGTAAGAAGGTCTGGCTAATTCAGTGCGTTTTCTTTTTCCTGGGTTGGGCTTTACTGGTAGGACCGTGGCTGGTGACTGGGAGAGATCAGGCAGGCACGATGTATTATTTTGGAAAACTTCAGTTCTTGAACATTGGGAATCGTCACGGTTTTGTGCCGCCAATAGGAAATGAAATGGTTTTTGATAGGTTCCACAACTACAACCTCCGTCCGGTTTATGCCGGGTTGGCGCTACCGGACATTGATATCCAAACTATGCCTGGGTATGTCATGAACCATGGTTTACACAATTTTGTTGGATCTTTCTTAACCCTTCCAGATTCCCTGCGACCGGACGACCAACTGCTGAGCGTGTTGATGAAGCGTCCTTACTGGAGCGAAGGACGCGATCTTGTTGCCCCGATGCAAATTCCTTTTTTGATTATCAATCTTGGACTAGTGGCATGTGGGCTGGGTTGGAGTTGGAAGCGTTGGCGTTGGGCTGGGCTGGGACCTTTATTTGTGTTTTCGGTTTATTCGCTGGCGAATGGATTTGCGCGCACCTCGGGTTCGCGGTTTATCGTGCCGATCGATTGGGTGGCCGGGTTTTACTTTGCGCTGGGCCTGGTGTGTACTTTCCAAATATTTCCCAAAGCATTTCGCCAGCTGCTGCAGGCCGAACCGGAAGATGTGGTCGTCGAGCAAAATGTAGTCAGAAAAGCATCAAACTGGCCGTATGTCATGGGGTGCGTTGTCATTGTGTGTGTGGCGAGCCTGATCCCAGCGGCGCAGACCTTGATTCCGTCTTCGAAGGAGTTGTGCTCCCCGGTTGATTCAACTGTTTTGCAGGCAGCGTTGCCTACAGGGCAAGCCAGTGCGACTTTTATAACTGGCGAAGTTCTTTATCCCACGGTAATTGATAAGAATTTATCATTTGCATTGTTGAGCTGTCGAAGGGTACTTAGTTTTAGTATTGATGATTTTAGTGCCAGACCGGCGGTTGGTCAGCGCATTATTATGGGGATTGTTTCTGATAGTGATCCCAGACCGCTTTTGCTCGCTATTCCAGGGGAGCAGGGGCAGCAGCCGCAAGTTTTGTGGCGCGCAGGCCAATAATCTTTGTCTAAACGAGAATGGGCGAGCCACTGGCTCGCCCATTCTCGTTTAATATCGTCCGCGCTGTGTCACCGCCTGCGGATTTTGCAGGTCAGGCTCGCGGGCCGGGAAAACCTGCACGGCGCAGGCTTTGAACCCGGGGATTTTGGCCTGTGTAATGCGTTACGCCGCTACGCCGCTCGTGGTAAATCTTCCGATTTCCACTTCCGCACCGTGTTGTAAGGATTCTTCGGCTTGCCGGTACAGACGTTTTGCGATTTCCTGGGAGAGGTAGTATTCTCCGCAGTTATCGCAAATTTCGGCTGGAACCCCCTTGATAATCAGGGTACGTTCATCGCGTTGCAGGCTGACAGTGGTCAAGCCAGGCTGAGTTTCTCCTTGTTTGCAAATGAGACATTTCATTTTGGCCTCCGTGTTCTAAAATCGTCACTCCATAAAAGGATATCCGGCCAATATGCCGTAACGACAAAACAATCGCCGTTTTGTTCGTTTTTTCCTACAACCACATGCAAAGCATGGCCTTGTTCAACATAAAGCAATAGACAGCTGGGGAAAGGCTGGTCATCAGGGTAATCTGCTATGACTTCGCCGAAATTTGCCGCGCGTTCAACCAAATCCGGCGAAATGGCGCGCGCAAACATTCGCGTAAAAGCATGTTGGCTGAAAATAACCCTGGTGCAATCCATGATTTGATTCTACCACCGTCCGCTATTCGATTTTAGTATCGTCCGCGCTGTGTCACTGCTGCCGGATTTTGCAAATCAGGCTCGCGGGCCGGGAAGACCTGCACGGCGCAGGCTTTGAATTCGGGGATTTTGGCTTGCGGGTCGAGGGCGTCGTTGGTGAGCAGGTTGGCGGCGGCTTCATGGAAGTGGAAGGGGATGAAAACCACGCCGACGGTGGTTTTTTCCGTTACCCAGGCTCTTAACACCACCTCGCCGCGCCGCGAGCTGACCTTGACCGCCTGGCCGTTATGGATGCCGTGAATATCGGCATCGGCGGGGTGGATTTCGATGAGGGCTTCGGGGTAGAGCGTGTCCAGTTCGGAGTGGCGGGTCATCGAGCCGGTGTGCCAGTGCTCGAGCACGCGCCCGGTGGTCAGGATGAAGGGATATTCGTCGTCGACCGGTTCCATGGCGGGAACGTAATCGAGCGAGGTGAATTTGCCCCGTCCGCGCGGGAAGGTTTCGAGGAACAAATCTGGCGTGCCGGGGTGGGTTTCATTGGGGACGGGGTAGATCAGGCCCACTTTTTCGAGGCGCTCGTAGGTCACGCCCGCGTAATCGGGGTTGACGGAGGCCATTTCGCGCAGAATCTCTGACGGGTGGGCATAATCCCATTTGGCGGTGGGGAGTCTGAGCCGCGCTTCGAGGCGCAAGGCCAGGGCGCAGAGAATGTCACTATCACGGCGAGACAGGCCTCGGGGCGGATGGGCGGCGCGCACCCGCTGGATGCGGCGATCCGTATTCGTAAACGTCCCATCCTTTTCAGCAAAAGGAGTCGCCGGGAGGAAGACATCCGCAAACGCCGCGCTTTCGGTGATGAATAAATCCTGCGCGACGATAAATTCCAACTGCTCCATGTGGCGGCGGGTTTCGTTGAGATTCGGCTCGGACATCAGCGGGTTTTCGCCCATGATGTACAGGGCGCGGATGCCGCCGGGATGGGCGTGGCTGAGGATTTCGGTGGTGGTCAGGCCGAGTTTGCGGCTGAGACCGCCAGGTTCGACGTTCCAGGCTTTTTCCCATTGTTCGGCGTTGC
The DNA here is from genome assembly GCA_903838415.1 of uncultured Anaerolineae bacterium. Classification (GTDB taxonomy): domain Bacteria; phylum Chloroflexota; class Anaerolineae; order Anaerolineales; family Villigracilaceae; genus UBA5195. The sequence goes on along the minus strand of CAILYI010000067.1, from coordinate 28,418 downwards.
CGGGGGCGTCGACGCGCATGTAGCCGGGGAAGTGGAAGGGCATCGCGCCCATGTCGGAGGCGCCCTGGACGTTGTTTTGCCCGCGCAGGGGGTTGAGACCGGTGCCGGGACGCCCGATGTGTCCGGTCAGAAAGGCCAGGTGGATCAGGGCCAGGGCGCTGGCGGTGCCGTGCGAGAGCTGCGAGATGCCCATGCCCCAATAGATGGCGGCGTTTTTGGCGCTGGCGTACATCCGGGCGGCGCGGCGGATCAGGTCGGCGGAGACGCCGGAGATGGATTCGGCGTACTCGGGCGTGAATTTGTCGAGGGAGGCGATGAAGTCTTCCACGCCTTCGGTGCGGCGGTTGACAAAGTCCCAATTGACCAGATTTTCTCTGACGATGACTTGCGCCATGGCACTGAAGACCGGGACGTTGGTGCCGGGCTTCAGCGGCAGCCACAGCTCGGCGAAATCGACCAGTTCGATGCGGCGCGGGTCGATGACGATCAGCTTTGCGCCGTGTTTGCGGACCGCTTCCTTCATCTGGAGCGCGATGATGGGATGATTCTCGCTGGTGTTCGAGCCGGTGACGATGAAAACGTCGTTCTGGAGCACTTCGCTGGCGGAGTTGGACATGGCCGACGAACCGACTGCCTGCTGAAGGGCGACGACGCTCCCGGCGTGGCACAGGCGCGTGCAGTGGTCAATGTTGTTGGTGCGGAAGATGGCGCGGTACATCTTTTGGAGCAGGTAGTTGTCTTCGTTGGTGGCCTTGGCGCAGCAGTAGACCGCCATGGCGTCCGAGCCGTCGCGGCGGTAGATTTCCACCAGTTTGTCGGCTGTCAGGTTCAGGGCGGTGTCCCAGTCGGTCTCAACCCAATCTGTGGGCGATAGACCATTGACCACAGACGATGGGAAGGTGCTGCGGTCCATGGTCTGTGGTTTGCCGTCTAAAAGATAGCGCCGCACCATCGGCACCGTGACACGTTTGGGATGGTAGATAAAATCATAGCCGAAACGTCCCTTGACGCACAGGTTGCCGTGGTTGACGGGCGAGTCAAAGGGCGAGGTGACACGGTAGATAAAGTCGTCTTTGACGTGGAGTTGCAGTGTGCAGCCGACTCCGCAGTAGGGGCAGGTGGTGGATGTAATTTTCTCGGGTTCAATCATGTAATCTCCAAACTGTCGAAGGTCATAAGTCGAAGGTCGAGAACTTTTGATTTATGATCTTCGACTTATGACCTTAAACCGTAATCAACACAATCGCCGCTAGCGCCGTGAGGATACCGACCATCTGTCTGCGGCTGATGTGCTCCTTGAGCAGAATCCAGGCCAGCAGCACCGTCGAGCCGGGATACAGCGAACTGAGCACGGCGGCTACATCCACGCGCCCGAGTTGGGCGGCCAGGGCGAAGAAAGCGTTGCCGAGCGTATCGAGCAGTCCGCTGGCCAGGATGGGGAAAATGCTCTCACGGCTGGGAATGATTTGCTGGCGGGTGATCAGCGAGTACAAAAGCAGGCTGGAAATTGAGACAATACGAACAGCGATCAGTGGGTAAATCACTGATTCAGAGCTGGCAAAATGCAGGGTGGTAAAGAAAAAGCCAAAGGCCAGGCCAGCGATGACCGGCAGGCGCAATTCGTCGAGATTGAAATCCACGCTGCCGCCACCGGAGACCAGCCAGATGGCCGCCAGCGCCAGGAAAAAGCCGACGATGACCAGCAGGGGAGGCAATTGTTGCGTGAAAGCGGCAAAAACCACCGGAATGCCTGCCGCCACCAGCGCGGAAACAGGCGCGGCGACGCTCATCCGCCCGTTGGCGAGGGCGGTATAAAGCAGCAACAGCCCAATCGCGCCGCCCAATCCTGCCGCGCCGCCCCACAGCCAGGATGCGAGCGGCGGGATCGGTTCGCGCAGCACAAAGGCGGTCGCCAACAGCAAAATCATGCTGAAAATGTGCGCGAAAATCACCACGCCATAAGCACTGCTGCGCTTGGTGGCCACTCCGCCGCTGAAATCGCCTGCGCCCCAGGTCAGGGCGGCGGCGAGGCCGAAGATGATGGGAGCAAATCCGAAGTTCATTAATTCTCCTGGGGACCGCAGTGGATTGATCGCGGACGATAGACTGCAGACCGTCGTTTCTCGTCCGTGGTTTATCGTCAGTTTACTTGCGCCGTTTGCGCCCGGTGCTCATGGCCGCAATCTGGTCAGGGGACACGCCCTGCTCGAGCAGGAACTCGCGTTTGGGCTTGAGCGCGCCCGTCGGGCAGACGCCCACGCACTGGCCGCAAAACACGCAGCTGGTGGCGGGCAGCGGACGGTCGAAAAAGGTGCCAATTTGGGTCTCGAAGCCGCGCCCGCTGAAGTTGATGGCGAAGGTGTACTGCGCATCCTCCGCGCAGACCTGCACGCAGCGCCAGCACAGCACGCACTTGGCGTAATCGCGGATGAACATCGGGTTGTCGTCTTTAACTTCCACTTCGCGCTGTTTGGCCTGCGGGAAACGTGCGGCGGATGCGCCGTACTCGTCCATCAGCGCCAGGATTTCGGGGGAATCGGATAAGTCCACGCTGGAGGCGAGCATTTCAAGGATGGTTTTTCTGGCGCGAATAACGCGCTCCGATTTCGTCTGCACCCGCATCCCGTCCGCCGCTTTGACGAGGCAGCTCGGCTGGAGCAGGCGCTGTCCCTCGACCTCGACCACGCACATGCGGCACAGGCCGTTCGAGCTGGTCGCCGGGTGCCAGCAGATAGTGGGGATGTCAATCTCAGCCTGGCGAGCGGCATCCAGGATGGTGGCGCCATCGTCCGCGCTGATTTCCTGATCATTTATGGTTATTTTTGGCATTGTGACTCCGAGTCGTAAGTCATAGGTCAAAAGTCGAGTGTCAAAGGACTTGCGACCTATGACGTATGACCGAACAATTCCGGGAATTGCTTCATCGCGGACAGCACCGCGCTGGCAGCTGTTTGGCCTAAGCCACATAAACTGGCGTCCGTCATCGTCCAACCGATGTCCTGCAATCGTTCCATGTCGCCAGCGAGAGAATTACCATTTGCCACTCGCTCCAGGATTTCCTTTTGGCGCTGCGTCCCCATCTGGCAGGGATAGCACTTTCCGCACGATTCGTGCGCGAAAAACTTGCCGAGCCGCGCCAGCGTCTGGCGCAGGTCGCGCGATTCGTCGAAGACCATCACCACGCCCGAGCCGAGCGGCAGACCGGCGGCGCGCAAATCCTCGAAGGTCAGCTTCACGTCCAGGTGGGTGGGTGTGGCGAAAGCGCCCGCTGTCCCGCCGAACAACACGGCCTGAAAGGTCTCGCAACCCGCCAGCCTCAGCAGTTCGCGCAGAGTCACGCCAAAGGGGATTTCGTACACGCCTGGTTTGGCGACATCGCCTGAGACGCAGAACAGCTTTGGGCCGGGAGATTTCTCGGTTCCGATCTGGCGGTAGCCCGCCGCGCCTTTTTCAAGGATCAGCGGAACATTGCAGAGCGTCTCGACGTTGTTGATGACTGTCGGTTGGTCGAACAGGCCATTGGTGGTCGGGAAGGGCGGCTTGATGCGCGGGTAGCCGCGTTTGCCCTCGATCGACTCGAACAGGGCAGTTTCCTCGCCGCAGATGTAAGCCCCCGCGCCGAGACGGATTTCGATGTCGAATTTCTCGTTAAGATAACCAGCCGCGCGCGCTTCGGCCAGCGCATTTTCCAGCACTGGCAGGATGTACGGATATTCACCGCGCAGGTAGATGTACCCACGCGAGGCGCCGATGGCATGCGCGGCGATACACATCCCCTCGATGACGCGGTGCGGGTCATCGAGCAGCAGCACGCGATCCTTGAACGTCCCCGGCTCCGATTCGTCGGCGTTGCAGACGATGTATTTGGGAAAACTTTCGGCTTGGGCGGCGCCCTCCCATTTGACAGCGGTCGGGAAGGCCGCGCCGCCGCGTCCCACCAGGCCTGCAGCTTTCACTTCGGCGATGACCGTTTCCGGAGTCAGGCCTAAGGCTTTCTGATAGGCAGGATAGCCACCGTATTCCGCTAAAGTCGTGGCACGGCCTTTGCCGCAGTTGGCGATCAGGAGCGACGATAGACCATAGACCATAGATCGCGGTTGGGCTTCGTCATCGTTCACCGTCCAGCGGCCATCGTCTACGGTCAGGGTTGCCGGGGCGTGGTCACACAGCCCGAGGCAGGGCGATGATTCGAGCGTGGTGGACAGGTCAGGGGTGGTTTGATTCGGCTCGATTCCATGCCGGGCGCAGAGTCCGCTCAAAATCTGTTCCCCGCCTTTCATCCCGCAGGCGGCATCCGTACAAACGCGGACGATGCGTCTGCCGACCGGTTCATTGTAGAACAGGCTGTAGAACTCGATCACGCCATGCACATCCGCCAGCGGTACTTGCAGAGCTTTGGCGACAGCGCCTGCAGCTTCCTGCGGCAGCCAGCCGTAGAGTCTTTGCGCGGCCTGCAGAGCCGGGAGCAGGCCGGAGCGGCCCATTGTTATGTACGAGTCAATTACCGGGTTGAGCAGGGAAAGGTCAATTTCGGACATAAGGTCTCCAGTATCGTGAGTATAGACCCTTTAATTTAGGAATGCAAGTAAGTCGCGAGCTCGAGAATCAACGGCATCAGTATGTTAAGATGGCGTCATCGAGCTGACGGTGTTCCGCTAAATTAGTGTTTTTTTCATCATGTAGAAACCCCAAGTTGAGTATTTGGACACATATATTTTGCGGCTGAAAAAATCTTATTACCAGCTTGTGCAACCTGTGCTATAATCTCTGGTACCGGTACCATATATGACGACCATTCGACAAGTTGCCAAACTGGCAGGTGTTGCCCCGATAACGGTTTCGCGTGTGATCAACAACGCGGGCTATATCAGCGCGGAAACACGCCAGAAAGTGGAAGCGGCGGTCAGCCAGTTGGGCTATGTGCCCAACACTCTCTCGCAGAGTCTGCGCTGGAAGCAGACCGGCATGCTGGCGCTGGTGCTGACGGATGTCACCAACCCGTTCTGGACGACGGTGGCGCGCGGGGTGGAGGATGCTGCCAGTGAGGCCGGTTATCACGTCATTTTGTGCAATACCGATGAATTCCCGCAAAAACAGGAAGAATACCTGACGGCCTTGCTGCAAAAGCGCGTGGATGGGATGCTGCTTGTCCCGGCGCGGGATGACCTGGAGGATATTCAGCGCGTGCAGATGCTTAAGGTGCCGCTGGTGGTGCTCGACCGGCGACTCTCTCAGCCGGTTGCTGATGCGGTGCGCTGCGATTCGGAGAGCGGCGCCTACCAGTTGACCCGTCTGCTGCTGGAGCGGGGACACCGCCTGATTGCGCTGCTGACCGGGCCGGAGCATGTCGCCACCGCCACCGACCGGGTCACGGGGTATCGCCGGGCGCTGCGCGCAGCGGGGCTCGATTCAGATGGCGAAAGCGTTTTTTATGGCGCGTTCACCATCCAGAGTGGGCAGGACATGGCCCGCCAGGCGCTGGCGCTTAATCCGCGCCCGACGGCCATTTTTGCCGGGAATAACTTCATTGCCATTGGGATGATGCAGACCCTGCGCGAGGCTGGAATCCTCGTGCCGGAAGAGATTTCGGTCGTCGGGTTTGACGATTTGCCCGCTTCGCTGCTGCTGGATCCCTTTTTGACGGTGGCCGCCCAACCGGCGTACGAGATGGGCCGCGAGGCGACGAATCTGCTGATTAAACGGTTGGCAGGTGACGGGGCGCAGGCTCCGCAGGAAGTTGTCTTGCCGGTTGAAATTGTCGAGCGGAAATCCGTGCTTGGACGATAGGCCATGGACGACGGACGATGGTCTATCGTCCAAGCACCGGTAATATACCCAGTTACATACCAGGAGAAAATCATGAAAACAAACGTTATTGCTTCCACCAGCCCAGATTTGAAAAAAGACGACCTGATTTTGGTCGCGGGCGCGGGCGGATTTATCGGCGGGTCGCTGGTGCGCCGCTTCCACGAGCAGGGCTTCACCAACATCCGAGCCGTGGATAAGAAGCCGCTGCCGCAGTGGTACCAGCGCGTACCCGGCACGGAAGTGCTGTGCATGGATTTGAGCGAAAACGAAAACGCCATCCGTGCCGTGGAAGGGGCGGTGGAGGTCTACAACCTGGCCGCGGATATGGGCGGGATGGGCTTCATCGAGCGCTTCCGCGTCGAGTGCCTGCGCTCGATTTTGATCAATACGCACCTGCTTGAAGCTGCCTATCGCGCCGGGACGCAGCGCTACTTTTTCTCGTCTTCGGCTTGCGCCTATAACACCACGCTGCAAACGGATCCGAACGTGGTGGCGCTGAAAGAAAGTGACGCTTACCCGGCGATGGCTGAGCGCGGCTACGGCTGGGAAAAGCTGGTCAGCGAAATGTTCTGCGAGGAATATTATGCCGAACGCGGCATGAAAACCGCCATCGCGCGCTTCCACAACGTCTACGGGCCGAATGGCACCTGGTACGGCGGTCGTGAGAAGGCCCCGGCGGCCATCAGCCGCAAGGTGATCGAGGCCATCGACAGCGGCTCCGGCGCGATCGAAATCTGGGGCGACGGCTCGCAGACGCGCAGTTTCATGTACATCGACGACTGCACCTTTGGCATTGACCAGATTACGCACTGCGAAGACCTGATCGCCACGGCCATCAACCTTGGTTCCGCCGAACTGGTCTCCATCAACCAGCTTGTCAGCATGGTCGAGGACATCGCGGGCGTCAAGCTCGAAAGACACTACAAACTGGACGCGCCTAAAGGCGTCGCCGGGCGCAACAGCGACAACACTTTCATCAAGGAAGTCCTCGATTGGGAACCGTCCACGACTTTGCGCGCTGGCATGGAAAAGACTTACTCCTGGATCAAGAGCCAGTACGATGACCGCAAGGCTGGCAAGCGCGTCGTCACCGAAGCACCCGTAGCCCTGCCAGGCTAAGATGGAAACCGACCTGCGCCGCGTCATCGGCGGCATTCCGTACCGCGCCGCGCTGGCTGGCGGCTGGATCGACCAGCCCTTCGTCTCGCGTCTCAACCCCACGCCGCCCGGTTCCATGGTGGTGGTGGGGTTGGAACCGGATTTCTACTGGATGGATCGCTGTGGGATGGGAACCAGCACCCGCAAGGTGGCCCTGCGCCTGTGGGGAGATAAATACCCCTCGCTGGAGCCTGCTACCCTGGTCCGCGAGTTGTACCACGCTGAAAACGAGGGCAAAACCGCCCCGTCCGGTTCGCAGGATATGGCCGGGCTGATTTATCCGGGTATCAACCGCCTCGACTATGACGCCAGCGTGGATGACGGTTATTTTCCCGCTCACGTTGAGTCCAATACCGACCCGGTGGTGGCCGCCTGGCTGGAAGGTGTGCTGCGCGTCCTGCCGGTCAATCAGCGTCCGGCCGGATATTCTCCGCTGGGAGTCAAGAATCTGAACCCGAAATGGGTGCGGCGCCTGGGGCAGAGCGGCCGGGATTGCTTCGCCGCCATCCTCGCCAGGGATGCCCGGGCCTTGGGCGCTTCCTTCAACGAATGCATGCTCTGTTGGGAAACGCTCCTCCCGCAAACAGTGCGCCACCCGGCGTTGAGCGTGGATCTGGTCGGCCTGATGCGCCACTACCAGTCGCGCTACGCCGGGGCGATGTATTCCGGCTGTGGTGGAGGCTATCTCTATGTGATTTCGGACGAGCCGGTGCCCGGCGCGTTGAAGGTGCATGTGCGTCTATGAAAACAGTCTTTGTCACCGGCAGTTTCGACAACCTGCGCTCGCGTCACATCCGTTTTTTTGAGGAGGCCGCCAAACTGGGCGTGCTATGTGCGCGCCTGTGGTCAGATGCCACCGCCGAACGGTTGGAAGGTCACGCACCCAAATTCCCGCTGGATGAGCGCCTGTATCTGATGAATGCCATCCGCTACGTCAGCACCGTGGAAATCTGCCCGGACGAGGCCGTCGAGGCCGATTCCCTGCCCTGTCTCAGCGGTCTGCAGCCCGAGGTGTGGGTGGTCGATGAAGCGGCGGACAGCCCTGTTAAACGGGCGTTTTGCCAGTCCCAGGGCCTCGAGTATGTCGTCATTCCCGAAGCCAGCCTGAGCGTGTTCCCGGCCTGGAGTCCGGCGCCGCGCTATCCCGTCAGCAGCCGCAGGAAGGTCATCGTCACCGGTTGTTTCGACTGGCTGCACTCCGGGCATGTCCGCTTTTTCGAAGAAGTGTCAGCCTTGGGAGAGTTATATGTCGGGGTCGGGCATGACGCCAACCTGCGCCTGCTCAAGGGCGAGGGGCATCCGCTGTTCCCTGAAGCCGAGCGCCGCTACATGGTGCAGTCCATCCGTTTTGTCAAGGAGGCGCTCATCACCAGCGGGCACGGCTGGATGGATGCCGAGCCAGAGATCAAGCGCGTGGGCATTGATGCTTATGCCGTCAACGCCGAAGGCGACAAGCCCGAAAAACGCGTATTCAGCGCCGAGAATCATTTGGAATATATCGTGCTGCAGCGCACGCCCGCGCCCGGCCTGCCGCGCCGTCAGTCTACCGATCTGCGTGGATTTTAGGACAATCGCGATGAACCATGAACGATCAGTCAGCATATACCGTTCATCGTTCATCGTTTGTCGTTAATGGCCTACTTATGACCATTTTTACTTCCGAAGACGCCTTCTGGGAGGCTTACCGCCGCAAACTGGCCGTGCTGCTGCGCGAGGAGCAGCACGCGCCCGATTTTGGGCTGGGCGCGTTTGTGCTGGTATGCGCCAATGCCTATTTCAATCGCCAGGTCTTGAGCGCGCTGGAACCGGCCCTGCAGGAATCCTACCTGCGCCTGCGCTCCGTCTGTGCGGATTTCCTTTCGCATGGGCGCCTGTTTAACGATCGTTACGCCGAGGATTTGCTGGTGTTCCTGAAAATCGCCCTGATCGGTCTGGAGCAGCTGCAAGTCACCGAGCACCGCCAGGTTGGCCCCTGGAACGTGCAGTTTAATCACCTGCGCTCGTTCAGGCCGCAGCGCAGCGCGGCGCATCCTGTTCCGTCCATCTCCAGCCCGTTCAACGAAAGGACGTTTTATTACGACACGCGCATCCTGGAACGGGAAAGTTTCTGGTGCGGAAAGCTGGCGGGCAAGTCGGCCTGTTTGTTGTACAACAAGTATCCGTTTGCGCGGCTGCATTCCCTGCTGTTGCTCGAGCCGGAACGGAAACTGCGCCAATTTCTCGATGACGAACTGCTGGCCTGGGCTTGGGACGCGACCGCTTCCCTGGCCGATCATTTGCCCGGCTTTGGGCTGGGATACAACTCCCTGGGCACTTTCGCCTCTGTCAACCATTTGCATTTCCAGACCTTTATCGAACCGCGCGGGATGCCGGTCATGTGGGGGAACTGGCGGCATAATGGCGGCGCGGATGAGTATCCGCTGCCCTGCAAAGTGTTCGAAAGCTGGCAATCGGCCTGGGGTTGGATGAAAGAAATCCACAGCCGCGATAAAACTTCGTATAACCTTTTAGTTACGCCGGGCCGGATCTATGGCTTTGAGCGGCGACGACAGGGCACTTATCGCCATTCGAGCTGGACCAGCGGCTTCGCCTGGTTCGAGCTGACCGGCAATATGCTGACCTTCAGCAAGGATGATTATTTGCGCTTTTCTTCGGAACTGGTGCGCACCGAATTTGAGAAAATCCGCGCCGGGTAGGGGAGAAGTACCGGTTCGGCACCAAAATTGGAATTTGATGAACTTTGCTTATTGACAGTCTGTCAGCGTTATGTTAATATTGCGTAAGCGCTTACGCAAGCGCTTACTTCCCCCAAACCTTTATTGTTAGCCTAATTTTATAAGTTCGGAAGCATCCTTTTTCGGAAAAGAGGCTTGTGTGTCCAAATCCACCAGCATGGATGTCGCCCAGCTCGCCGGTGTCTCAATTGCAACTGTCTCTCACGTTGTCAATAAGACCCGCTTTGTGAGCGCGGAGACAGAACAGAAGGTGCTGGATGCCATCAAAGCCCTGAATTACCGGCCCAATGCTCTGGCGCGCAGCCTGGTTACCAATATCACGCGCAAAATCGGGTTGGTCATTTCCGATATTTCAAATCCCTTTTTTACTGCGGCTGTGCGCGGTATCGAAGATGTTTTTTTGACATCTCACTACAATGTCATCCTCAACAACACCGATGAAATTCCCCAGCGCGAGGATGATTGTCTGCGCCTGCTGGCCTCCCAGCAGATCGACGGCTTGATCATCGCACCGACCGGTACGCGCAATGAGAATTTGCTGGCCATGGCCGAAAGCGGCATCCCAATCGTCCAACTCGACCGGCGCAGCCCCGACTTAACGGCGCCAATGGTCGGCGTCAACAACGAAGACGGCGCCTACCAGGCCATTCGCTACCTGATTAGTCTTGGCCACCAACGCATTGCCTGCCTGATTAACTATGATGTCATCACTACCCAGCACGACCGCTTGAAGGGTTGGGAACGCGCCCTGCAAGAAGCCGGTCTGCCGGTGGACAAGGAACTGGTAGTCCGCGCTGACCCGCATTTTTATGGCATCCAGTCAGATGCGCAGCACTCGGTGCCGATCGTGCGCCCCACCTCGCACCGTCCCGGGATGCGTTCCGCTTACGAAGTTTTACAGGTGCTGCTGCGCTCGCCCGGCAGGCCCTCCGCGCTCTTTGTAACCAGCAACCAGCTCACCCTGGGTGCACTGTACGCCATCCGCGAATGTGGTTTGGCCTGCCCGGAAGAAATTTCTCTGATCAGTTTTGATGACCATGATTGGGCGCCGTTGTTTTCCCCGCCGCTGACTGTTGTGGCCCAACCATCTTATCGCCTGGGGCAGACAGCTGCCCAACTCCTGCTGAACATGATCAATGGCGAGACAGTTACCGAGCCCGCGCCGCTGCAAGTGGAAATTATCGCCCGCGCTTCGTGCGCGGCGCCAGGCTCAGATAACGAGTGAAGGATGATCTTCAGCATAAACCATCGCGTTAGTAATAGCTTACGGTGGAGGTCACAAGAAACGCTAATTGACAAAAAAAGCCAAAAGATGTAAGATGTTTTTTGTGCTTAATTAACGAAAAAGTCCAAAAAACGACAACGGACGGCAATTACCGTGACATCTTATGAACGCAGGCAATCCATCATCCAGTTACTTCAAAAACAGCCTGGCATTCGTGTGTCGGAGTTGTCGAAGGCGCTCGAAGTAACCAAAGGCACAATTCGCAATGATCTTGATGTGCTGAAGGATGAAGGTATCCTGACCCGGGTTCATGGCGGGGCGGTACTGGGAAAACAGCCGGTCTGCTTTGGTGCATCGATTGGCACGCGCTACCTTGAGCAGCCCGAATCCAAGTTGGCGATTGCCCAAAAAACGGCAGAGCTTATCGCAGATGGAGATTCCATCTTGCTGGATGCCAGTACAACGGTTTATTATCTGGCGCAGCAGCTGGAAAATCGGCATCACTTGCGGATCGTGACGAATGGTATTGATGTGGCGCGCCTGTTGGCAAAAGACTCAACCAACATGGTTGTGCTGTTGGGTGGCATCGTCAACACGGACGGCTCCTCGGTAACCGGATCGTTGAGTGAACAAATTATCCGCGATTTGCATGTTCAGAAGGCTTTCGTTTCATGCAGCGGACTTAGCCTGAAGCGCGGGTTGACGGATGTGCTCCTGGCTGAAGCCGAATTGAAAGGTAAAGCGTTGTCATCCGCCCGGGAAGTGTTTGCACTGGTTGATTCGTCCAAGATTGGCAAAGAAGACCTGACATCCTTTGCCAGCACCGATCAAATCACGCATTTATACACAGATGAGAATCTGAGCGCAGAATGGGCTGCACAGCTTGAACAGGCTCATATCGCTTACACGATCTGCAAAACAGACTGACAAAATTCTTCGCAGGTGCATGGTTTTACCAAAAACCAATCCAGGATTGCCATGACAACTCTTTCCACATCTCCAGATAAAAAAGACCTTTTGCTCCGCATGGATGGAATTTCTAAATCCTTTCCAGGTGTTCAGGCGCTTAGCGAGGCCCGATTTGAACTGCGCTATGGCGAAGTTCATGCCCTGGTAGGTGAAAATGGCGCGGGTAAATCCACCATGATGAAAATCCTGGGCGGGATTTATCGTAAGGATGCCGGGCATATCTATCTTGAAGGCAAGGAAGTTGAGATTCATGGTCCGCGCATGGCACAGAACCTGGGCATCAGCATTATTCACCAGGAACTGAATCTGATGCCGCACCTGACAATTGCGCAGAACATTTTCATCGGGCGCGAACCGCGCTCAAAAATCTCATTTCTGATGGATGACAAGACAACCAATCAGAAGGCCGAAGGTCTTTTCAAATTGCTGAATCTGAAATTGGATCCGACCACCAAAGTGGCCGACCTGACAGTTGCCAAGCAGCAGATGGTGGAAATTGCCAAGGCGTTGTCTTTCAATGCAAAAATTCTCGTCATGGATGAACCCACGGCCGCCCTGACGGATACCGAAATTGACGAATTGTTCAGAATCATCCGGCAGCTGCGCGAAAAAGGCGTGGGCATTGTCCATATTTCGCACCGCCTGGAAGAACTCAAGCAAATCTCTGACCGTGTGACGGTCATGCGCGATGGAAAGTATATCGATACCCTGCAGACGGTGGACGCCCCGATTAATCAGATTATCAGCCTGATGGTGGGACGTATCATTTACGAATCTGCCCCCGAACTGCCGGAAAACCCGAGTCAGGAAGTTGTGTTGGAAGTCCGCAACCTGAATAGCGGCAAGCTGCTCAAGGATGTCAGTTTCAGCCTGAAAAGGGGTGAGATTCTCGGCTTCGCCGGGCTGATGGGCGCTGGACGGACTGAAGTTGCGCGTGCCGTCTTCGGCGCCGATACTTATGACTCGGGCGAAATCTATATCAAAGGTAAGCGAGTCCACATCAAAAGCCCGGGAGATGCGGTTACGCATGGCGTTGGCTATCTTTCTGAAGACCGCAAACGGTATGGCTTGGCCCTGGGGATGGATGTCAAAGAAAATATCGCCATGGCTGCCATGAAAAAATTCCTGAGTTGGCTGGGCTGGGTGGATTTCAAACGAACCGCCGCCCGTGGCAACGAAATGGTCAAGGCTTTGAATATCAAGACGCCCAGTCTCGATCAAAAAGTTCAGTTCCTGTCGGGCGGTAATCAGCAAAAAGTGGTGGTTGGCAAATGGCTGACCGCTGATACGGAAATTTTGATCTTTGACGAGCCGACGCGCGGCATTGACGTGGGCGCGAAGAGTGAAATTTATAAACTGCTCAACGACCTGGCCCACCAGGGCAAGGCCATCATCATGATTTCGTCTGAATTACCTGAAGTCCTGCGCATGAGTCACCGCGTTGTGGTGATGTGTGAAGGTCGAGTGACTGGAGTTTTGAATTCCACTGAAGCAACCCAGGAAAGCATTATGAAGTTTGCCACCATGCGCGGCAGTGTGGTGCAAGTAAGTGCGTAAAAGGCTATCCATCCTCATCCACGGAAATGAAAAACCATGAAAAGTGAAACCAAAACTGCCAAGACTTTGTTCCGTTCTGACGCCATGCAGCGGCTCATGGCATTCGGCGCCCTGATAGTGCTGTCAATCGGTTTTTCGGTGGCATCACCCTATTTCCGCACCTTCGACAACTTCGTTGGCATCCTGTTGGCGACAGCCGTCAACGGTGTGCTTGCCCTGGGCGTGACCTTCGTCATCATCACGGCTGGCATCGACCTGTCGGTAGGGACGGTGCTGACCTTCTCCGCAGTCATGACGGGTGTCTTTGTTACCAACTGGCACCTGCCCATTCCGCTCGGTATCCTGGGCGGTGTTCTGGCTGGCAGCCTGGCAGGGTTTATCAACGGGACCTTGATTTCACGCATGAAGATTCCGCCTTTCATCGCCACGCTGGGTATGTTGTACGCAACCAAGGGCCTTTCGCTGGTGATTTCAGAGTTGAAACCGATTTATTTCAACGACACTCCCGCCTTCCGTGAAATGGCCATGGGTTCGATCGTGGGCAAGATCATCCCCGGGTTTGAAGTGCCCAATGCCGTGTTCATTTTGTTTGGCGCAGCTATTATTGCTAATTTTATCCTGACCCGTACCGTCCTTGGGCGCTACACCTTTGCCCTGGGAAGCAACGAAGAAGCCACGCGTCTTTCGGGCGTCAATGTGGCTGTCTGGAAGACCGCTGTTTATACTCTGTGCGGTTTTTTCGCCGGGGTCGGTGGAGTTTTGATGGCTTCCCGTTTGAACTCGGCTCAACCCGCTCTGGGTGCTGGCTATGAACTGGATGCGATCGCGGCAGTCGTGATTGGCGGTACCTCCCTCAGCGGCGGTGAAGGCTCGATCCTGGGCACCATCATCGGGGCCTTTATCATCAGCACCCTCACCAACGGTTTGCGCATCCTTTCGGTGCCACAGGAGTGGCAGATGGTGGTCACGGGTGGCATCGTCATTCTGGCAGTTTTCTTAGACATCTTGCGCCGTCGCCGCTAAGAAATTCACAGGCGCGGTTTTACTCAAAAAACTTAAACATAAGGAGGCCCGTTATCGCAAATAAAATGAAAGTTCGCCTGAACCTGTCCAGTACCATTCAAAAATTTTCAAATCGAGGAGAATATATGACTACCAAGAAAGTACTTGCTACACTTTTGAGCCTTTTGGTTGTGTTTGCCATGGTTACCGGTTGCGCCCCCGCCGCCGCACCTGCCGCTGAAGCCCCTGCCGCTGCAGCAGCGAAACCCTACATCCCCGTGATTTCCAAGGGCTTCCAGCACCAGTTCTGGCAAGCAGTGAAATTGGGCGCCGAACAGGCCTCCAAAGACCTGAATGTGGACATCACTTTTGAAGGTCCTGAATCCGAAGCCATGGTTGACAAACAGGTTGAAATGTTCCAGACCGCTTTGGACAAGAAACCCGCCGCGATTTGTCTGGCCGCTGTTGACTCCAAGGCTTTCCAGCCCCTGCTTGAAAAAGCCAAGGCTGCTGGCGTCCCCGTCATCGGCTTCGACTCCGGCGTTGACAGTGACATCCCGGCTTCCACCGCTTCCACAGACAACATTGCCGCGACCAACCTGGCCGCTGACAAGATGGTTGAACTCATCGGCGGCGAAGGCGAAGTTGCCATCATCGCTCACGACCAGACCAGCCGCACCGGTATCGATCGCGTCAAGGGCTTCACCGATCAGATCGTTGCCAAGTACCCGAAGGTCAAGATTGTTGACACCCAGTACGGCGGCGGCGATCAGCTCAAATCCACCGACCTGGCCAAGGCCATCATTCAGGCTCACCCGAATCTGAAGGGCTTCTTTGGCGCCAACGAAGGTTCCATCATCGGCGTTTTGAACGCTGTCAAGGAACTGGGCATGGAAGGCAAAATCGTCGTGATCGGCTATGACTCCGGCCAACAGCAGATGGACGCCATCCGCGCAGGCACTGAATCTGGCGCTATCACCCAGAACCCCGTCGGTATCGGCTACAAGTGCGTAGAAGCTGCTCTCAAAGCCTCCAAGGGCGAGACTCTGCCCAAGATCATCGACACTGGCTTCTACTGGTACGATAAGTCCAACATCGACGAAGCCAAAATCCAGGCTGTGCTTTACAAGTAATTTGCCAGCTGGTTAACCGCCAGCGGTTGACTGAGCCCCGCTTCTGGGGCTGATAAAAGATGCCCTACTGCTAAAGCCCGGTTTCCTTCCAGCCTTAGCGTAGGGCATTTTGTTGAATGGCAGATTTTCACTTTAATCAATTTGGAGGTAATAATGTCCGAAAACTATGCCCCGAACCGATGGATCGGCAGTTTGCCGAAAATCGGTATTCGTCCTGCAATTGATGGACGCTGGCAGGGTGTGCGCGAATCACTCGAAGAGACCACCATGTCCCTGGCGCATGCGGTTGCTGACTTGCTGACTGCCAATTTACGCCATCCCAACGGCCAACCGGTGGAATGTGTTATTGCCGATACAAACATCGGCGGTGTGGCCGAGGCTGCCGCCTGTGCCGAGAAATTTGCCCGCGCGGGCGTAGGCCTTTCGATCACCGTCTCGCCCTGTTGGTGCTACGGCTCTGAAACCATGGATATGGATCCGCTCATCCCGAAAGCGGTCTGGGGATTTAACGGTACGGAACGCCCCGGCGCTGTTTATCTGGCAGCTGTGCTGGCCGCGCACAACCAGAAAGGTTTGCCCGCTTTTTCGATTTATGGGCACGATGTGCAAGATTCCGGGGATAAGAACATCCCCGAGGACGTCAAGGAAAAACTACTGCGTTTTGCCCGCGCCGGACTGGCTGCAGCCACCATGCGCGGAAAATCGTATCTCTCGATGGGCGGCGTTTCGATGGGCATTGCCGGTTCGATTGTCGATCAGCCGTTTTTTGAAACCTATCTGGGGATGCGCGTCGAAGTCATCGATACGACCGAATTCCTGCGACGCATCGACTTTGGCATCTATGACTCTGAAGAACTCAAACGTGCCATGCCGTGGGTCAAGGAAAACTGCCCGGAAGGCCGCGAATATAACCCGTCCAACCGCCAGCGCACTCGCGCCCAAAAAGATCAGGATTGGGAAAAAGTGGTCAAAATGGCCATGATCGCCCGCGACTTGATGAATGGCAACCCGCGCCTGGCTGAATTGGGTTTCGCCGAAGAAGCGCTCGGGCACAATGCCATCCTGTCCGGTTTCCAGGGCCAGCGCCAGTGGACGGATTACCAGCCGAATGGCGATTTCCTTGAAGCCATGCTGAACACATCCCTCGACTGGAACGGCCCGCGTCAGCCCTACATCGTCGCCACTGAAAACGACAGCTTGAACGGCGCGACGATGCTTTTCGGTCATCTGTTGACCAATACCGCCCAGGTTTTTGCGGATGTGCGCACCTACTGGAGCCCGGAAGCTGTCAAACGTGTCACCGGCTACGAAGTCAGCGGCCGCGCGGCGGGCGGATTCATTCACCTGATCAATTCCGGCGCTGCCACGCTGGATGCCACCGGCTGGCACGAAATCGACGGCCAACCGGCCATCAAACCCTGGTGGGATGTCACTTCTGCTGAAGGCAAAAAGTGCCTCGAAGCGACCACCTGGTACCCGGCCAACACCGGCTACTTCCGCGGCGGCGGCTACTCCAGCGGATTCCTGACCCGCGGCGGGATGCCCGTCACCATGAGTCGTCTCAATCTGGTCAAGGGTCTTGGTCCGGTGCTGCAAATCGCCGAGGGCTGGACTGTCGACCTGCCCGAAAATGTCCACACCACCCTGAACGAGCGCACCGATCCCACCTGGCCGACCCATTGGTTTGCCCCGAACGTCACCGGACAGGGCGCCTTCCGTGATGTGTATTCCGTCATGGCGAATTGGGGCGCGAACCACGGCGCTTTGAGCTATGGCCACATCGGCGCGGACATGATCAGCCTGGCTTCCATCCTGCGCATTCCGGTTTGCATGCACAACGTTCCCGAAGAGAAAATCTTCCGCCCGAGCGCCTGGAGCGCTTTCGGCGCCAGCGACTTCACCAGCGCCGATTATCGTGCCTGCGCCAGCTTCGGTCCCGTGTACGATTAGTCAGAAATTTGGGAGATTATCATGCTCAAAGGAATTTCTCCGGTGATTTCGCCGGAACTGATAAAAATCCTGATGGAAATGGGTCACGGCGACGAACTGGTCATCGCGGATGGCAACTTTCCAGCCGCTGGAATGGCCCAAAGATTGGTACGTGCTGACGGTTTGAGCTGTCCCGTTTTGCTGGATGCCATCCTGCAGCTTTTTCCGCTCGATTCGTTCGTCGAAAAACCGATTGCGCTGATGTCGGTTGTTCCGGGCGATTCCTACCAGCCCGTCATCTGGGAAGAATATCGCCCGATCGTCAAAAAATACGAAGCCTCCTTCAAGGATTTTGAATACATGGAGCGCTTTGCCTTCTATGAGCGCGCCAAAAAGGCTCATGCCGTGCTGGCCAGCGGCGAGATGGCGCTGTATGCCAACATCATCTTGAAAAAAGGTGTGATTAAAGCCTGAAATTTGCGCTTACCCGTGTAAAATAGTGCCGGACGGAATTTTTTTCAAACCATCCGGCACTATTTTTCCAGGAGAGATTGATGACCAAAAAAGTTTTTGTCAGCGGATGTTTTGACCTGTTACACAGCGGGCACATCGCCTTTTTTCAGGAAGCCTCCACCTATGGCGATCTGTTCGTGGCGCTTGGCTCCGATAAAACAGTTTTTGGGTTGAAGGGCCGCACGCCGGTCAATACCGAGCAGGAACGCCAGTTCATGGTCAAGTCGGTTTCCTTTGTCAAGGATGCTTTTATCTCGCAAGGTTCCGGAATTCTGGATTTTGAACACGAATTACGCGAGATGATGCCGGATTATTTCATCGTCAACTCCGATGGGCATATCCCTGAAAAGCGGGCGATTTGTCATGAATTGGGGATCGAGTACGTTATTCTGGAACGCAAGCCGCACGAAGGGCTGGAGGCGCGTTCCACGACCGCGCTGCGTCAGCGCGACTACATGCCGTATCGCATCGATCTGGCGGGTGGCTGGCTCGATCAACCATACGTTTCGGAGCATTTTCCGGGCCCGGTCATCACCATTTCGCTGGAACCGACCCTGGAGTTCAATGAACGCTCCGGGATGGCTTCCAGCACCCGGCGCTCGGCGCTGGATCTGTGGGGACCGAAACTGCCCGCCGGGAATCACGAAAAACTAGCTAAAATCCTGTTCTGTTACGACAATCCGCCCGGCACGAAGGTTTTTTCCGGTTCGCAAGATTCGATCGGGATTGTTTTCCCGGGGCTGGCCAAGGCTTACTACGAGGGTCGCTTTTGGCCGGTCAGAATCGAACATGTCCTGGACGAGACTTTGCTGAAATTTGTTGAAAGTTCGCTCTATCTCATTTCGCTCGGCCCGCGCTACTCGGAATATGACGTGCTGGTCGATACGAAATTCAGCCCGGAATTGGCCAAAGACCTGGCGGATGCCGCCGAGCGTTGTTGGGATGCCATTTTGGCCCGTGACGTGGTCGCCTTTGGAAAATCTCTGCGCGAATCGTTTGACGCCCAGGTTGCCATGTTCCCACACATGATGAATGAGCGTATCGCCGAGCTGATAGAAGAATATCGCGACCAGGCGCTCGGCTGGAAGCTGTCCGGGGCTGGCGGTGGGGGCTATCTGATCCTGGTTTCAGAAAAACCGATCAAGGATGCCACCCGCATCCTGGCCCGCCGCGAAACAGACTGAAAATTTAGCCGCGTTTGCGGGCTTTGCCAAACGTGCACCTTCTCCCAAATTGGAGAAGGTGCACGTTTGGTTTTTGGGCACGTCTTGGATGTCGAAGTGATGCCTTTATTGAGAAAATCAAAAGTTGACAAATATCAACACCGCGAGTATTATGTATCAATAAATTTCAACAAATTTCAACAAAATACCACAAGGATGGTCCGATTTGACCACTTACGAACGCCGACAACTTCTTCTTGGGCTGTTGCGAAAACAGCCGGGACAGCGCGTGCCCGAGTTGGCCACAGTCCTGAAAATCTCGGAAGGTACCGTTCGTAATGATTTAAATGCACTCGAAGCCGATGGTTTGTTGATGCGTGTCCATGGTGGGGCGGTCTTGAGTGAGCAGACCAAAAGTTTCAATGCAGATTTCAACATCCGACATCAGGAACATGGCGCAGAGAAGGACATCATCGCGGAGAAAGCGGCAGCGCTGGTGTCGGATGGCGACTCGCTCCTGCTGGATGCCAGCAGCACTGTCTTCTATCTTGCGCTGCAACTCAAGGACCGTCAGCGCTTGCGCGTGGTGACCAATGGCATTGATGTTGCCCGCCTGCTGGCTCAAAATTCAACCAACACGGTGATTTTGATCGGAGGCGTTATGAATCCGGACGGATCATCTGTAACGGGTTTGTTGAGCGAGCAGATCATTGCTGAGCTCCACATCCAGAAGGCTTTTGTCTCCTGCAGCGGTTTCAGCGTCGAACGCGGTATGACCGAAGTCCATTTTGAAGAAGCCCAACTCAAACGCAAGGCGATTGAGTCGGTCAAACAGGTTTTTGCGCTGGTTGATTCAAGTAAAATGGGCCACGAAGACCTGACGCCGTTTGCGCGGCCGTTGCAAATTACGCACTTATTCACTGATTCTGGCATCACCGATGAATGGCAAGCCCGCCTGCAGTGGGGCAATATTCCGTTTACGGTGTGCGGCTGACGTAAATCTGGCAGACAACCCCTTGATTGAGCATTACCATCCCTGGGTCACGCACCTGAAAGCAGATTTCGAGTGCGCAGGCTGGGATTATCCACTGATAAAAATTGTTCGTGCCTGTGATTGAAAAACATCCACCAAAAGGGAGCTATGTCAATGAATTCAAAAGAGCGAGTAATTACCGCCCTGCGCCGCAGCGGGGTCCCGGATCGGGTGCCGGTGCAATTTGACCTGTGCCGTCCCTTACTGCAAGGATTCAGCCAGAAGTACGGTATTCCGATCAAGATGAGTCCTTCCTATTACGAAGATTTGACCTACCGCACCTCGGCCAACGATCTGCGCACCGCCATGGGCAGCGACTGCGTCCTGGTGGGCGGTGGATTGCCTGCCGGTTACAGCCATCCGAGCACCGCCGATGGCAGCATCATCAATGAATTCGGAATGACGATGCGCCAGGGTCTGTATTACATGGATGTGATTAAGTGTCCATTTGACGCGATCACATCCCCCGCCGAGGTGCAGGCTTTTAATTTCCCTGACCCTTACGCGCCGGGACGTTTTGAAACCGCGGCGCGCGATATCGAAACCTATAAAAACGACTATTTTGTGATTGGCGATGTCGAATTGACCATGTTCGAAATGGCCTGGCATATGGTTGGGCTGGAAAAATTCATGATCGACATGGCCTCGCGCGAGGCTTATATCGAACCGCTGCTTGATAAAACCATGGAATTTACGATCGGGATTGCCAAGCAACTGGCAAGCCTGGGTGTGGATGGGCTGTGGTTCGGGGATGACTTCGGTGCGCAAAACGGGATGATGATCTCTCCCAAGATGTGGCGCACAATCTTTAAACCACGCTTTGCCGAAGTGTTCCAGGAAGTGCGTTCAGTAAACCCGAATGTGCTGGTCATGTATCATTGCGATGGCGCTATTTCCCCAATTTTGAACGACCTGATTGAAATCGGCCTGGATGTATTCAATCCGGTGCAGCCCAATGTTCCGGGGCATGAGCCGCAAGAGCTCAAGACGAAATTCGGAGACCAGCTGTCCTTTTGGGGCGCCATCGATCAGCAGTACCTGCTGCCGCGCGGCACCGCCGAAGAAATCGAGCAGGATGTGGCTGAGAAGATTCGTATCCTGGGGGCGGGCGGTGGCTACCTGTGCAGCCCGGCCCACATCCTTCAGGCGGATACGTCCCTTGAAAATATCGAAACCTTCCTTGGCGCAGTGCGCAAATTTGGAACTTATTAAAAAACCAATCAGGAGAATGCTATGAAACGCGTCGGTTTTTTGCTAAAAGTGCGCCAGGATAAGGTTGAAGAATATAAGGCCCATCATGGGAAAGTCTGGCCTGAGATGCTCGAAGCGCTGACCCGCACCGGCTGGGGCAATTATTCACTCTTCATGCGTGATGACGGACTGATGTTTGGTTATTTTGAGACCCCGGATAGCTTCCAGGCTGCGTTGGATGGGATGGCGAAGGAAGATGTCAATGCCCGCTGGCAGGAATTTATGTCTCCATATTTCGAAAACCTGGGTGGTCAACACCCGGATGAGAGCATGGTACAGATTGAAGAAGTCTTTCACCTGGATTGAGACTGTCTGGGGTTTTGCGGATAGCGCCCCACTGAAACAGGAGCATGGACATGGCTGAATCAACTTACTATCTGGCAATCGACCTGGGCGCTGAAAGCGGGCGCGTGATTCTGGGCACGTTGGAGTCCGGGCGGCTGCAGCTTGAAGAAGTGCATCGCTTCGCCAACGGGCCGGTTCGCACTCCCGATGGCATCCACTGGGATGTATTGCGTTTGTGGAGCGAGATCAAGCAGGGCATCACGCTGGCAGTCCGCAAGCACGGCAAGCAGATTGCCGGGATTGGGCTGGACACCTGGGGCGTGGATTTTTGCCTGCTCGACCAGCATGGCGTGCTGCTTGGCAATCCCTATCATTACCGCGACAGCCGCAATGATGGCATGCTCGAAGAAGCTTTCCGGCGCCTGCCGCGTGAGCAGATTTTTGAGCATACCGGCGTGCAGTTCATGCAAATCAACACGCTCTACCAGCTGCTTTCGATGGCAGTCAGTCAATCAGCGGCACTTTCGTCAGCTGAGACGCTGTTGATGATGCCCGATTTGTTTAATTACTGGCTGACCGGTGTAAAAGTCTCCGAGTTCAGTGTTGCCACCACCAGTCAGTGTTTTGACCCGCGCCTGGGGAACTGGTCACAGCCGCTGCTGCAAGCTCTGGGCATTCCGACCCAGATTTTTGCTCCGATCGTACAACCTGGGACGGTGCTTGGTCCACTCCTGCCAGCAGTCGCCGAAGAAACTGGCGCAGACGGGATCAAAGTGATCGTGCCCGCCTGCCACGATACCGGCTCGGCAGTCGTGGCGGTACCGGTGGAGGCTGGTTCTTTGGATTATGCCTGGATCAGCTCAGGCACCTGGTCTTTGATGGGTACCGATTCGGCCGTTCCGGTGATTTCCCCTGAAAGCTTAAATTTCAATCTGACCAATGAAGGCGGCGTTTTCGGTTCAACCCGCCTGCTGAAGAACATCAGCGGCTTGTGGCTGGTGCAAGAAAGCCGCCGCACCTGGGCCGCTCAGGGTGACGAACTCTCTTACAGCACGCTGACCGAGTTGGCGGCGCAGGCCGCACCTTTGCGGTCGCTGGTTGATCCGGATTCCCCCGACTTTTCCCAGCCTGGAAATATGCCTGAACGTATCCGCGCCTTCTGCCGTCGAACTGGTCAACCAGTCCCGGAGAGTCAGGGAGAAGTCATTCGCTGTGCGCTGGAAAGCCTGGCGCTCAAGTATCGCAGCGTGCTGGAAATGTTGGAAAGCGTCACCGGGCGACACATGGAAACACTGCACATTATGGGCGGTGGAACTCGCAACCGGCTGCTCAACCAGTTTGCCGCCAATGCCACCGGTTTGCCCACCATCACCGGCCCGGTGGAAGCAACTGCGATCGGCAACATCTTGATGCAAGCGATTGCGCTCGGGCATCTGGATGATCTCAGCACTGCCCGCCAGGTGGTGCGCCAGTCGTTCGATGTGGAAACCTATCAGCCGCAAGATCGTCAGGCCTGGGATGAGGCTTACAGGCGCTTCAATCTTATTTTGGATAGTGAAGCCAGCCTGATGCGCACCGCGCAAACAGACCAGGCCAATTGACCCGGGCATTTCTCACCAAGAAGAAGCCAAAATGGAAAATCAAACCCCAGTTCTACAGATGAACCACATCTCCAAGCGCTTTGACACAACCCAGGCGCTGGATGATGTCTCGCTGAATCTCTACCCTGGCGAAATCCACGCCCTTTTGGGCGAAAACGGGGCTGGAAAGTCGACGCTGATCAAGATCATGACCGGCATTTACCAGCCCGATGAAGGCGAACTGCTGCTGGACAATAAACCGATCCGCATGAGCAGTTCGGTGGAAGCGCAGGGTTACGGGATCGCGGCAATTTACCAGGAACCGATGGTTTTCCCCGACCTGAACGTGGCTGAAAACATCTTCATCACGCATCGCAACCGCGGCCTGGTGATGGACTGGAACAAACTCTACCGCGACGCGGATGCCATCCTGGCACAACTGGGCGTGAAACTGGACGTGCGTATGCAGGCGCGCGGGCTGACGCTGGCCGCGCAGCAGACGGTCGAGATCGCCAAGGCCATCTCGCTCAAGGTACGCGTGCTGATCATGGACGAACCGACGGCCTCGCTTTCGGCGCACGAGGTGCGGCAGCTCTTCAAGCTGGTGTACTCGCTGCGTGACCAGGGAGTTTCGATCCTTTTCATCAGTCACCGCATGGAAGAAGTGTTTGAAATCGCTGACCGGGTGACGGTTTTCCGTGATGGCAAGCGTATTTCCACCCTGCCGCGCAGCCAGGTAACGCAAGAGAGCTGCATTCAGGATATGGTCGGGCGCAAAGTGGAAGAATTTTTTGTCAAGAGCACGGCCGAGCGCGGAGATTTGCTGCTCACGGCGCAGAACCTGGGCCACAAAGGCGTTTTTGAAGGACTGAGTTTCGATGTATTTCGTGGTGAGGTGTTGGGTTTCGCAGGCCTGGTTGGCTCCGGGCGAACAGATGTCGGTCTGGCACTTTTTGGGATCGAACCGGCTGAAATTGGCGAACTGATCTACATGGGCAAGGCTGAAAAAATCCGCTCGCCAGAACAGGCGCTGCGTTTGGGTATCGCCTACATGACCGAAGACCGCCGCCAGATTGGCCTGACCATGACGATGTCGATTACCAGCAACATCTCTTTGCCCATGCTGCACCAATACCTTTCATCGTTGGGTTTGGTGAAACACGATCAGGAAACACAAACCGCCGAGCATTTCCGCGAGCGTCTTGCCATCCGCACCACCAACGTGGAACAGCAGGTGGGGCTGCTTTCGGGCGGTAACCAGCAGAAGGTGATGTTGAGTAAATGGCTCAATGCGCGCCCGCAGCTGCTTATTCTGGATGAACCAACCCGCGGTATCGATGTGGGCGCCAAGGCGGAAGTGCATCAGCTGATTAATGAGCTGGCTGCGCAAGGCTTGAGCATCATCCTGATCTCCTCGGATATGCCAGAAGTGATTGCGATGAGTGACCGTATCCTGGTGATGCGCGAAGGGCGGCAGATGGGTATTTTCACCCGCGAAGAAGCCACCCAGGAAATGATCCTGACCGCCGCAATGGGAGCAGCTCCCCGCGAAATTGCTGGTCAAATCGAAAGTGAACTGGAGAAATCCGCATGAACTGGATACGACGAACATTCCGCCCTGAACAGATCCGCGAGTTGATCCTGCTCCTTTTGATTGCGCTGATCTTCATTTTCTTCAGTACTCAGATCAAAGGCTATTTCAGTCCGCGCATCTTCAACCGCATCACGTCAGACGTGGCCATCATCACCGTGGTGGCGGTCGGTGAGGTGCTGGTACTGCTGACCCGCAACTATGACCTTTCGGTCGGCTCAATCGTCGGCGTGACGGCTTATGTGGTCGGTACGCTGTTGAGCCATGATCAGACGATGGCGCCGATGATGGTCGTAAGCCTGGCTATTGGGTTGGGCGCATTGATGGGTCTGATCAACGGTGCGCTGGTTTCTTATGGCAAAGTGCCCTCGATCATCGTCACTTTTGGCACCCTGGCGATTTATCGCTCGGTATTGGTCGAGATTTCCAACGCCAAAACAGTGGTCACCGAACAACTGCCCCAGTGGCTGCTCGACTTGCCCGGCGCCAACCTGATGACAATCAGTGGGTTTGATATCCGTCCGATGGTCTTGATGGCCCTGATCATCGTGGTTCTGTTCCAATTGATTATCACTTACCTGCCCTGGGGACGTCAGCTGCATGCCATCGGATCGAACCCCGAAGCGGCACGCATCGGCGGTCTGCCAGCGCAGCGCATTGTCTTGCTGGCTTATGTGGTGTGCGGCGCGCTGGCCGGGTTGGCCGGGTTCATGTACCTGGTGCGCTTTGGCAATATTACCGTCGTGGCGGCGCAGGGCATGGAAATGCAGGTGGTGGCAGCGGCAGTGGTGGGCGGCGTCAGCACCAATGGCGGCACCGGTACCATGATCGGCGCGCTGCTGGGCGCATTTATGATCAATCTGCTGCAGCAGAGTTTGCTGCGCTGGCTGCAAATCAGTGAATTCTGGATCGATGCGCTGCTGGGCGCGCTGATCCTGTTCGCGGTACTGGTTGACCATGTTATTATGGATCGGCTGCGAGCATTCTGGTCACATTCTGTTTTGCAAATTCGCACAGATGACAGTCAATCCGTTGATGCGAACCCTGGTGCCAAGGAGAACAGCCATGTTGCGTAAATACGAGCGCTTTCTGAGCTGGGAAACCCTGTTACTGGTGTTATTGATCGTGATTGTGGCGGTCAATGCCGGTCAGACGACCTTCTATCTCCAACCGGAAAATCAAATCAACCTCTTCCAGCTTTCGATTGAGAAGATCATCGTGGCTTTGGTGATGACCTTTATTATTATCAATGCCGAAATCGACCTGTCAGTCGCCTCCATTATGGGTTTGGCTGCCTGTACCGCCGCTTTCCTGTGGACAAATAAGCTGCCCATGGAGCTGTGTATTCTGGGCGGACTGCTCTCAGGTGTAGCGGCGGGCTTCTTTAACGGGTTCATGGTTTCAAAGGTGGGGCTGCCTTCGCTGGTGGTGACACTGGCAGGCATGATCGGTTTTCGTGGGCTGGCCCGCGTGCTGTTGGAAGATCGTTCAGTGACCGGCTTCCCGGAATGGTTCAACAATATGGGACAGCAGCCCATCCTGGGACCCTTCCCGCTGGCCTTGATCGTTTTCTTCATCCTGCTCGTGATTGCGATCGTCATCCTGCAATATTCCGGCTTTGGACGGTTGGTGTATGTGATCGGTAATAACAAGGATGTGGCGCGCTTTTCGGGTGTCAACGTCCGCCGCGTGAAAATGGTGCTGTACATTGCTTCCGGCTTTGTGGCGGCCCTGGCAGGCCTGCTTTACATGGCGCGTCTGGGCGCAGTGCGCGGCGATACCGGCCTGGGTTTTGAACTGGATGTAATTACCATGGTTTTACTGGGTGGCGTCAGCATCTTTGGCGGCTCAGGTTCCATTTGGGGCGTGCTGCTCTCCATCTTAATCATTCTCAATTTGCGCAACGGAATGGGTCTCGCGAATATTAGCGGGAACACGCAGACAGGCGTAATTGGTGTGCTGTTGATCCTCTCCGTGCTTGTACCAAATTTTGCCCGTGGAATGCGGGCTGCCTGGAACCGGCGTACTTACGTGCGGCGTGCTCCAGAAGAAATCAAAGGAGGCTAACCCAAAAATATAATGACTTTCTTGTGTGTATCAACCATTGAAATATCCACATTTGAACTATTCGGAGGAAAGAAATGTTGAAAAAAATTGTAAACACCCTTTTAATCGCCACCATGCTGCTGCTGTCTGCCTGCAGCACGGCGACCCCCGCCCCCGCCCCTGCCACTGAGGCTCCCGCCGCAGCCCCCGCCGCCACCACTGCCCCGGTTGTTTCAGATACCGTGGTGAAGGCTGAAACTGGCAAAGCCATCGATATGGTGCTGCTCCCCAAGTTCCTCGGTATCGCCGTCTTTGACGAAGCCAACCAGGGCGCTCAGGAAGCTCACAAGGAATTGGGGAACACTGGCAAGTTGGAATTCCTTGGCCCAACCCCTGAAAACAGCGTGGCCGGACAGATCGAAATTGTCACCAACGCCACCACCCAGGGTGTCAAAGCCATCATGATCTCCAACAACGCTGGTGATCAGATCGTCCCGGCTGTCAAAGCTGCCCGCGAAAAAGGTATGACCGTCGTAACCTGGGACTCCCCGGTTCCCTCCGGTGAAGGCGAACAGCTCTTCATCGCCCAGGTGGACTTCGACCAGACCGGTACCGTCATGGCTGATATGGCCCTCAGCATCCTCGGCGCAGATGGCGGCAAATTTGCCGTTCTGTCAGCTTCCCCCGATGCCGCCAATCAGAATGCCTGGATCGCTTCCATGAAGGAAGCCCTCAAGGATGCCAAGTACTCCAAGTTGGAACTGCTGGATGTTGTTTATGGCAACGACCAGTCTGAAACCTCCTACAAGCAGGCGCTGGCGCTGGTTGACAAATATCCGGATATGAAACTGATCATGTCCCCCACCACCGTTGGTATCGTCGCCGCCTCCAAGGCCATGCAAGACGAGAAACTGTGTGACAAGGTCAAGGTTTCCGGTCTGGGTCTGCCCGCCGAAATGGCTTCCTACACCAAGAACGGCTGCGCTCCCGAGTTCGCCCTGTGGAGCTTCGTCGACCTCGGTTATGTCAGCTACTATGCCTCCTATCTGATCGCGAATGGTCAGTTGAAGGGTGTCGCTGGCGAGAAATTCGAAGCTGGACGCATGGGTACTTACACCATCGAGAAGGACCCCACCCGCGAGAACGGCCTGCGCATCGTGATGGGCCCCTTCACCGTCTACAATAAAGATAACGTCGGTGACGCACCCGCTCCTGCCGCTCCTGCTGCAGCCAAGGCCGAACCCGGCAAGGCTGTCAAGATGGTACTGCTGCCAAAATTCCTGGGCATCGCCGTTTTTGACGAAGCCAACCAGGGCGCTCAGGAAGCTCACGCCGAACTGAAGAACCCCGAAAAACTGGAATTCCTTGGCCCAACCCCTGAAAACAGCGTGGCCGGACAGATCGAAATTGTCACCAACGCCACCACACAGGGCGTTCAGG
>CAILYI010000066.1 GCA_903838415.1 uncultured Anaerolineae bacterium | reverse complement strand
CCCCAATCCGCTTACACCCAATGCAGTTGTTCCCCAAAACAGACCAAACCAATCAGTAAATAAAAGCACACTCCAGTAGCCCCACAACTCCAACTCTGATTTTTTCATGAAGTACAGGAATTTATCAGAAATCCCCTGCTGTTTGATTTCTGCACGTTTTTTCTTCCAGGAAGTTTCTGTACTACTGATCTCATTATGCAAAACAGCCAACCAGAATAACGAGCACACAAACAATCCCCAGGCAAACAGCCTGCCTATGCTAAATTGAAGAGTAAACAGCATCAACAGCATGAGCAACACGATCGAACCCCAGTTTACCAGATCCAGTTTTGAGTAGTGGCGGAAAAACTGCCGGATTTTGGTAAGCAGGCGCACTTATTTTTCCAGCGAAGCGCGAATAACGCGCATTAAGCGCTTGCGCTCGCCTTCGTCCTTGGTTTCCAGGATCATTTTCACAAACTGCGCAAATTCGGGGTCTTTTTTGCTATATTCACGAATACGGGTGGTGAATTCTTCGTCTTCGTCCATCGTGATCCAGCCAACCAGGTTGTACATCTCCACCCGCTGCATATTAAAAAAGTCTGCAATCGCATTGCAAACTTCCACGCTGATCGGGCGCCTGCCGTTCAGGATGGCGGAGAGGTGCGACGAGCCAATCCCAACGCCGACAGCCACCTGGCGCAGGGATAAGTTACGTTCCTGGGCCTTTTGGTTTACAAAATTTTTAAGTATCTCATTTGCATCCATGAGTTTCTCCACTTTACTTGCCAAATTAGCAAATAGTGCTACAATATGCGCTCATTTGTACGCATTACGTTCCCGAAAGGTGCGCATTTTCTTATGCCAGAATCTATTTGTTCCGACGACTTACCAAAATACGTCACAGGCTTCTTCGCCTATCTTAAAGGCGTTCGTGACGCTACCGACTCTACTGTTGCTGCCTACTCGCACGATATCGACATGTATCTCGAATATCTTGAGAGCAGGCCAGATAAAACCTCTGTTGATTTCGAAATCAATGAGCGCACCCTGCGCGGGTTTGCGATTTTCCTGCGGGCTCGTAAAAATGCCAGCAGTACGATCCAACGCCGTTTGGATGGTGTCAGTGCGTTTTGGAAATATCTCCATTTAGATCATGGTTTTAGCGAACCAAAGTCCGTAAAAGATTGCGGCATTCGCTTGAAGAACAAACGCAATCCTACAAATTCCATTCCTCGCAAGGAATACTTCACATTCATGGAGGCAGTTAATGTTGACTTACGAAAAATCCAATAAATTCCGCTATTTCAGGGAGATGTCTATTGTCTGGTCGACTCGCAACTCAAATCTACCAGTTCAGCAAATCCTGCAAAAGAAGATGAGCGATTTCGATGAAATGAACAAGTTTTTCACCAACGACTTGTTGACGATCTATAAGGATTTGCGTGAAGAGCTCACGACAGACGAATCCTGGTTGTTTGCTACCGATGCTGGCAAGTTGTATATGCCTGGAAAATTCGCTCAAAACGTCCAGCGTCTGCTCAAAATCGCCGGCATGCCCATGAAACCGAACCACCCGGATAAGATGAGCCAGGCTCAACTTGATGCACTGTTAAATCTGCGTTTTTCCTATGAACGGCCGCTTTATCAGCAAACGCTTGCCGCGGCGTTCTTGGGGTTTCAAGCCTGGCGCCCTGAGGAAGTCGCCGGGCTTCTCAAAAAAGATATTGACCTGGATAGCCAAACCATTATGCTACAGGACACAAAAAGCCAGAAGCCGCAACCGGTCCCCATCCATCCTGACTTACTGGAGCCGCTAACCGCTTACCTGTCACACTTGAAGCCAGACGATGCGCTTTTTATTCGCGGCACCGGTAACCAGTGGGATCGCAAAGATGTTCATGATGCGGTTGGGAAAGTTGCCAATCAATGCAATCTCGAAAACATCAATCCGCGCCGCTTACGTTCAACCGTTGGGCATGAAATGGCTTCTGCAGGTGTTCCTATGAATCGCATCACCCAGGTACTGCGCCACAGCGATGAAGCAACTGCCCCGCGTCACTACACCTATATTAATGATGTCTCTGTAGTGCGGGACATATTTATCCATTTTCGGCCCGGTATCGCCGCCATCGAAAGCAAAGGATAAAGTTTATGTGCGCATCTTTGATTAGTAAGGTTCATAAGTGCCATTTGTCTCGCCTTAAAGGCGCCTCAGGCCGGCCTGTAAGCCGCATTCTGTCCTCCCCCAAGGGGGATGGACGGCCATCTCTCTAGGCAGTCTACCCGGGACTCACTGAGACGAGCAGTCTCTCATCCCTGCTTGACCTTGCTCCCGGCGGGGGTTACCAGGCCGCGCACATTGCTGCGCGCGCCGGTGGTCTCTTACACCACCTTTTCACCATGACCCCAAAGGGGCTGTTTGTTTTCTGTGGCCCTATCCGGCAGATTGCTCCGCCCCGGGATTTCCCCGGCACCGTGCTCTGTGGAGTGCGGACTTTCCTCGACTCCGACAAGCGAAGCCGCGACCGTCCAACCGACCTGAGGCAGGTTTTATCATAACTGTTCAGTGCCATGCGGTCAATATCCTTTGACATTCTGATGACGTGCGGCTAAAATGATAAGAGCACTTTATTCATACCCATTTTTATGGTACTCTCATTATTAAGGAATACGAATGTGAGCAGTAAATGGCCTGAGAAGTTCATCATCGGTCTGACCGGAAATATCGCCACGGGCAAAAGCGTGATACGAAAAATGCTTGAGCACCTGGGCGCTTATGGAATCGACGCTGATGCGCTCTCGCACCGGGCCATTGCCAAGGGCGCACCTGGTTACCAGCCCACGTTGGATACTTTCGGCAAGTGGATTTTAAAGCCGGATGGCGAAATTGACTGGGTCAAGCTGGGTAAACTGGTATTTAGTGATACAGGAGCCATGACCAGCCTGGAAAGTATCGTTCACCCATTGGTATCGCAAGCCATCGACGTCATGGTTAAGCGCTCCTCGCAGCGGGTGATCGTCATAGAAGCCATCAAGTTGCTCGAAAGCGACTTGCATACTGTTTGCGACAGTGTCTGGGTGGTGAATGTCCCTGAAGATACACAAGTCAAACGTCTGATGGAAAAACGCGGCATGAGCCGGGAAGAATCTATTCAGCGCATTCGCTTTCAGAGCGATCAGAAACAAAAAGTGGCGGCCGCCAATGTCATCATTCAGAACAGCGGCGCATTTGAAGAAACCTGGAAAACCGTCGTTGCGGCATGGAAGAGAATTAACCCACAGCCGGATGCCGTCCAACCGGTCACGAAGCCGGTGCAGGGTGAGTTTACAGTAACACGCGGTCGTCCACGCGATTCAATCTCAATCGCGGAACTGGTCACCCGCTTAAGCGGCGGCGTCCATTCCACCTCACGGGATGACGTGATGGCAGCTTTTGGCGAAAAAGCTTTTCTGCTGCTGCAAATGAATGGACAGAATGTAGGAATTGCCGGGTGGCAGGTGGAAAACCTGGTAGCCCGTACCACTGAATTCTTCATTGACCCGGCGGTACAGGCCGAAAAAGGATTAAAAACGCTCATCGATGAAGTGGAACGCGCCTCAAGTGACCTGCAGTGCGAGGCCTCGCTCCTGTTTCTGCCGAAATCATTGGCAGCCATGCAAACCACCTGGAAGCAGTTGGGCTATGAGCCACGCTCGCCGCAATCACTGGGTGTGCAGGCCTGGACGGATGCCGCAGTCGAATCCGCGCAGCCCAATGCCATTTTATTCTTTAAACAATTACGCCAGGATCGCGTTTTACGCCCCATTTAAGGCAACAGGGACACAGGTAATCAGGGCGATTACCCTATCCCTGATTGCCAGCCCCTGAAATGACAGAACTTCTCAACGACCTTTTCTTCATTTTCCAGCGTTTAAACTGGCTGAGCCTCATCGATATCGTTTTGGTGACGCTGGTCTTTTTTAG
The DNA here is from genome assembly GCA_903838415.1 of uncultured Anaerolineae bacterium. GTDB lineage: Bacteria > Chloroflexota > Anaerolineae > Anaerolineales > Villigracilaceae > UBA5195. The sequence continues at coordinate 24,005 of CAILYI010000066.1, read as the reverse complement.
TTTGTTGTATCTCTTGCGCGATACACAGGCCATGGTCTTGCTGCGCGGCGCCATCTCGTTGATGGTTTTGCTGGCCCTGCTGACGGCGCTGGTGGATTTGCCTGCTTTCTCCTGGCTGGTACGCACCAGCCTGCCCGCGCTGTTACTGGCAATCCCGGTGATTTTTGCGCCCGAAATTCGACGCGCGCTGGAGAGAATTGGACGCGCCGGTACTTTCATCCCCGGCAACAGCCAGAAGGAAGACCAGGAAATTCAGAACGCCATCCAGGCGGTGGTCAGCGCAGCGGCGCGACTCTCTTCCCGTCAGCACGGCGCGCTCATCATCCTGCAACGACTCGACAACCTCGAAGAATACGTCCGCACCGGCGTTTTGATGGATGCCCGGCTGACGCCCGAATTGCTGTTGCAGGTTTTTTATCCAAACACCCCGCTCCATGATGGCGCCGTCATCCTGGAGGGAATGCGCGTACTGGCGGCAGCCTGTGTCATGCCGCTTTCAGCCAGCGGTATCCTGGTGCGATCGCCTGAACGTCAAATGGGCTTGCGTCACCGGGCCGCGCTGGGGATTTCGGAAGCCTCGGATGCCATCGCCGTGGTCGTTTCTGAAGAGACCGGCTCCATTTCCATTGCCCACGCCGGGCGCATGATCCGTCGTCTCGACTCGGAGCGGCTGGAAAATATCTTAAGCGCCTTTTATCGCCCTGAGCGCCAGCGCACGGGCTTTTTCCAGCGCCATTTTCCTTACCTTTTCAAACAAGAAGAATAAGGACAAAACGTAACTCAATTTACGTTTTATTTCACCATGAACTGGGTCTTTCGCAATCTGCGCACACTTCTGCTCGCATTTATCCTGGCGCTTGGCGTTTGGGTTTCAGCCGTTACTTCTGCCGACCCTGATGAAGTTCGCGTGTACCCACAACCGGTGCTGCTGGAAATTATCGGTCAGGACCCCGGGCTGGTGATCGTGGGAAATGTGCCGAATCTGGTCAACGTTACCTTGCGCGCGCCGCGTTCATCGTGGGATAAGCTAACCGCCAGTAAAGATCAAGTCCGCACCGTATTGGATCTCTCCGGCCTGGGAGCTGGAGAACACACCCTGGAAATTCAGCCACAAGTCATTGTGCGCCCGGTCCGCGTAATCTCCATTTCTCCACAGAAATTGACCTTGTTTCTCGAACCGCTGGCCACAAAAACGCTCCCCATCCAATTGGAGGTGCGCGGTGAACCTGCGATTGGATACCAGGCCGGGACTGCCAAACTTGACCCCGGGCAAATCATACTCTCAGGGCCACAGCCCCAAATCGAGCGCGTTGCACGCGCGCAAGTGGAATTAAGCATTGCCGGGGTGCGCCAGGATATTCAAAGCACCTTGCCCGTTCGAATTGTGGATGCAAACGGAAAAGTCATTGATGGATTGACCGTCAACCCTGAGACAGTACTGGTCAACCTGCCCATTACCCAACAAGGCGGATACCGCGATATCGCCGTCAAAGTGGCCGTGCGCGGACAGGTGGCGGGCGGCTACCGGCTGACGAATATCTCCGTCTACCCGCCCGTGCTGACCGTTTTTTCGGAAAATCCGCTCATCGTCAACGACCTGCCGGGTTTCGTCGAAACCGAGCCGCTCAATCTAAACGGAGAATCGCAAAACGTCGATACGCGCCTGAAATTAGCCTTGCCGCCCGGCGTATCGGTCGTGGGCGAACAAACGGTGCAGGTGCAGGTCGGAATTGCGGCGATTGAAGGCAGTCTCAGCCTGAGCGGAATTCACATCGAGGTGATTGGTCTGGCTCCCGGGATGGAAGCCCACATCTCACCGTCAACTGTGGACGTAATTCTGACAGGCCCGCTGCCTGTTTTGGACAAGCTCACCCCCGGCGATGTCAAATTTGTCGTGGATTTAACCGGGCTGGACAGGGGCACACACCAGGCAACCCCACAACCGGAAATCCTGATTGCCGATATTCGAGTACAATCCTTAAACCCCGGGACAATCGAAGTCACCATCGGCCCGGGTCAAACCTCAACGCCGAGTCCATCCCTGACACCGTAACTCCGTCTCGACCTCACCCCTGCCCCTTTTCAGTCGAAATCTGAGAAGGGGGGAGCAAAGTAAATGCCTAAACCAGTTGTTGCACTTGTTGGACGCCCCAATGTGGGCAAAAGCACCTTATTCAACCGTCTCGCCGGGGAACGCCTGGCCATTGTGGACGACACTCCCGGAACCACGCGTGACCGCATCTTTGCCGAGGCAGAGTGGAGCGGCGTCACATTCACGATCGTGGATACGGGTGGAATTGATCCAAGTCACGGGGGCAAGACTCCTCTCTCGATCGGTTCATCCGATTTCATCACCGAAATCCGAAATCAAGCCGGGGTTGCCATCCGCGAGGCCGATGTGGTTCTGCTGTTGACCGATGGTCAGACCGGCCCAACACCCGCCGATCAGGAAGTGGCCGAAATCCTGCGCCGCAAGCAGAAAATGGTCAACGGCGAGCCTTTTCCGCCGGTGATGCTGGTGGTCAACAAGTGCGAGAGCCTGACCGAACGGGAGGCCGTGGCCCAGTTCTACGAGCTCGGCCTGGGGACGCCGTACGCCATTTCGGCGGTACACGGCACCGATACCGGCGACTTGCTAGATGAATTAATCAAGCATTTTCCACAAGAAACCGAATCGGTCGAAGACGATTCGGTCAAAATTGCCATCGTCGGCAAACCCAACGCCGGGAAATCCAGCCTGCTGAACCGGTTGGTGGGTCATGAACGCTCGATCGTCAGCCCGATTGCCGGGACGACCCGCGACGCAGTCGATACCAAGATCGAGTTCAATAACCTGCCTGTAACGTTGATCGATACGGCTGGCATTCGGCGGCGCGGCAGAATCGATCCTGGCGTGGAGAAATACAGCGTTTTACGCGCCTTTAAAGCCATCGAGCGCGCGGATGTGGCGTTGTTGATGATTGACGCAGTGGAAGGGATTACCTCCCAGGATGCGCACATCGCCGGATATATTTTGGATGAGTGGAAAAGCTGCGTTGTTTTGGTCAATAAGTGGGATGCGCTGGAAAAAGACAGCTACACCATGGATAATTTCACCCAAACCGTGCGCCGCGACCTGAACTTCATGGATTATGTGCCGATCCTGTTCATCTCCGCCAAAACCGGTCAGCGCGTGGAACAGGTTTTGCCGCTGGCCTTGCAGGTGCAGGAAGAACGCCTGGCGCGCTTATCCACGTCAAAAATCAATGCCATTCTTCAAAAAGCGATGGATTTACAGTCGCCGCCCTCCCATGCCGGTGCGCAACTCAAAATCTATTATGGCACACAGGTGCGATCAGACCCGCCAACCTTCGTGCTGTTCGTCAACACCCCCAAGCTGATGCATTTCTCGTATTTGCGTTTTCTCGAAAACCGCATCCGTGAAGAGTATGGCTTCCTGGGAACGCCCATCAAGTTGGCCGTCAAGGGACACGGCGATAAGTAAACCAGCAGTTCGTGTTTGTTTTTGAGCTTTGAGATAAGAAAACGGGTTGGCGTGTGCCAACCCGTTTTTGTTTTGAGTGTAGAACCAATTGTTGTCTAGCGGACGATGCGTGGGGCAATCCACACAGCACGGTCCACCGAGCCAATAGTGCCGTTCGACGCCGTAACTGAGATCACGAACTTAACACTCTTCCCAACCAGTGTGGACAGGTTGATGTCAATGTTGCGGGTCAGGCCTTCAAAGCGTTCTGAGTAAGTATTCAGGGTGACGACCGGTTCACTGTCGATTTGGTACTCAACCTTGTAAGTCACAAAGCAACTGGAAGCGCCATACAGACATCCGATCGTGGCCATGAAGTGATCACCGGTCTGCACAACGTATGGAGTCGTATAAACTGCCTTGATGTACCCTTCTGTGACGTTTTGCGGAACCGTCAGCAAAGCTGCGCGCGAATCGGTGATACCATTTTCCATCTTCACGCCAGTCAGCTTTTGAGCAAATCCGCTATCGCTTGGATCGGTACCGCCAAAGGTCAGTGTGCCGGTGCCGCTTGTCCAAATGACCGAGGTGGCGGCAGGATCCGCCGTGAAGTCGAGGCCTACAACGCTGGTTCCAGGTGTCGGCGTGACTGTCGGGGTGATGATTGTGCCGCTTTTGACGGTGATATCGACCCACCACGGTTTGTTCGCCGCTGAACCGATGCCAAACAACTGGCCGCTCGCGTTTTTCATCTGCCAGTAACCACGATATGAGCCGTTGGCGGCAGGTGAAGTCAGGCTGACAGAAACATCGAACGAAGTATTGGGGCCAACCGTCGACTTGATTTTAGCATCCACGCCGCCCATCTTTTCGCCGCTGATATATACCAGGCTGTAATCGGTTGACCAGGTGCAGGAACCGGTGTTCTTGATACGCCAGGTCTTGGTGAAGGCCGTATTGGGGGCAACGATATAGCCATCAGGCACATTAACATCCGCAATAAAGGTTGCCCGGTCACAAGTGCTGTAGGAAGGAGTCGGCGTCGCCGGAGTACCAGTGGGTGTGACGGTGGCGGTCGGTGTGAGGGTGGTGGTCGGCGGAGTGCCGGTGACGGTGGGCGTAACAGTACCGGTAGTTCCGCTGCTGGTAATGCGCGGAGCGCCCCACAGTGCGCGGTCGCCGGTTGCATATCCGGCTGCCCCAACGTACAGAATGAACTTCACATCCTGACCAGCCAGCGAAGAAATATCATAATCTGCCCGATAGAACAGGCCTTCGTAGCGTTCATTAAACGAGCGGAAGGTTTGGATGGCGCCGGTACCGATCTGGTAATTCAGGCGGAAAGTGACATAGCAGGAAGTGGCGTTGTATTCGCAGTTGAAAACCGACTGGAAGTGATCGCCGCTCTGCACTCTGTAGGCGGGATACTGAGCCTGAATGAATCCGCCATAGACGTTCTGCGGAGCCATCAGCAAACCAGGAGCGGTATCCGTGGTGCCGTTTTCAAGCTTGGGGGTATCGAGCTTAATGCCGAAACCGGTGGCAGCGCCATCCGTGCCGGGGAAGGTCAGCGCGCCAGCCCCGCTCGTCCAGACAGCGCTGGTAGCGTTGGCGGCAAAATCATAGCCGGTTCCCACAGTGGTACTGCCACTGGTCGCAACCTTGATTTCGACCCAGAAAGACTTATTGGCCGTAGATCCAATCCCAAACGCAGTACCGCTGGCATTTTTCAACTGCCAGTAACCGCGATAAGTCCCGGCTGTGCTGGGCGCCGTCATGCTAACAGACACATCCACCGTCGCGCCGGGCGCCACACTGTTGGGAAGTTTCACAGGAGTAGCGGCGCTCATCTGGCTGCCGCTAACAAAGTAAAGGGTGTAATCCGTGCTCCAGGTATTGGTACCGATATTCTTCAGACGCCAGATCTTACTGAATGCTTCTCCGGGATCGAAAGTCATACCGTCTTGGACCGTGACGTCAGACACAAACTGCGCCCAATCACCATAAGTGACTGCTGCCACAGGTTGGGGCATAACTCCAAGCAATATCACCACCAACATAAGAGCCGCAGCCAAAGTTGTTTTCCGTTTCATATCCATACTCCTCCATAAAAACCATCTTACCGAACTATAGACGGTGTTGAACTCCAAAGAGTTCCGGTGATGTATTACGAATTCATTGCAAGACGAAATCAATAATAGTATATACCTGATTGGTGTTACACGAATATCGCAGAACTATTACAATTTTCGCACAAAAAGGACAATTCGAACAGTATTACAATTACACCATGCCTAGTACTATTTTACACCTAGATTTGGATGCATTTTTCTGCTCGGTTGAGGAACTTAATGACCAGTCACTGCGCGGAAAACCATTCGCCGTCGGCGGAAGGCCCGAGGAACGCGGCGTAGTCGCCTCCTGCTCCTATGCGGCGCGCGCGCTGGGCGTACATTCGGCCATGCCCATGAGCCAGGCGCTGCGCCTGTGCCCCGATCTGATTATCGTTTCGCACAGCCACGGCAAATACGGAGAAATGTCGCGCCAGGTGATGGATCGACTGCACAACCTTTCAGGGCTGGTTGAACAAATCTCCATCGATGAAGCCTTTGTCGATATCAGCGACATTCGCGAACCGGCGCAGGAAATCGCCCGCAAACTGCAAAAAAAAATTATGGATGAAGTGCGCCTGCCAAGCTCAATCGGAGTCGCGACTAACAAGCTGGTCGCCAAAATTGCGACTGAAACCGGCAAAAAAGCGGCGCGCGGACCCAACTACCCGTATGCGATTACCGTTGTCCCGGCCGGGACTGAAGCTGAATTTTTAGCGCCGTTACCGGTTTCGATGCTGTGGGGCGTAGGCCCAAAAACTGAAAAGCGCCTCTCCGACCTCGGCATCCACAGCATCGGACAGTTGGCAGCGCTCGGTGAGCCCGCCCTGGCGGCCCTATTTGGCGAGAACGGCCGCGAGATGGCGCGTCACGCCCAGGGCCTGGATGATCGTCCCGTCAGCCCCGAGCACGCCACCAAATCCATCAGCCAGGAAACCACCTTTTCCCGCGACGTGCGCGACGACAAGCTGCTCGAAGCCACGCTGAGAGAATTATCCGCCCAGGTGGGCAAAAGCCTGCGCCACGAACATCTCGCCGGGCTGACGGTCAAGCTCAAAATCCGCTGGCCCGATTTCACCACGCTCACCCGTCAGACCACCCTGCCCGGCGTCACCGATTTGGACGATGAAATCTACGAAACGGCCCGCAACCTGCTCCACAAGGTGCGCGAAAAAGGCCAACCCGTCCGGCTGATTGGAGTCGGCGTCAGCAATTTGGGCGAACCAACCCGTCAAATGGAATTATGGGGACAGAAAACTGAAAAAGCCCGCAAACTGCGCGAGGCCCTGGATAAACTCCAGGAAAAATACGGTAAAGACATCATCGAGCGTGGCCGCTAGCGCCAATTTAGGAATCCCAGGCTCTCCCCCCCAGCAGAAAATCTTTCCCCGACATGGCTTTTTTGCCGGCCGGTTGCAGTTCGTCGAACACGATCAGGCCGTTCGCCGTTCCGACAGCGGGCAGACCATCCACCACCAACCGTTGACCTGCTTCCGCCTTCCCGGCTTTGACGTGCGCCCGATGGACTTTCAACGGCGCATTGTTCCATTGAAAGAAAGTCCCCGGCCAGGGAGAAAAGGCGCGGATTTTGCGTTCCAGTTCGGCGGCGGGAAGTGAGAAATCGAGCAGGCCGTGTTCTTTTTGGATCATGCCAAAGTAAGTGACGCCTGCCTCGGGCTGCGGCTGCGGCGCGAGTTTTTCTGAGACATATTCAGGGATGGTTTCCAACAGCAGTTCGCCGCCGAGTTTTGACAGTTTTTCGAAAAGACTGCCGCCGGTGTCATCCGCGTTGATCGGGATGGCGCGCTGGCGCAGCAGGGGGCCGGTATCGAGTCCGGCGTCCATCTTCATGATCGTGATACCAGTCTCAGAATCGCCCGCCAGGAGGGCCGCCTGGATGGGGGCGGCGCCGCGATGACGGGGTAACAGCGAGGCGTGAATGTTGAGACAGCCAAACTTAGGCAGGTCGAGTACATTCGGGCGCAGAATCTGTCCAAAAGCGGCCACCACGATCAAATCCGGATTCCATTTCTGTAACTGCGCCAAAGCCCCCGGCTCACGCAGTTTTTCCGGCTGAATGACCGGGATACCCAATTCAACCGCCGCCACTTTGACCGGCGGCGGGGTGAGTGTCATACCGCGCCCGGAGGGCCGGTCTGGCTGGGTGACAACCCCAACGACGGGGTATTGTGCCGCCAAAGCGCGCAAAGCGGGCACGGCAAAGTCTGGAGAACCCATGAAAACGAGACGAGTAAGCATTTTGTAATTTTAACACAGGAAAAATTGGTTGATTTTTGTCCAGTTTCGTTGTACAATCGTCTCAACCAATTCACAGGAGGCTAAACCATGTCAAATTTTAGTTCAGAAATTACCAGTGACGATAAGCTGTGGTCAGCTCTAACATACGTCTTCTCTCCACTGGTCCCCATCATTTTGATGCTGATGGAAGATAAGAAAAACCGGCCGTTCATCAAATCCCATAACGCGCAGGCGCTGATTTTGGGAGTTATTGCCGTGATTACCTCAAGTTTTTGCGTTGGTATCTTTGTCTGGCTTTACATGCTTTATCTGGCTTACCAGGCTTACCAGGGCAAGACCGTGGAAGTCCCCGTCATCACCGACTTCTGCAAAGGCCAGGGCTGGGCTTAATTACGTTCGAGAATAAGGGAAAGCCTCGCGCACAATGCGCGGGGCTTTTTTTGTTTTAATGCCCATTTTCACATCACAAGATAAGCCTGGCTTTGATGATTGTTTTCGCCAATTTGCTGACGGGCTAATCGCCAAGTTTGCTCATTGCAAATTAAAATCTCCAATGCGCAAATTTTAGTTTCCAATGCGCAAATTACAAAAGGGACGGTTGTGAGAAAACTTGCTCAAAATGATCGGACAGGGGCCGCTCGATCATTTGCAACTTCACAGAACATGCCGCGTAAGTAGATTTGGTAACACATCCCAAATATTCGATAGTGATGGACAAATCCCTTGCCCGGATGGGCAAGAAAACGAGGCAAAAATGACAACTGCAACCTTGAATACTCCCGTACCTGCGCCCCTGACCCAATCGGAGGAGCGCACTTGGGCCATGTTGGCCCATCTAAGCGTGCTGGTCAACCTGTTCACCGGTGTTTTGGGGCCGGTCGTGGCGCTGCTGATCTACCTGATGTTTATGAACCGCTCAAAATATGTGGCCTATCACGCCATGCAATCCTTCCTGTTCCAACTGGTGGTCTGGTATGGAATTGGCGTGATGTGGGGCATCGTCGGCATTTTGAGTATCCTGATCGTTGGCATCATCCTGATCCCGCTGGCTTGCGTACTGACGCCGATCTTTCTGCTGGGGATGGCGATTGCGCCCATTTACGGCGTCATCGGCGGAGTTCAGACCTCACAGGGACAGGATTTCCAATACTGGTGGATCGGAAGCTGGGTGCGGGGAATCCTACAAAGTTAGCCGCCAGAAGCTCAAAAACGCCCATTCACACTCACAGTTGAATGGGCGTTTTTGTTGCCCGGGGATCTCAATCAAAAAAGCAAGTAACGGCAGGAAAAGGGGATGGATGTATAATCTCAAAAACATTTTATGAAAGGAAAAAAAGTGCCTTCATATAGAAAGTTCATCTATCTACTTCTGACAGCGAGCATGCTGGTCTCATGCACGAACCCGCTGCGAAATGCCGTCATCCCCAAATTGATTAAAGACAATCGTCCCAATATTTTGCTCATCATCACCGATGACCAGCGCATCGGCACAGAAGAATATATGCCCGAAACCAAAAGGTTGATTTTTGACCAGGGCGTGACCTTTTCACAGGGGTTCGACACCACCCCCTTCTGCTGTCCCAGCCGGTCGAGCATTTTTACGGGTATGTACGCGCACAATCACGGGGTACAAACCAACGAAAACAAGCTGCGTTTCCGAACTTTTATCAATGATTTACACGACAGCGGCTACTATACCGGGCTGATCGGCAAATACCTGAATTCGTGGAAGGGCGAAAAACGCCCGGAATTCGATTTTTGGGTCGCTTTCTTCCGCGGCGATAGCAAATACTACGATCCCGATTTGAATGTGAATGGCGTCTGGGCCACCCATCCCGGCTACATCACCTACATTTTCCGCGATTACATGCTGGAATTTTTGGATAAAGCCGCCTGGAGCAGGCGACCTTTCCTAATGGTGCTGGCTTTCAATGCCCCGCATACTCCCACCACACCCGCCGTGGAAGATGAAGGCCTGTTGAAAGACCTGCCGCTGTACCGTCCGCCCAGCTTCAACGAAGCGGATATTTCCGATAAACCGACCTCCATCACCGGAAAACAAATTCTCGTCCAGGAAGAAATTGACAAGCTGGATCAGGATCGGCGCAACCAGATTCTGACTCTGCTGGCAGTCGATCGCTCGATCAGCACCATCCTGCAGAAAATGAAGGATACGGGCCAGCTCGACAATACCATGATCATCTTCCTCTCGGACAATGGCAAACACTGGGGCGAACACCGCATGGACACCAAAAGCACGGCCTACGAGGAATCGATCCGCGTGCCTTTTGCGTTACGCTACCCTCCGCTCGTGCCCACGCCATACGTGGAAAACAGGCTGGTTGCCAATATCGACATCGCCCCTACCATTTACACGTTGGCCAGGCTGCCCATCCCCGCAACTGTCGATGGCGTTTCGCTGACCAAACTGTTCGACAAGAGTACCGATTGGCGCAGTTCGCTGCTCCTGGAGGCCTGGCCGGGACGTGGAGATTGGTCCGCCATCCGCAGCGACGATTGCATTTATATCGAGACACTGGATGACAAATCTGAGTTCTACGATCTGACGGTTGATCCCTTTGAAATGGATAATATGATCGGCCTGCCGCAATATCAGCAAAAAATTGCAGAATTGAAAGCGCTCCTGGAGACGCAGCGCCAGCCAAAAGATGTTAGCCAGTACGAAGTGACGCCGATTCCCCAAAAATAAAGCCGATATGTCAGACAATCAAGGATTATTGTCATCTTGACTGATTGCCATCTCAACTTTAGAATGAAGCCTATAACTTAACGAACACAGGGAAGAGACTCCTTTATTGGAGCGCCGAAGGTGCAAATCTGAGACGGGCACGTCTCGATGAAACTCTCAGGCAAAAGGACCCTGCTACGCAAAAACTCTGGAAAGTTCCACCCGGAACACCGACGGGGCAAGCCCATGCAAAAGGGCGAATCTCTCAGGTTATAGACAGAGGGCGCACGATATATTTCGTGCGCCCTTTTCGTTTGAATCGCCAAGAAACCAAGAAGTAAAGGCAAGGCGCCAAGTTTTTATGGAAACCCGACCGAAAAGAGAACCAAGTCCAGAAGTGGATGCTCTCGCGCACAAGGTCATTGGCACGCTCATCGAAGTACACCGAAAGCTTGGGCCAGGTTTTTTGGAAAGCGTTTACGAAGAAGCAACCAGTATAGAACTTGCGAAAAATCATATCCCTTATGAGCGGCAAGTGAAGGTTGCTGTAACTTATGATGGAAAATTGATAGGTGAAGGACGCATTGATTTGTTGATTGACAAGAAGTTAATCCTTGAACTCAAGGCGGTTGAAAACCTTGCGCCAATCCATTACATGCAAGCTTTGGCATATTTGCGCATGACTGGTTTAGAGTTAGCCTTGTTAGCAAATTCCAATGTGCCAATTATGAAAAATGGTATCAAACGAGTAGCACTAACTCGTTAAATCTTATTAGCTTGGCGCCCTCGGTTCTTCTTGGCGCCTTGGCGATTAATAAATTACCCATCCCAAAGAAGGAGTAATATCTTATGTCCAACGTTCTGTCCAACCTTAAATACACCAAAAGCGACGAATGGTTCGATCCCTCCAGCGGCAAAGTTGGTTTAACGGACTTCGCCCAGGGTCAGCTCTCAGATATCGTCTTCGTCGAAATCCTCGTCTCGGCTGGCGATACCATTGAAGTCGGCACGCCGATCGCTTCAGTTGAATCGGTCAAGGCCGCCGCTGAAACTTTTTCCCCGGTTGCAGGCAAAGTTGTCGCCATCAACAGCGATTTATCAGCCGCTCCCGAAACGCTGAACAGCGATCCCTTCGGCGCCGGATGGATGATCCAGGTCGAAGGCGCAGATAGCTCCAGCATGCTGGACGCCGCCGCCTATGAAAAGGATTGCGAAGGAAGAGCGCACTAAGAACCGTGCGGAAGTGTGGCGTGCGTAAACGCACAGCACACCCCGTACAATTCCCGGAGTAACCATGACCTATATCCCGATTTCCCCCAAAGAACGGGATGCGATGCTGGAAACGGTCGGCGTAAAGAGCCTGGATGCGCTCTTTGACGCTGTTCCGGCCAAGTATCGTTTCCCCGAGCTTGATCTGCCCCAGGCGCTGACCGAAATGGAAGCCGCCAGCCTGCTCGATGAGTTGGCCAAATCCAATGAAAACGTGCGCGGCGACCTGGTTTCGTTCCTCGGCGCGGGCATGTACAACCACTACATCCCGTCCGTGGTCAATCACATCATCAGCCGCGGCGAGTTCTATACCGCCTACACTCCCTACCAGCCCGAAATCTCACAGGGCACGCTGCAGGGCATTTTCGAATATCAATCCCTGATGACGGCGCTGACCGGCATGGAACTTTCCAACGCCTCGCACTATGACGGCGCCACCGCCGCCGCAGAAGCCGTCAATTTGGCTTTCGCCAACTTCCGCGGCAAACGCCGCAAAGTGGTCATTTCGCCCACCGTCCACCCGCAGTACCGCGAAGTGATCCGCACCTACACCCAGGGCATGGATTTGATCGTGGCGGGCGACGACGCCGCTGCAGATTTGCAGGCCAGCCCCGAAGCCTTGACCCCGTTAATTGACACGGATACCGCCCTGGTCATCGTCCAGTACCCCGATTTCTTTGGGCGCGTCTTTGACTATACCAAGCTGATCGCGACCGCCCACGCGCAAGGCGCGCTGGTGTGCGTGGTGGCCAACCCCACCGCCCTGGCGATGTTCAAGACGCCGGGCAGCATGGGCGCGGATATCGTTGTCGGCGAGGGCCAGCCGCTCGGGTTGCCGATGTGGTTTGGCGGGCCGTCGCTCGGGTTCTTCACTACCAGAAAGCAATATGTCCATAAAATGGCGGGCAGGCTGGTGGGTGAGACAGTCGATTCGCGCGGGGAAAAAGCTTACGTGTTGACTCTGACTGCGCGCGAACAACATATCAAACGAGAAAAAGCCACTTCCAACATTTGCTCGAATCAGGGCCTGCTGGCGCTGGCTTCGGCGGTCTACCTTTCGGTGGTCGGCAAGACCGGCCTGCGCCAGGTGGCGGATCTGTGCTACCAGAAGGCGCACTACGCCGCCGAGGAATTGAGCAAGATCCCGGGCGTGGGTCTGTGCTTTGCGCAGCCGTTTTTCCACGAGTTTGCGGTTTGCTTCCCGCAGCCGGTGGAAGAAATCAACGCGCACCTGCTGGAACACGGCATTTTGGGCGGTTATGACCTGGGCAAGGATTATCCCGCGCTCAAGGATCACCTGCTGATCGCCGTGACGGAAATGAACTCGAAAGAGGAAATTGACATGCTGGTGGATGTGATTAAGGAGGTGCTCCATGCGTGAGCGCACGATTTTTGAACTGTCCTCCCCCGGACGAACCGGCGTGACCTTCCCGAAATCGGATGTGCCCGAATACGACCTGCCCGGCGAGGAACTGCTGCGCCAGGAACTGCCCCTGCCCGAACTGGCCGAGGTGGATGTCGTCCGGCACTATACAGCCCTTTCGCGATACAACTACGGCGTCGATACCGGCTTTTATCCGCTCGGCTCGTGCACAATGAAGTACAACCCCAAAATCAATGAAGACACCTGCCGCCTGCCCGGCTTCCTGTACACTCACCCGCTCCAGCCGATCGAAACGGTGCAGGGCAACCTGGCGCTGATGTACGAGATGCAGGAATGGCTGATGGAAATCAGCGGTTTTGCGGCGGTCACGCTGCAACCGGCCGCTGGCGCGCACGGCGAGTTTACCGGCGTGCTGATGATGAACGCCTATCACAAATCGCGCGGCGACAAAAAACGCACCAAAATGATCGTCCCCGATTCGGCGCACGGCACCAACCCGGCTTCGGCGGGCATGCTCGGCATGTCAGTGACGGTCATCCCGTCAGACGCGCGCGGCAATGTCGACCTGGAAGCGCTCAAGGCCCAGTGCGATGATACCGTGGTCGGCATGATGCTGACCAACCCGAACACGCTCGGTCTGTTCGATGAGCATGTCGAGGAGATTGTCAAAATCGTCCACGACTGCGGCGGCCTGATGTATGGCGACGGCGCGAACCTGAACGCCCTGCTCGGCATCGTCCGCCCCGGCGATTTGGGTTTTGACGTGATGCACTTCAACCTGCACAAAACCTTCGCCGTCCACACGGCGGCGGCGGCCCCGGCTCCGGCCCGGTCGGCGTTGGCCCCAAACTGGTCGATTTCCTGCCCGCGCCGCTGGTCGACGTGCTGGAGGAAGGCGACGACGAGACGCCCCCGCTCTTCGGCTTTGTCACCCCCGAGAAGTCGATTGGCCGCATGAAGGCTTTCCACGGCCACTTTGGCGGCGGACTTGTCCGCTCGTACACTTACATCGCCATGCACGGCGCGGATGGGCTGAAGGATGTCTCGCAGTACGCGGTGCTGAACGCCAATTACCTGGCGGCCCGCCTGCGCGGCACTTACAACGTCCCGTTTGACCGGATTTGCATGCACGAATTCGTCATGGAAGGCAACCCGCCCGGCACCGAAGGCGTGCGCGCCCTGGATGTTGCCAAGCGCCTGATGGATTACAACTTCCACCCGCCGACAAACTACTTCCCACTCATCGTCCACGAAGCGCTGATGATCGAGCCGACCGAGACCGAGAACAAAGACACGCTCGACGCCTTCGCCGACGCCCTGATCAAAATCGCCGAGGAAGCTAAGACGGATCCGGAACTGGTCAAATCGGCGCCACACAACACGCCCTTTGGCCGCATGGACGAGGTCAAGGCCGCGCGTGAGCTGGTACTGTGCTGTTGGCTGCCGGAGAATTACAGCGCGGAGTAATCCGTTAACAACAAACAGTAAATGGCAGACATCCGAAGTTATGCAACTTCGGATGTCTCTTTTTTGAAAAAAATCGGGGGCAAATTTCTATTTCCCTTTCACAAACTCCGCCAGCGCCTGACCGCTGGCATCATACAGGATAAGCTGGTCATTTTCCAGGCGAAATTTTGACGCAGCGGCCAGCGCCGTCATGTACGCGGATTCCTGCTCCATCAAACCGGAATCCGCGCAGGCCATGGCAGTCATGGCGAGTGGCCCGAAAGTCAAGCGCTCGCCGCGGATCTCGTAAGAGCCGCCAAAACTGTTGCAGGAACCACTGCCACTCGCCTGCCCATCCTTGAACACGAGAGTTGGCGCGCTGCCCGACAAAGCAGCCTGCCCGTGCAGTCGCGCCAGGCTCCACGCCGTCCCTTCCAGCGCCGGTTGGGACGATCCGCCACAAGCCGCCAGCAAAAGCCCGAAAAGTAGAATCCAGATCAAGGTCAGTTTTTTCATATTTTCTCCATTTGTCCGTTTTTCATAAGACGGATTTTTCCAGATTTTGTTCCGCAGAGAAAACCGGCGCTGTGATAGACTCGGCGCATGAAAATCCTGACCGTTGACATTGGCACTGGCACGCAAGATATCTTCTTGTATGATTCAAATCTGGATATTGAGAACGGCTTCAAGCTGATTCTTCCGTCTCCAACGATGATGATTCACCGTCAGATCAAGTCCGCCACAAAGCTGCGCACCCCTCTCCTGCTAACCGGTTCGACGATGGGCGGCGGCCCTTCAGCCTGGGCTGCCGAAGCCCACGCCCGCGCCGGAATCCCC
Source organism: uncultured Anaerolineae bacterium (assembly GCA_903838415.1). Taxonomy (GTDB): domain Bacteria; phylum Chloroflexota; class Anaerolineae; order Anaerolineales; family Villigracilaceae; genus UBA5195. The sequence goes on along the minus strand of CAILYI010000066.1, from coordinate 8,547 downwards.
ATCTTCGCCACGCCTGAGGCCGCCAAAACCTTCAACGATGAACTCGACAAGGTCGAGAGAATGGGCATCAAAATCGTCTCAGATGACGAAGCCGAGCAGTTACCGGCCTCGATTCAGCGCCTGAACCTGCATGATTTCGATTTCAACGCCATCGCGCAGATTTTTACCCGCTTCCAGGTGCCGCTCGATGACCTGGCGGCGGTCTGCCTGGCGGTTTTCGATCACGGCAACGCTCCAGCGGGAGTCTCCGATCGCCAATTCCGCTTTGACTACCTCGATGAACGCATCCGGATGAAAAATTCGCTAGCCTCCTTTGCGTTTCTCTCAACCGAGATTCCACCGATCATGACGCGCCTGCGCGCCGTGGTCCAATCGGCGCGCGACCTGCCCTGTCCGCTGATGGTGATGGATACGGCGCCAGCCGCCGCGTTGGGCGCATCCTTCGACCCGACCGCCGCCGCGCGGAAACGGAAAATCATCGTCAACGTGGGGAATTTTCACGTGATCGCCTTTCGATTGGGCGAAACCGGCATCGAAGGGGTTTTTGAACATCACACCGGCGAAGTTGATCGTCCCAAACTCGAAAAATATCTGCGCGCCCTGGCGGATGGCTCGTTGAAGCACGCTGACATTTTCGATGACATGGGACATGGCGCGCTGATCTACGGCAAAGAAGCGCTCGAACTGGGCGCAAATGACTGGGATATTGTCGTCAGCGGGCCGCGCCGCTCGCTGTTCTCGACGGCAAACATTAGTCCACAGGCCATCGTGCCGTATTTTGCCGCGCCATTTGGCGATATGATGCTCTCCGGAAACATCGGCCTGCTCGCCGCGGCAGCGGACACGTTCCCAGCGTTGGCAGCGCCCATTCGCGCGTCACTGCAAGCTGCAGGTGGGCGTGGAGTCGCTCCCTGGGATGCCTGAAACCCGTCAAAGCGGCGATTTACAAAACGGATAAGTCGCTCACTTTTTCCTTGACAACTCATCCACTCAGGAGTATAAAAATACCGACCAGTCGGTATTTTTTATTTAAGCAAAGGTGATTTATGCAAGCTCGCAGCGAAGAAACCCGCACTCACATCCTTGAAGCCGCTCTCCGGCGTTTTGCCAATCACGGTTACAACGGTGCCAGCGTGGAAGAAATCTGTTCTGACGCGGGTGTCAGCAAAGGCGCGTTTTACCATCACTTTGCCAGCAAACAGGCCATTTTCTTGGCGCTTTTGGATGGCTGGCTGGTTTCGGTGGATGCCACGCTGGAATCCGCGCGCCAACCCACCGTCCCCGCCACGCTGATGGGCATGGCGGAAATGCTGCCCGACATCCTGGCTGGTGCGGATGGAAACCTGCCGATGTTCCTGGAATTCTGGCTGCAAGCCAGCCGCGACGAAACCATCTGGGCGGCGACGGTGGCGCCCTACCAGCGGTATCAGCAATTTTTTGCCGCGCTGGTGGAACAGGGCATCGCTGAAGGTTCGTTTAAACCCGTCGATGCCCAGGCCACCGCCCAAATGCTGGTCGCGCTGGCAGTCGGGACTTTTTTACAGGCTTTGCTGGCGCTGGACAATACAGATTGGAAAAGCATCGCCCAGGCCAATATGCAGATTTTGATGAAAGGGTTAGAAAAGTAAACATGTCACAAGACACGATTCTGGTCACCGGGGCCACCGGACACATTGGCAATGTACTGGTCCGCAAATTGACCGAAAAAGGCAAGAAAGTTCGGGCGCTGATTCTGCCCGGCGAAGATGCGAGTCCGCTCAACGGGCTGGATGTGGAACAAGTCCAGGGCGATGTGCTCGATTTATCGTCGCTCTGGGAAAGTTTCCAGGGCGTGCGAAGCGTATTCCACCTGGCGGGCATTATCTCGATCATGCCGGGAGAAAATCCGCACGTGCGGCGCGTCAACGTTGAGGGAACTCTCAATGTGGTGAAAACCGCCTTAAAAGCGGGCGTGGAACGGCTGGTGTACACCAGCTCCATCCATGCCCTGGCGCGCATCCCGCACGGTACTATGGTGGATGAAAGCGTGCCGTATGACCCTGAGAACCCCTACGGGGCCTACGACCAATCAAAAGCGCAGGCTACGCTGGAAGTACAAAAAGCGGCGCATGCCGGCCTGAATGCGGTCATCGCCTGCCCAACCGGCGTGATCGGACCTTATGATTTTCGCAGTTCAATGATGGGAGCGGTCATCCGCACTGCCGCGCTGCGCCAGCTGAGTCCCTATGTGGATGGCGCATATGATTTTGTGGACGTGCGCGATGTGGCAGATGGCTTAATCGCCGCAGCGGAAAAAGGGAAAACCGGCGCGAGTTACATTCTCTCCGGCCAGCGCATTTCGGTGCGCTACCTGCTGGAAACGGTCCACGAAATTACCGGACACGGCTTTCCGCGCTTCAAAGTGCCGCTGCAGCTGGCCGAATTTGCCGCGCGCTTCACGCCATCCTATTATCGCTGGTCGCACGCCAGCCCGCGTTTCACGCCCTATTCACTGGAAGTTTTACAGAGCAATTCGTTCATCAGCCATGAAAAAGCCACCCGCGAACTGGGCTACCAGCCACGTCCATTGTTTGAAAGCATCCAGGATGCAATTCACTGGTTCTTCGAACATTCGCCGGGCACGACAAGTGTCTGAAAAATAAAGAGCAGCTGAGCCATCAAAAGCTCAGCTGCTCTTTCCCTTTAAATTGACAAAAGCCGGGGCTATTCCACAAAAATCTCGACGTGCTCGCCGTCTTTCTCGTCGACCACGTCCACAATCTTGCCCGTCATGCCCGAGCGCAGCGCCTCCATAATGGTCGGCATATCCACGCCTTCCACTTCGGGCGCAAAATGCGCGCCGATTTTCATCCCCGATTCGAGCAGCGCCAACGGAATTTGGACGGTGGCCTTGGAGCGGCCGGTCACGACATCCGTCACGCGCACCCGCAGCCAGCGAGCGGCGCCCGGCGAACGCGGCGGCATGGGCGGATTCGGCCCGCGGCGATTTTCACTGAGCGCAGAAAGCAATTTCGCGCCTTCCTCGGCGCTGATTTTGCCTGCATCGATCATTTTCAAAATCTTCATTCGTTCTTCAGCCGTGGCCATAGTGCACCTCCTTACCCAATGTAAACCTGCACGTGCTCTCCATCATCTTCCCGCACATCCACCATCAGCGGCTCATCCGACTTGGTGCTGTCAAAAACCGCCTTCATCACATCCACCGCCGCGCCGCGCTCAGACTGCGGAACCGCGCCTTTGACAAAATTAATGCCCCAACTCACCAGCGAAAGCGGGAAAGCAATCACGATGCGCTGCAGACTTTCACCAGGTTTTTGCTTGACGTTGATATAAATCCAGCGCGATGTTCGGCTCGAAAACGCCAGCGCCGTCACCAGCACTCCCAGCAAAAACGGCAGCCACGCGCAGCTAAACCAGAATCCGAAACCCGTCGATTGGAGCGCTGAATACATCCAATACGCCCCGGCCACGGTGATCGCCACGCCGATCCAGAGCGGGATGACCCACAGGCTGCGGAAACGGTTGACTTTTCGGTCGAACTCCGGGTCGGTCGTTTTTTTACTTTCGGCCTCGCCGCCTGATTCCGTTATAAAGGATGGGATTGTCTCGTCGGCGGGAACTTCCGCTAAACCGTCATCCTGCGGATCATCTCCAAGAGCCTGCATTAAAGTCAGGCCTTGTTCGGCGGTGATTTTACCATCTTCGATCATTTTTAAGATTTGCTGACGTTCACTGTCCGTCATAGCGCCACCTTACTTCCCTTCCAGGGCCGAGAGTAATTTTTCGGCATCCTGGAGCGAAATTTTCTTATCTTGCAACATCTTCAAAATCACCAGGCGTTCTTCATCCGAAACCGGATCTGAAACAACGCGCGGCGGCATGGGCGGCGCAGGCGGACGCGGGCTATCAATCCCCGCGCCAAATCGCCCGACCTTGATGCCCATGTGCATCGAACGCTGCTCGGATGAATGCATTTTTTCCTCGGCACGGCGCATGGCGGCATCCACGCGGCGTTGAACGCGGTCGCTCTGCTCCTGGGCGCGCATCGAAGATTCGAGCGCGCGGCGGGTGGCCTGCTCAACGCGGCGTGAAATACTTTCGTGCAGCTCAGACGAAAGCCCCGGGAATTCTCCCGCCGAGAAGGGGCCATCGCGCCCCAACGGATCAAACTCGGCCATGTTTTCCCATTCCTCGTCGCGGCTGGTGACGATCACTTCGGAACCCGCCACCAGGCTGATTTTGGCGCCGCCATTCCCAACCACCAACGAACGGAACAGGCCGATTTCCGCGGGAACCACGCCCGGCAAATCCACCCGGATGGATTCGTCGTCACAACCCTGCAGGCTGAGTTCCACGTCGGCTTTGGCCGGCAGGCGCAGCAGCGCATCGCTGCCCGCCTTTACATTGACCTCGGTGCCGGGTTTTGGATGCAGGTATAAGGCCGCATCCGAGCCAACCTTGGCGGTTACATTTCCTTCCGCGCCGCGCAGGTACAGATCCGAACCGACGTTAATGCGAACTTCGCCCTTAACCTCGTGCACAGAGGCATCCCCACCAATCGATTCGGCCAGCAGATCACCGGCACAGCCGCGCAGCGACATATCGCCGCCCACGCTGTGGACGTGCACGCCGCCCACGTTGCGCATTTGTAAATCGCCGCCCACCGCGGCAATCTCCACGCTGCCAGCGATGGCGCGCAAATCAGCATCGCCGCCAACCCTGGAAATATGGACAATGACATCGCGCGCCACATACAAAATCAAGTCACCGTGACTGCGCACACGGATGGTTTCCGCCTCGGCCTGCAAATCCAACTGATTATCGTCGGTTTTGGCCGTAATTTCGGCGCGTTCCCAGCCCACAATTTGCAAGTCGCCGCCCACGTTATCCACGCTGACAGTGACCGGCCCCGTGATGGGAAGAGTCTGCTGTCTCATGCTTCCTCCCCGCGCAGGATGCGCATGGCGGCATCCGCGGTGAGTTTACCGGTATCCAGGTCTTCGAGCACCTGTCGACGCCGATCCTCCGCCACTTCGGGCGTCTCATCTTTGCCGGGTTCATATCCCAGGGCACGGATAATGTCATGCAGACGGTTGCGCAGCGTCGGGTAGGAAAGGCCGAGTTCCGTTTCCACGCGATTAAGCTTGCCCTCACAACGGATAAATGTCATAATAAAATCCACTTGTTCGCGAGTCAAATGGACAAATGGCCCACCAATAAAGCGACCTTCCAACGAGGTGTCACAGGCTTCACAATGCAGGCGCGTGATGACCAATTCATTCTGGCAAACCGGGCAGCGAGTCAAAGCGTTATTCATGCAATCTCCTTAAAAATCTTGACTGAAGGTCCGGGTCAGCCCAAACCATGCAGACAAGAAGATTCAACGAATTTCAATGCGGGCAAAATTATACTTAAAGCTGAAAAACATAGGGCCTCCTCGGCATGAACGAACCAACTTGCAAAATCATTATACAAGGAATTTCAACATTGTCAAGATACTTATCAATTTTACAGCCTGTATTATGAATTTTCTTAAATATATTTAATTTAGACATTGATATTATTTACTCGGAGAAAAAAAATGATCCGCTCCCTCTGCTTCATCCCAAGCCAGGAACCGCACACCGACCTGTCCATCCAGGAGTACGCAGCCGCGCTCGCCAATCCCGAAGCCCTGCTGTGGGTTGACTTTGAAGGGGAACCCGACGCTTCATCGGAACCGATTCTGACCGGAATTTTCAACTTCCACCCGCTGGCCGTTGACGATGCCCTGCAGGAAACCCACACACCCAAGGTGGATGACTGGGGCGACTATCTTTACCTGGTGTTGAGCGACATGTCCTTCAATGCCGAAGGCGGCCTTTCCCTGACCACCAAAGAGCTGGATATTTTCCTGGGGAAAAACTTCGTCGTCACCCACCATGACGAACGCATCGCTGCTGTTGAAAAAGCTCATTCTGCTTTTTTCCGTGACAAACGCTACACCTCGCACGGCCCGGACCATCTGCTCTACAAACTTATCGACGATCTGGTTGCCGACTACATGCCGATTGCCGAAGCCATTGATGACCAGATCGACCGCGTCGAGGATGAAGTCCTGACCAAAGCCGCGCCAGACACGCTTGAGCGCATTTTTACGCTCAAACGCATCCTTTTTTCCATGCGCCGCATCATCACCCCACAGCGCGAAGTCCTCAACAAACTGGCCCGCGACGATTTCGACGTTGTCGACCCGCACGATCGCGTCTTCTTCCGCGACATCTACGATCATCTTGTGCGCCTGCATGACCTGACTGAAACCATGCGCGACCTGGTCAGCGGTTCACTCGACACCTACCTCTCCGTCATCAACAACCGCATGAATGATGTGATGAAAACCCTGACCATCATCACCACGCTGTTCATGCCGATTTCCTTTTTGACCGGCTTCTTTGGGATGAATTTCTTCGAACCCGTTGCCGGACTGACCAGCTGGACCAGCCGCCTGACCTTTGGGATTGTCCTGACGATCTTCATAGGACTGCCAATCGGCATGCTCATCTGGATGAAGCGCCGCACCTGGGTGTAAATCTTCCGAAGATTATTCCGGAAAAGACGCCTCGCGGCTTTATCCGCTTAACCAACGACTGCAATGGACAATCTGCGCGGAATTCCAGTAAAAATTTGGTCATTCAGCACTTGACATAGAACATATTTTCGTGTATCATCATAACATAGAACGCATGAGCGATTTATGCGTCGGGAGCAAACTTATGATGATGGTGCGAAAATCGAAAGGTCTTGGCGAGAGACATCATAAAATTCTGGACTTGCTTCAGAAATATGGTGAAAAAGAAGGCTACCCGCCTTCCATCCGCGAGATCGGCGAACAAACTGGCATTACATCCACCTCGGTGGTGAACTACTATCTGGAACAACTGGAAAAATGGGGCTACATTGAGCGCGACCGCCGCATCTCGCGTGGCCTGCGCGTCGTCCCTGAGAAGCTGGCCGAATTGGGCAACGCCCTGGCATCGCCCGTTTTGGCCGCGGCAGAAACCGTCAACAACTTTCTGCACATCCCGGTTGTGGGCCGCATTGGCGCAAGTTTGCCGGTGCCCGTCCCAGCTTCAGACTTCAACTATTATGATGCAGAAACCGGCGTCGACATTGCCCGCTCTCTGCTGCCCGCCAAAAAAGTCGACGGCCTGTTCGCGCTTGAAGTGGCTGGCGACTCCATGATCGACGCCATGGTCAATGATGGCGACATCGTCATCATGCGCAAAGTTGATAACAACTCTGATGCCAAAAACGGTGACATGGTTGCGGTCTGGCTTCCGGAACGTGATGAAACCACGCTCAAGTATTTCTACAAAGAAAAGGATGGCTACCGATTGCAACCCGCCAATCCCACCATGCAGCCCATCATGATTAATAAGGGCGAGCGGCTGGAGATCAAGGGCAAAGTCGTCATGGTCATCCGTAAAATTGGCGGAATAGCCATGTAAGCGAACTCAGAAGGGCAGGCCAAAACCTGCCCTTCTTTTTTTACGTCACCATACAATCAGTTATCACTTTCTCAATCAGTAAATCTGTCAACCAATTACGCATATAATGGTATAGCGGTGGGGCTACAGCACCTACCGCTATATTGTTTTAGCTGTTACGGACAGGAGTATTTTAATGATTGCAAATAAGCCCGTCATCAAGCACGAGGGGGGCCAATTATTAGACAAACAAATGTTTCGCAGATTCTTTGATGAACATGCTGCGATCATGCTATTAATCGAAACGCAATCCGGTGATATCCTGGACGCCAACCTGGCGGCGGTAAATTTTTACGGATATCCAAAATCAAAACTTTGCAGTATGTCGATTAATGACATTGCCACTTACCCACCAGAGCAAACCCGGACCGCCCGTCAAAAAGCATACAGCCTGGAACAAAACCACTTTATTTATCCACACAGGTTGGCCAGTGGCGAAGAGCGCCTGGTGGAGGAATATTCGTCGCCGCTTGATTTCGATGAAAAGCAAGCGCTTTTCTCCATCATTCACGACATTACCAGACGCAAACCAACGGAAGCAGTTCTACAACAAGCGCCTGGCGCTCTGGGAGAACGCGCGGAAGAACTTACCCGAGTCAATCTGGAATTAAGGACGGAAATTGCCGAGCACAGACAGGCAGAAGCTGCCTTGCGCGAGAGCGAAGAAAAATTCCGGAACATCGTCGAGCATGCCACAGATGGAATTACCCTGGTGGATGAAGAAGGCAACATCGTCGAGTGGAATCCCGCACAGGCACAGATGACCGGCGTTTCGCACGCGGAGGTAAAAGGCAAACCCCTTTGGGATGTTCAATTTCATAACATGCGCGCTGAACACAGACTTCCGGAAGCATACGAACAAATCAAGACCTTTGTCCAACGCATGGTCACATCTGGAGAAGTCCCGAAGCATATACGCGAGCAGGAAGTTGTCATCCAAGATTCCAATGGATCTGAACGTGTCGTTCGCTCCGTGGTGTACAGCATTAAAACCTCGCGTGGTTTCCAACTCGCCAGCATT